>JAISGE010000044.1 GCA_031263265.1 Treponema sp.
TTCTTGGCGTCCTGATACCAGGAACGTTCAAGGTTATTCCAGTCCTGACTGGGGATCCAGCGATTACTTGCCGCGCAAAAACCTCCCGGACCATTCCAGCGGAGGTTATTGGTGGCATAGATCATCATCACGTTATCCAGGGTTGCCTGGATTTCGTCAAAATACCTGCTCAGGGCATCTCTATCGACCGTTGCTTGGCGCATAGCGGGGACTGCGCCAATAACCGTATGTTCCAGGAGGCTAACGTGGGAGGTAATGATAGCCCCGATCCGGTCGCTCAGACGGGTAATGTTTTCCCGGGTCATTTTTTCCATTTGAGTATAAGAAAAGCGGCGAAAACTGATAAAGAAGAACAGGGACAAGGTTAGAGTGATTACCATGATGATGGCCAAACAAACCGTAGTAAACAAAAAGGCGAAAGATGGTTTTTTATCTTTCATCAGAATCTTCCTTAGTTCTTTGATACAAAATCAACGTTATCGTGATGGGCGGGTCAGGAAGGATAACAAGAACTATCATGCGGTTCTCCTTATAACGACATTACCAGTTAAGCTCTTTTAAAGCTTGAGTAAAAATAGAAATTTATTAAGAGTAACCTTATAAAACGAACTAAGTCAAGGTTTCATTGTTCACTGCAATGCTCAGGTTAAGCCTTTTTGACTCAGAAGCAGCTAAAAAAGTTGAGATGAGGGTCATGTAACCATACAAGCTGGATACTTTATAATACGGTTTCATGACCTGGAGGTAACGCAGCGGCTTGACTCTGTTATTTCATGGTATCCGCTTCTATGGCGATTATTTCCACGCCGTTATTGCTCAATAGGGAACGTTCGATTGGCCGTCATACACATCCCGATTCCCGTACCACGTTTTTGTTTGAACCCCATGCTGTAGCAGAACCTATCAACCAGCTGTTTAAGTTCGTCATCAAGTTTTATCGCGGTTAAAGGCGCTCCCATCATTTCCAGGGAAGTAAAATAATGACCCGCGTAACTACGGTATATTTTAATTCCCCTGGCGGTAGTGATCTTTTCGATTTCGTCGTACTAGGGTATCATGGTATAAACGCCACCTTGAAATCACCGTATTTGCCGGAAGCATACTCAAAAGCCTTTTCCCATTCGTCCAGTTTAAAGGTGGTTTTGATCATCCCGTCGGTTTTCAGCGTATTCTTTGCAATTCCTTCAATAACAAAGGGGAAACAATAGGGACTCAGATGGGAACCCAAAACATCAAGTTCTTTTCGGTCGCCGATGATTGACCAGTCAACACTAGTAGGACCCGAAAATACGCTGAACTCCACGAAAGTACCGAGTTTTCTTATCGCCTTTAATCCCTGGATAACGCTGGAAGGATGCCCCGTTGCTTCGATGTAGATGTCGCAGCCGTATCCATCGGTCATAGCGAGGATTTCCTTTTCTACATCAACCTTGGAAGGATTGAAGACATGGGTAGCACCGAATTCCCTTGCTTTTTCAAGGCGGGCATCCACCATGTCCAGTGCGATGAGGGCTTTGGCATGCTTCAGGGCCGCATAGGTTATCATACCCAATCCCAGAGTTCCCGCGCCGGAAATAACGACCACATCGGTACACTGTATGTTCGCCCGGTCTACCGCGTGTTTTGAACAGGCATACGGCTCAACCAGCAGGGCTTTTTCCAGGGGCATATTCTTAGGCACCTGGTGAACCAGGGCGTTTTTGGTATACCGTACATATTCCGCCATACCGCCGTTATATTCCGCATGAAACCCGTGCATACCGTGGGGCTGACACATCCAGTATTGACCGCTCTTACAGAAGCGACATTCGCCACAGGGAACGATCTGATCCGCGGTAACCCGGTCCCCGATGCCAAACCCCTTAACGTTCTTGCCTGTTTCGACAATATAGCCCAGAAATTCATGGCCGGGAATAAAGGGCGGCTTTACCCAACTCGGCTGAACATCGTCCCCCCAGAACATGGCGGCGCCGTGCTGGCACTTTAAGTCCCCCGCGCAAATACCGCAACCTTCGACTTGGATAATGATGTCATCGTCGCCACATTCCGGCGTGGGATACGCGCTTTCATACCGGTAATCGGTAGCACTGTAGGCAACCAGTGCTTTCATTGTTTTTGGATAGTTACTCATATAAACCTCCTGGTTTAGTAAATTGGAACACGCTCAACTCAATTTAATGGCCGCGCCGGTTTTGGTATCGAAAAGATGGGTCTTTTCGGAATTAAATTCCAAATAGATTATGTCGCCGCGCCTGAAAAATACCTCTTCCGGGGTAGTCAGATTCAAATATTCCTTCCCGACCCTGATACTGATCCGGCGTTCATCACCAAAGTTCTCGTAAATTGCCACAGGAACCGGCGTACTGGAAGCCTTATCGGTAATAATAACATCTACCGGCCTGACGCCAAGGGTCAACTTCATGCCGTCAGACACAACCGTGTGGTATCGTTCGGGGACTTTTACCCGCAGATCGCTTCCCTCAAAGGTAAAGAACGAGCTTCCTTGAGTTTTTGCGATAACTGAACAGAGCAGATTCATAGGCGGCTCCCCGATAAACCCCGCGACAAATTCGTTCACCGGATCATCGTAAACCTCAAGCGGCGTCCCCATTTGCTGCAATTCACCGTCCTTCATAATGATGATCGTGTCCGCCAAGGACATGGCCTCTATTTGATCGTGGGTAACGATGATCGTGGTACATTCGATTTCCCGGTGCATACGTTTGATTTCCTGTCTAAGGGTCTGCCGCATCTTGCCGTCCAGATGGGACAAAGGCTCATCAAGTAGAAGGAGTCCCGGCTGCCGTATAATAGCCCGGGCAATGTTTACCCGCTGTTTTTGCCCACCTGATAGGGCGCTCGGTTTCATGGTCAATAGTTCATCGACCTTGAGCAGGGGCGCTACCCGGTTTATGGACTTCTTGATGTCATCTGAGGGCATCCCCTTTGCTTTAAGGTTAAACGCCAGGTTGTCATAAACCGAAAGGGGCGGATAAAGGGCGTAATCCTCAAAGGCAAGCCCAATATGCCGGTCTTTGGACAACAGTTCATTGATACACACGTCATCAATAAACATCTTCCCCGCGGTTATTTTTTCAAGACCCGCAATCATGCGCAGGGTTGTTGATTTTCCGCAGCCGGAAGGACCCAGTATGCCGATAAACGAATGATCGCAGCATGCAAAAGAAAGATCCTTTACCGCGTAATCATTTACTTTTTGAGGTTTCCCAAATATTTTTTTGGAACCCTCTTCGTATCGTTTGTAGATGTTTTGCAGGGTCAAACGCGCCACTATGTTCTCCTTTGCGGGCTTCTTGTTTATGCGTACCGCTGTATGTTGCTTCGGGTTATGAACTCCTCTGTTTCCGCGTTGAAATACAGGGCGTTTTTCATGTTGAATTTGATGTACACCGTTTGGTCAAGATCCGCGCTGATTGTATTGGCCGCAGATATGCGAATTCTTGAACCTTTTACATCAACGGTCATAATTACCTTGTTTCCGATTGGCTCAAAGGCGTAGATATTCCCCTTAATCCAGCTTGAATCCTGGGAAGAAAAGTTAAAGGAAATATCTATGCCCCGTATGCCCATATCAACTTTGGGTATGTTCACGTTTTTTAACACTTCGGCCGCGTCTGCTTCGGGCAGCAGCAAGGTTTCCTGGTCCTGAACCCGCAGCTTTATCGTACCGCCTTCCGAAACAAGTTCCGCCTGAACCAGATTAAGTTCAGGTTCACCAAAAAGCCGGGCGACAAATTCATTTTTCGGCGTGTAGTACATTTGTAGTGAAGTTCCGAGCTGTTCGATTTTTCCCTTGTTGAGGACCGCAATACGATCCGCCAGAGACATGGCTTCCATAAAATCATGGGTAACATAGATGGTTGTGGTGTTAAAAGCGCTTTGCATTTCCTTTAATTCACCGCGCATAAAATGCCGCAGTTTCGCGTCCAGGTGGGCAAGGGGCTCGTCCATAAGGAACACCACCGGGTCCCGTACCAAACAACGGCCGATTGCTACCCGCTGCCTTTGGCCGTTGGAAAGCTGGCTGGGTTTCCGTTCATAGAGGCCGTCTATATGCATCATTTTGACAACCTTTTCAACCGCCTGTTTTATATACGCCTCGTCCTTACGGTACAGCTTGCTCCTCAAAGGAAAGGCGATATTGTCGTAGACGTTCATGTGCGGGTACAGGGCGTAGTTTTCAA
>JAISGE010000105.1 GCA_031263265.1 Treponema sp.
ATGGCCATCTTCCCTAATGCTGTTTTACTCATCATGTATTTCATCCTTTCATTTTATCAGGGGGGGGTGCAATTTTCCCTGATTATTCTTAAGGGTGAACTTATCGCTGATTAACTACACCCCGTGTATCCTGGTAATCTAGACGTTTCTTGGTTTATACCGTATCCTGTTTTAGTAAATATTTTTAATATGCCCGAGAGTAATCCATGCTGGCCATAAAACGGTTCTCAAAACCATGTATCGCACAACTTCAAGCGGAAATCCAGGATGCCGGAGGGAATGAGGTCTTTGCGCTGGGCTTTCTGGATAAGCAGGGTCTGGTCAGCACCCTGGAGGTGAGCGCCAGAGGCAAGGAAGATAAGGTACTTGCGGTGGATAAACGGCTCGAAACCGCAGATGTTTTCATCCACAACCACCCGTCGGGCTTGCTTACCCCCAGTGATGCAGATCTGGGCATCGCGGCTCAGGTTGCCCAAGTAGGGGTGGGTTGCTTCATCGTGGATAACCAGGTAAAGCAGGTCTACGTGGTGGTGGAACCCACCAAAAAACGGTCCCAGAAGAAGCTCCATGCCGCAACCATCATCGCTGCCCTGGAAGCAGGGGGGACAATCGCTAAACGGCTTCCGGTTTACGAGAACCGCCGCTCCCAACTTGATCTTATGCGGCTCATTATCCAAGGATTCAACGAAGATGCCTTGGTAGCAGCGGAAGCAGGAACCGGGGTAGGAAAATCCTTTGCCTACCTCCTTCCTGCCCTGCATTACGCGCTGGCCAATGATGAGCGGATTGTGATTTCCACCGCTACCATTACCTTGCAGCAGCAGCTTTATGAAAAGGATATACCCCTGGTGGCTTCGGTTATAGAAGAAATAGAAGCATCAGAGACATTAGAGAAAGCAGAAAAAAAGGAAAAGAAACTTAAAGTCGTGCTCATTAAGGGACGGGGGCATTATCTGTGTCGTCGCCGGTTTGAGGCTGCTTTCCAGGAACAGAGCTTCGTGCCTGATGGGGACTATGAAGACCTGTTAGCCATCCGCGCCTGGACCGAGACCACCAAGACCGGCAGCCGTTCAGACCTTTCCTTCATGCCTGCGGAAGGGCTTTGGTCCCGGATCTGTGCTGAAGTGGATTGCTGTATGGGGATGCACTGTCCTGAACGGGAGGGCTGTTTTGTCCTGGCCCTTCGTAAAGAATCTGCGGATGCCCGGATCCTGGTGGTGAACCACCATCTTCTCTTTGCAGACCTGGCCGCCCGGCATGAAGGCGCGGGGTACAACCATACGGTGGTGCTTCCCCCTTACACGAGGGTCATCATCGACGAGGCCCATACCGTGGAAGAAGCAGCTACCTCGTTTTTTTCCCAGGAGTTTAGCCGTCTTGGGATCAACCGCCACATGGGACGCCTGTACCGCCGCACTCGGGGAGGAAGCCCCTTGGGTCTTCTGCTTACCTTGGCAGCTCTGGTATCTGCGGAACCCCAGCTTGAGGCGCTTGAAGCTGCCATACGGGAGATTCGGGATACGGCGGATACCCTGGACTATGCCGCACTGGAACTCTGTCATGTCGAGGGTGTCTTTCGGTTAACCCCTGCCCGGGACCAGATCATCCAGGGGACCCTGGTTCCCCGGTTTACCGCGCTCCGTAAACTCATCACCGCCTTTACCGGCCGTATCCGGGATCTCCTGGATCAGGTGGCTCCTCAGGATGAAGATAACCCTACGGTCTGGGAAGTCAAATCCATCCTTAGACGGCTTGATACCATTGGGACGATTTGTACGGCTTTTATCGAATTCAAGGAACGGACCGCTGAGGTACTCTGGATAGAACGGCATGTCAACAGCAGTACCGGCCCCTCCAGGGGACCCTGGGTGGTATTTACCGTAAGCCCCATTGCCGTGGCTCCCTCCCTGAATGATGCCCTTTTTCAGCCTAATAAGACGGTGGTTTGTGTATCCGCTACGTTGACCGTCGCAGATTCTTTTGCCTATTGGAATGTTCGGTGCGGTCTGAGCCTGGTCCGTGAACGGCAGGTACTCACTGGGCAGTTTCCCTCTCCTTTCCCCTATTCCTCCTCAGTGCTCTTAGGCATCCCCAAAGACGCGCCCTTACCTAACCAGGACCCATACCAGGGCTTTGTGGATCAGGCGGTAGTGGCCCTGACCCAGTGTGCAGGGGGATCTGCCCTGGTACTCTTTACCTCATACGAGGCGCTCAGAAGCGCCTATACTGCGGCGGTTCCGGTACTGGAACCCCAGGGAATCCGTTGTCTTAAACAGGGGGATGATGACCGGAACCGGCTTTTGCGGACGTTCCTGGCAGATGAGCAGAGCGTGCTTTTTGCCACCGATTCCTTTTGGGAAGGGGTGGATGCCCCAGGAGACACCCTACGCTTGGTGATCCTCTGCCGCCTGCCGTTCAGGACTCCCCATGAACCGGTATTTGAAGCCCGTTGTGAAGCGCTGCAAAAACAGGGGGCTAATCCCTTCATGGAACTATCCCTTCCTGAGTCGGTCATGAAGTTCAAGCAAGGGTTCGGCAGGCTCATCCGCCGTTCCAGCGATCGCGGGGTGGTGGCGGTTCTGGACGGCCGGATCTTGTGGAAACGGTACGGAGCCTTCTTTCTCCGTTCCCTGCCTAAAACGAAAACCAGTTTTGAGGACTTTGAAACCATACTCAGGCAGACCGAACAATTTTTGTATCCCTAGATGCAGTCTTGCTTGAAAATCGTATCCAGGGGAATGGCGAATAGAAGTCCTATAGAACGCTCCAAACGGGGCGATCAAGGATAGGCTCACGCAACAGGACTGGCTCTAGGGGGGTGGGGGTGTAAGCCGCCTGAGTTTTGGAAGGCATCTACCGACTTTTTATTCTTTATCTTGTATAGTTATACACTTTTTGGTAGTATTTTCCTATGAAGAGCCAATCTATCCTTAGGCCTATTATTAAAGTACTGGAAAACAAATGTGTGAACTGCCATCGCTGCATTGCAGTATGCCCTGCCAAGATGTGCAATGACGGTTCCGGGAAAATTGTGGATCATCACAGTGAGCTCTGTATTGGCTGTGGTGAATGTATTACCGCCTGTACCCACGGCGCCCGGATCGGCATTGACGACTTTGACGCGTTCATGGCGGACATAAAGCAGGATATCCCCATGATCGCCATTGTAGCCCCTGCCGCGGCGGCAAGCTTCCAAGGGCTTTACCTCAACCTGAACGGTTACCTTAAGTCCTTGGGGCTTAAGGCGATCTTCGATGTCAGCCTGGGCGCAGAGCTTACGGTAAAGTCCTACCTTGAGTACATGAAGCGGGCTAATCCCAAGCTCGTGATCGCCCAACCCTGTTCTACGCTGGTGTCCTTCATCGAACTGTACCGGCCAGAGCTAATCCCCTATCTGGCTCCTGTGGACAGCCCCATGGTGCACCTCATGAAGATGATCCGCCGTTTCTACCCCGAGTACCGTAACCACCGGATCGCGGTTATCTCCCCCTGCTACTCCAAACGCCGGGAGTTCGATGCCTGCGGCTTGGGGGATTACAACGTAAGCTTCCGCTCCCTGGAAGATTATATGGATGGGGCGGGCATTGATATAGCCTGTTTCCCGGCCACGGAATACGATAATCCCCCCGCGGAAAGGGCGGTGCTTTTTTCTTCTCCCGGCGGCCTTATGCGGACGGTACAGCGGTATGATCGGGATGTGATGGGCCGTACCCGCAAAATCGAAGGGGTAACCGAGGTGTACCACTACTTTGCCCATCTTTCCAAGACTATTCAGACAGGGAATGCCCCGGTGTATCAGCTTATCGACTGTCTGAACTGCAGCATGGGGTGTAACGGCGGGCCAGGGACCCGGAACCGGGCCAAACACCTGGATGATGTGGAATATTTGGTGGAAAGGCGCCGGAGGGAGGCCCAGGCAACGTACCAAAACCAGGGGCACTTCAGACAGCACCTGAGCAGGAAGAAGTTTGAAAAGATGCTGGACAAGTACTGGGAGCAGGATCTTTACCGGCGGGACTATGAGGATCGTTCCGCTGTTTTCAAAAAGATGGTCTGTGAACCAAACAAACAGCAGATAGACCAGATTTACGTTAAACTGCATAAGACCGAGAAGAGCCATATTCTTAACTGCGGGGCCTGCGGGTACCGGAGCTGTGAGCAGATGGCGGTGGCTATCTTCAATCATTTGAACAAGCCTGAGAACTGCGTCCATTACCTGGAAGTGCTTACCAGCGAACAAAACAAGCTTAAGGCCCAGCAGAAGCTCAATTCTATTTTTGATCATACCCTGGGGGAACTGCACCGGAACCTGGAAGGGATCAACTCCCTTTCCTCAAGCATCACCGAAACCGCCAACTATGTATTTTCTTCCACGTCCCAGATCGAAAAGATGGTGGAAGGAACCCTGGATATCCATTCCACCCTGGAAAAGAACGCGGAAGCAGTGCTTAAGCTGAACCAATCCTCCCAGGATGGCAAGACCCGCTTCCACCGGATCGCCGAATTGATCGATGAGGTGTCTGTTCAGGCGGACGGTCTGATCAAGGCTTGCAGCGTCATCGGGGACATTGCGGACCAGACCAGTATCCTGGGAATGAATGCCGCCATTGAGGCTGCCCACGCCGGGCAGGCCGTAGGCAAGGGCTTTGCGGTGGTGGCCAGCGAGATCCGGAAGCTGGCGGACAATTCGAGCAAGCAGGCAGTGAAAATTCAGAATAGCCTGAAAAGCATCAAGGTCCTCATCAATAATTCCAAGGAATCCTCCAGCCTGGCGGAGAACCAGTTCAACCTCATAGTCGATCTTATCAACGTGGTGAGGGATGAAGAACTGCGGATCAAGGGTACCATGAACGAGCAGAGTTCCGGCAGTACCGAGGTGATGTATTCCTTCCGGGAGATCTCCAAACTTATTGCCAAGGTAAAGGACGAATCATCGCGCCTGCGGGAATCCGGGGAATCGATCATCAACGACATCAACGCGCTTAAGGTTATCTAACGTGAGTTCGACAGGATAAAGAAATCCCTACCCGAATGCGGAATTAGCGTATTTGGAACTCACCGATCAACATACGCGGTGAGGTACACCAAACCGTTGTATGCCCCATGGGCCCAAGCAATGCCGTGAAAGGAATGGAACCGTATAAGCACCCAAGACAAGAGGATTCCGGCCAGCCCTGCATGTAATATCCCCCAAGGCCCTTCATAGGTATGGCAGATGGCAAAAAGGATGCAGGAAAAGAACATGCTCTTTCCTATGCCAATACCGGCTGCTTCCAGCCGGAGTAAGAGATACAGTCTAAAATAGCTCTCTTCCAGATACCCTGTACCAAGACAGGATACCAGCATCACCAGCCACGCCAGCAGTTCCTGGGGCGCTTCAAGCCGTGGGCTTGAGGGAATCTCAATATACGGGGTAAGCAGGGGGTTCACCAAGGGAGGCAGCCCGGCAATACACAACCCGATGCACCCTAAGCCGAGGAGGGTAATGCCCCCTATGCGGAGATCCTTAAACCGGGGTTTTATGATTCCTTGATTCCAATGGGCAGGGAAAGCCTTGTTATGCAGATAGAGCAGATACATGATAAGCCCCAGGGAGGGGAGCGTATACACGAAAATACGGATGAGTTCCCGGGGTACGGAAAAGGTGATGAACGCGGGGTAAGTTCCCCTGGAAACAAGGCCGGAAGCAAAGAGGAGGAAGTAGAGGAAAAGGGGTTCACCTAAGCTGCTGAGTCTAGAGGTTCCAGGGCTTTTTTTGTTTTTAGGTATCTGCGGCAAGTACATGGGTTTGCGGCTTACCGGCAGGCCCGGGTCCGTATCCACGGCCGTACCGCGTTAAGGTATTGGATAACCCGCAGGCCGTCTAAGGCGCTGGAGCAGGGCTGGTGTTCAGGGTCCCGGACACAGGCTACCGCATCTTTGACCATATTGGCAAAATACCCGGTAGGGCCTGCAAAGGTATCCGTGGTTTTTCTGAGGGATCTGAACCCTTGGGCATAAGGACTCTCACGGCTTTCCCAGACCTCGAAGATCCCATTGCCGATCCGCAGCCGTCCCTGGGTACAGGAAAATTCCAGCTCAAAAACCAGGTGATCCCGTTCCGCACCGATCTCCAACAAAAAGGGCGGTCTGTTGATCCGTATTCTTTCCCTGCCACGGGGCGTAGCCGGGTCAAGGTACCCCGCAAGATACGCGGTTCCGGTACGCCGGTTCAGGTTTGCCCCCCAGATCCTGTGATGCCGCATCACCGAACCGCTTAAAAACATGGCGGCATCTACCAAGTGGGTACCGTCATGCCAAAGTACATCCAGAATACGCCGGTTTTTTCCCATGTACAGGGTCGCCTTGAGGCTGACCAGGGGACCCAGTTGTCCTGCATCCAGTATGGCTTTTGCCTTGCTATAGTCGGCCCCATAACGCCGTTCATGGTTGGTAAGAATGGTAATTTGCGCGCTTCGGTGCAAAGCGGCAATTACCCGGGCATGGTACAGGGTATCGGCTAGGGGTTTTTCACAGATCACCACCGGAACCTGGTAAGCTGCGGCCATCTTGCAGTAATAGGCATGGCTGTCAGGATGGGTGGCGATAACCAGGATCTGGGGGGCATGGACGTGAAGCATCTTTTCCGCCTCAGCATAGACCGGACATTGCCAGGTTTCCGCAAAAACCTGACGGGCTTTCGGCTCCTGATCTGCACCGGCAACCAAGACCATCTCATGGTTAGCACTTATAGCCCCTGCGTGGGTACAAGGTTTCTCTCTAAGGGGATCCCCCTCAAGTAGACTGGCTATCCTCCCTAAGCCCACCAGTGCAACGGGAATTCTTTGCATGTTTTATGGTCGGCAAGGAATACGAACAAATTAGGGAGAACCTCTTTTATTAAGCCGTTCTTTACGAAAACCTAATCCCCGAGTATAGTTTATAGAGGAAGCTATGAACAATTTCCCGCCTATAGAAATCCAGGATCCGGCTATAGCGCTCGGAACCCAAACTCGGATATACTGACTTCCTCATGCTTAAGTATGGGATGTACCAAGGAGTGTAGCCTATGGCTGTGATACAGCACCCTGATTCGGGTCTGATAATAGGAGATCCCCAGCAGCTTCCTTTTCCGGAAGATGACCAGGGTTTATCTGAAACCATGGTAGATACCGCCCTAGAGGCTATGATCCTCTCCCCTTCAGGGTGGCGGGGGATATTTGCCCGGGGAGGAGATGGGGAGTGTGCTACGGAAACCATTTCCGCGGCCCATAAGATAATCCTGGCGGCAGGGGCTGCGGTGTTTGCCCGCTATATAAAAAAACAGTACTACCCCAAAATCGGGAATACCTCTGGGCCAGTGCTTATTGTGGGTATGGATACCCGGCCCACAGGCAGGGCCATAGTGGATTTGCTTATCCGCGTCTTAGTAGCCCAAGGTTGCGGGGTTCGTTTTGCCTTTATTACTGCCGCACCTGAGATCATGGCCTATGCCCGGGCCTGCGGGCGCAAAGGGGAGGCAGCAGGTTTTGTGTATATTTCTGCAAGCCATAACCCTATCGGCCATAACGGCCTCAAATTCGGCCTTACCGACGGCGGAGTATTGCCTGCTGCCGCGGCGAATACCCTGATTGAGGATTTTCGGACCTTCATGGCCTATCCAGACCGGATCTCCCGGGCAAAAGCACTGGTACTTCAGGCAGACCAGGAGACTATGACCCAGATCTATACCGCGGCATCCCGCATCAAGGCGGAAGCCTATGCAGCCTATCTTAGCTTTACCAGGGAAGTGGTGTGCGGACAGGCTGAAGCCCGCGGGAGTATTTGGGAAGCTATGGCCCAAGGTTTACAAGCGGCCCCCTTGGGCATTGCTGCGGATCTCAATGGGTCCGCCCGAACCCTGTCCATTGACCGGGGTTTTCTTACTTCCTTAGGCATAGCTTACTATAGTTTTAATGATAAGCCTGGACTTATTGTCCACCGTATCGTCCCGGAAGGAACATCCCTAGAACCATGCCGGCAGTTTCTGGAAACGCTTCATCAACAGGACCCGTCTGTACTGGTAGCCTATGTACCAGACTGCGACGGAGACCGGGGGAACTTGGTGATCTGGGATGCAGGGATTAACCATGCCCGGTGCCTTGATGCCCAAGAGGTCTTTGCCTTAGCCTGTGTTGCGGAACTTGCCCATCTGGTCTGGACCGGGGAACTCAGGTATGATGCTCAGGGTAAGGCGCTGGATAAGGTAGCGGTGGCGGTAAATGATCCGACTTCTCTACGGATTGACCGAATCGCCCGGGCCTTTGACGTGTCCCTTTTCCGGGCTGAAGTAGGGGAAGCCCATGTAGTGGGACTGGCCCGGCAGCTTCGGGACCAGGGGTATACCGTGCGGATCCTCGGTGAAGGTTCGGCAGGCGGAAACATCACCCACCCCTCAGCAGTACGGGATCCTATCAATACGGTGATGGCTATCATCAAACTGCTTACCGTGAGGAATCAGGGGGAAAAGCAGGGATTTTTCAAGCTGTGGTGTGATCGTTCGGGTCAGGCCGGGATGTATCGGGCGGATTTTTCTCTTTCGGATATTATCGCGTCCCTTCCCCGGTTTGTAAGCACCGGTTCCTACACCCCGGAAGCGCTGCTGCAGGTTAAGACTTGGGATCATGGGCTGCTTAAAACCCGGTATCAACGGGTCTTTCTCCGGGAATGGGAGACCCAGAAAGAACAGCTTAAAACCCGGTATGGTATAACAGGCTGGGATGCAGCCTGTTATAATGGTATAGAAGAAAAGCGGGGGATTACCCGTTTTGGAGAAGCCTTGCGGGGCGGACTGAAGATCACCTTTACCAATCCTGAAGGTCAGCAGATCGCATCGATCTGGATGCGCGGTTCTGGAACCGAACCAGTATTCCGGGTCATGGCTGATGTAGAGGGTTCGGATACTAGCATGGAACAGGATCTTATCCAGTGGCAGCGACGTATGGTTATTGAGGCAGATCAAGCCCTTGATTAGGGGAGGGGAATATGGGTATACGGGGAGAATTATTTTCAAAAAAGGTACTGTTACAGAACCGGACGTACTTCTTTAATGTGAAAGAAAACCGCATGGGAGACTTGTATCTCAACATTGTGGAAAGCAAGAACCGGGAACCTGAAGGTTTTGAACGTCAGTCGGTGATCCTCTTTGCCGAGGATATGCAGGCATTTCTCGCCGGGTTTGACGAATCCCTACGGGTACTGGAAAAGGCAAACCGAGAGCGGAAACGAAGCGGGCCGCCCAAATCCCGGGTAGACCGGGATCCAGAACATCAAGGGGGCTGGAAATCCCCGGATCACTTCGGGGGTAAACAGAGCCTGGTGAAAAAGGGAAGCTTCCGGGGAGATGAACCGCCCCAGCGGAAGCTACGGGTAGTACGGCGCAAGAAACCGTAAGCGGTGTTGCATAAAAAGGCCCCGGGGAAAGGAGTAACCCCGGGGCGCAATTATAAAGGAAGGAGGAATATGAAATAGTACAAACACGTACCTATTTTTATAACAATAGACTGGGTAAAAAGTAACAAATCAGCTTGGATTTATCGTTATTAATAAAGCCTTCCATTGGGCAATGGTATGTTCATAGGCGGCAATGGTGGCTGCCAAGGTAATGTCCTGGACTTCACCCCGGCCTCCCCAATCAGCACCGTCCATGTGGTAGAGGTGCTGTAAGACGCCTTCTAGGTCTGCTATAGTACAGCTTGGATCCGCTTCTCTTCGGCGCTGGATCCCTCGGACTTCTGCTTCAAAGGTTTCTTTATATTTTATATCCCGCCAATCCACTGATGTACCCATGCTCATGTTCCCGGTTCATAGGTAATGAGGCGTTTTATCGTCAGACCAGGACTCGGTACCAAAACCCCTAAGCGACGAATCATCCGTATTTCCTGCCGTTCTGTCCAATTACCCCGCTTATCCAGGGTATACTCATACCGGGAATCTGCTACTGTTTCTGAATTGGAAGCGGATCTTTCGACTATACGAACGAGAAACCCTTTTTCATCCCATTGCAAACTATACTGCTCGGGAGAACCTTCACGCCCTTGACATTCCCAGTATCGGGGATAACTGGGGTGGTAATCTTTTTGGTCATTCTTCTGATAATAAAGGGCTGAACATCTGCCCTGGTCAGTAACGATTTCTGAAACATTGCCAAAACTATCGTACTCATACCATGCTCTTGTTTCATCCCCTTCAGTATAACTCACCAGGCTCTCGATACGTGGATCTTCGCCGGCATACCGGGCATGGGAGCTAAAGAAGCCCAGGGCCTTTCCCACTGGATCATACCAGGTTTCGGAAATCCCCAGATGATCTGATTGTAAGGCTATGAAATAGACCTGTTCCCCTCCGGTAAGCCGTGCCAGAGATCGATGAGGATCCTCATGGCTGATGACTTCAAGATTCCAGGAACTATCCGTCTTAATGGTAAGGCTTTTTATTTTTTTCGCTGTTCTCAGCACGGTCTGTACCTGGGCAAAGGATCCCTGTAACCAAACTGGAAATTCCACTAAGGAACCGTTTTTCCAGCAGACCCGATACTTCGTTCCTTCAAGGATCAGGGTAATCGCTGCGGGCTTACCGGTTCTAAGCGTAAAGGCATCGGGAGGTATTGTTACCCCCCAATCTGGACGCCAGGCAATGTCTTTTTGGCCGGCGATCAATAGAATCGGCCCCAAGGGGAAAGGAGCCCCTTGCAGGGATTCCTGATCACCGTCCTGTTCCGCGGGTACCTGCGCTCCGGTATCTTGTCCCGGTACAAAACAGGGAACCCCTACTCCGAGAAAAACAACAAAAACAAGGGTAAAAGAAAAAGGTCTACGCATATATTCCTAAGTATACTCGATAAGCCCTATCAGAGCAATTACGATCCTAAACAAATACTCAAGAAAACAAGAGAAACAGCCGATAAAGCTGTTTATGACGCTTAGGTGGGCATAACAGGGCTTTGCGAAGGAAGATCGCCTGGGGAAAGGTATACCGGGAATAGCGGCTAAAACCACGGGATGATGGGCTTATGGCTCACGCCTGATTGACGGGCTGAAAAAATCCTTGGCAGGGAGATTGCTGTACACCCCAATTCGAAAAAACCAATTCTTTGTTTTGTAATATAAGGAATTAAATATCTCTGCGGCGAAGAAGACTTGAACTTCCATACCTCTCGGCACCAGCACCTCAAGCTGGCGTGTCTACCAATTCCACCATCGCCGCATTAGGATCTATTAATTGTTTTTAATAATAACAATTTTATACTGGTATGTCAAGCCCTGTCAAAGCGTTTGTAGTTAATCAGCGATAAGTTCACCCTTAAGAATAATCAGGGAAAATTGCACCCCCCTGATAAAATGAAAGGATGAAATACATGATGAGTAAAACAGAGTTAGGGAAACTGGCCATAATACAGGGGGCCGTGGAGGGAGTTTACACCGTTAAAGAAGCCGCCCTGCGGTTGCATTTGGGAGAGCGGCGGATAAAGCAACTGAAAAAAGAATTTCGGTTGCACGGGGAAGGGGCAGTGATCCACGGGAACGCGGGGAAACATCCGGCAAATTATACCGATGAAACGCTCAG
>JAISGE010000107.1 GCA_031263265.1 Treponema sp.
GGATTTTTTTCGTGCTCAAATTCCCCAGGCAACGTTACAGTATGAGGAGCAAGGGCCGGGTCATACGGTTTTCATGTACGGTCCTGCGGCTCACGAGGGGTTATGGGGCGGAACCCCGGAGCTACGAGGCTTCTTAGGGGAACATCCAGCGTATCACCGGTTGAAGGGGGATTACACCATGGAGGGCATAACCTATACCTTGGATACCATTCAGGGGCTTGGGGACTTTGATTGCCCCCACGGAACGGTCCAGGTGGCGGCTAAACTTACGACCCGCTTCACCAAAGAAAAGGCAGGGCTTGTTCAGAAGGGTTCCCTGCTCATCCATGAACCTGGTCAAGGACACTTCCCCAAGTGGTTCAAGGAGCACCAGGCAAAAGACCAAAAGCCGGATGGGTCTTCGGGGATCTTTCGTTGGGTATGTTCCAGTAGGAATATCCTTGCCTTGGAAGCGTCCCGGTATAATATGTACCCAGAACCCGTGATCACCATACCGGGGATAGACCTAAGCATAAACCAAGAAAGCCTCTTGGCTGCCTTGGAACCAGGGAGTCACGGGTATGATCTCATTGTTGGGTTTCCCCAATTCGTGGCTCAGACCGACAGGCTCATCCCGCTTTGGCAGGGGATCCGGGAACTGCTCGCCCCAGGGGGTGTGGTGATCATCGCGCTTCCTGCTTCTGAAGCAGAACGGTTTGACCGGAAGAAACCCCAGGGCTTTAATCGCCTTGGGGATTGTAAACGGCATGGATTCCGAGCCCTGGGATACCTGCTTCCCTAGCGTTCCTACTGGTTCTCCAGTCTGAGCAGCTTCCAGAGCGTCGGATTCTCCTGCCCCAAGGCCCAGAAACCAATGGAGTTGACCCCCAAGGTACGGTACAGTTCCATGCGGCTGGATAAAGAATAATTGTCTTCGTAGTAGACCGTAACCGTAACCGGTACTTCATAGGTAAACGTAGGAATCCCCTGTTCCCGGTGGATTTCCGTAACCTTATGCTCTCGTTTAATCCGCTCAATTCCTGAAAAATAGAAGGCCCTGAAGAGGTTGATGCTTCCCCAGGTTCGGCCATAAAAGGGAAGTCCCATGATGAGCTTTTCCGGTCCAATGGTTTTCAGGGCGTACTGGGCCACGGATTTACACCAATTCATGGAAGCAATGGGGCCAGGTGCGCTGGTAGCCCAATGTTCGTCATAGGCCATCACCAGAATCCGGTCTACCAGATCCTTAATTTTTCCATAATCGTATACGTCATTATCCAGGGTACGAAGCCGGGCGGGAAGCGCAATGGTGAAGGGTTTGTTACCCAGACCCCTACGCAGCTCGGCAAGAAACGAACGGAAACTCGGTCCATCCCGTTGGGGAACCAGTTCAAAATCAATTTGTAGCCCATCAAAGGGCGTGGACTTTTCGAGCAAGTCGGCGATCAGTTGCTTTCTCACAGGGCTTCCTTCCATGAGTACAAAGTGAGACAAGGCCCTGCCCCCGCAAGTAACCACCAGATGTATCCGGCCTGAAAAGCGCGGAATATCCTTGGGCTTAGGGACGTTTACCAGTTGACCGTAGCTGTCCACTTCCGCCCCAAAATAGCCAATATCGGTCAAGGGAGCATCATTTCTGAAAGCGTCTTCCCGGCCGCTGATGAGGTATCCCCAAATTTCCCTAAACATGGATACCGGTAAATCCGCCTCCGGATCCGGCAGGAAAACCTCTGGTTCCAGTACCAGCGCTTCGGTCTCCTCTTGCTCAACAGGCATGAGGGTATCAGGTATGGGGTCTACGCTGGTTTCTGTCTTTTCAGGTAATTCCGGGAGCGTTTCTTGCTCGCCCTGCACCTCTGGCTTAGATTGACACGCGGAAAAGCCTAGTATGAGACAGGCCAAGAACACGCGGGTCTGTAAAGCCTTTACGATGGCGTACTCCCAGGATTTACCTCTGAATCCGCAGGTAAGCGGATAGTATAGGAGGGTGCGGTCAGGTCGATATGAGCAGCCTTAAAACCGTCCTGAAGATTTTGATAGAGTTCCGAATAAATTCTTGAGATTTTATCCACCGTCTTGGTGTAGACGTTAATTTCATAACGGGCGTAATAATCGTCTAGGGCGGTCTGCAAGACAAAGGGTTTTGGTTTTTCCAGAACATGCGTGGTCTTAGCAGCTGCAGCAAGAAGGATTTCATGAACCGTAGTCCAGGGAACTCCATAACCCATAGTAACATCCGCGTGGAGGATAAGACCCTCTTCTTTTTCAGCTGCAGAGAAATGGTAATTAGTAATACTTGAAGTGAGAATCGTCAAGTTAGGAATGGTAACAAATTCGTTCTTGCTGGTTCTGATCCGGGTAACCGTGGCGGTCTTTTCCACTACAAAACCGATAATATCGTTCAGCTTGATACGATCTCCAATGGTAAAAGGCCGCATATAGGTGATCACAATGCCTGCCACCAGGTTTCCGATGATCGAGCTGGAACCTAGGGAGAATATAATACCCACAAACACCGAAACCCCTTGAAAAACCGCTGAATCTGAGTTAGGCAAGTTGGGGTATATCACGATAACGGTAAAGGCGTATAAGAGAACCCGTAATATGTTGAAGGTCGGTTCAGCCCAATCAGGATAAAACCCCGGTATAACCAATTTTCCTCTTTCTATCTGCAGGGTAAAAAATTTAATGGCTCGCAGCGCATACCGGGCGATGATGATAATGACGATAATCGTAATGAGACTGGGGATATAGTTGATGATGTTAAGGGCAGTAGAGCGTAAGGGGTTCAATACGTAGCCAAATAGCGTGGAAGCCACGTGTTTGGTCGGCTCAAAGAAGCTGAATATCAGAGGAAGGGTTAGATACAACTGGAAAATGACGACCACCCATTGAACGATGCGTAGCAGAAAGAAAGCCATGTTAAGCATTTGATCCGTCTCCAACAGACGATACCGCTTAATGGTCAGAGGCTTAAAATGGGTGCGCCCATAAACTTCTAACTTCTTCTGCAACTTTTTGAAGAGGTACCCCGACAACCGTATAAGCACAGCCTGGGCAATGACAATCGCCACAGCTATACCCAAACGAACCGGTAAGCTGAGATACAGCCACATATCAGTGGTTGAATCTTCTCGTTCTTCGATTTCAGCGACAAGCAGCCCCTCGTTCTCCTCTTTTGGTACCACGGGGATGGCCAGGGTTTCTTGGTCTTCTTGAGTATACAGAACCACGGGAACCCCGAGCAGATTGATTGTCAGCATAAAAACGGTACATACAAAAGCCCAGAAACGCATACTATACTCCGCTCCTTAACCGGAGAACCTGATAAACGTCAATCCAAAGTCATGGAACCACTCAGCCTAGATCTACTCTTCATACTTCTTATGAGAATTGTACTATATGCATTCAAATAAAGCAATATCCTCTGGGAAGGCGGTATAAATCCATAGTAACCATGAGGAGGACTTATTTGATTCTTATCATGTTATCCTTTATTTCAAAATGTGCTCTTTGATAGTTTTTCCAAGGCATTTCTCCCCGCTCATATGCTTGTATGCCTACTTGGATGACTTCCAGTAATTGTTCTTTCCGCTCATAATAGATGTTTTCCTCTAGTATTTGTTTTAAGGCTTCAAATGCCGTATCCAGGGGCTTTTCGTTATGTTGTAATGCATATACTGCCAGTATAAATGCCGTAACGACTTCGGTCCTCATGTCTTTTTCTTGCAAGAGGAGTTGATTTCCCCAGGTCATTATGGTTTTTCTGCCCTTCTTCTTGTTTTGTACCAGATAATCTCCCTTTTCATCGTACCTAAACTCTAATAATCCCGACTGGATATCGCGGACCGCTTTATTGGTATAATCCACGCGTATCCACTGGTAAAATCTCGTGGGAGCTGCGGTGGATACTTCCACTTTTTGGGTAAACTGGCTGGTAAGCTCTGGGTCTGAAGGTGTACTTACACATCCTATACTGACAATCAAGGCAAAGAGCAACATAAAACCGATTAAAGGTTTAATAAAGGGGTTAAAAAGCTGATTTTGCATACTATATCCTTCCTGTATACGATTAACTAGACAGATCTCCTAATAGCCTTGAGCTATTTTGACGAGGATCTTGTTTCTCATTGAGAAATGAAGCAATCCATAAAACCGTAACGAGAGAAAGCATACAAGATTATATAACGCAGTACTTACCGTCATCATTGCCGTCCTTATTTTTAAATCTTCTAGTACCAAACTAAACATATACCTTTAAAAAAATAATATTAATAAACGTTTTTATCAATAGAGCCAATTTCAAAAAGTGCATATAAAATAGAAAAGCCGTCCAGAGCAAGCTCCGGACGGCGGCCTCCTTGTTTGGGGCATACATGCCTAACACAAGCTGAGTCAAAACAGCGAAGGGTTTACCTCATTCCTCGGTCTCCTGTACCCGGAATGCCTGGGCAGCTTTAACCACTTCATCGGAAATCTTACCTGAAATGGGTGCGTAATGGTCAAATTCCACACTAAAAGAGCCAGTACCGCTGGTAATAGAACGCAGGTCTATGGAATACCGTAAGAGTTCCGCCTGAGGCACTTGGGCACGGATTTCTTCAATGCCCCCGGCAGAATTCTGCCCCAGGATCTTACCCCGTTTACCCGACAAGTCACTCATCACATCCCCCAGGTATTTACTTTCCACAAAGACGGTGAGGTTCAGAATCGGTTCAAGAAGGGTGGGGGCTGCCTGCCGCATAGATTCCCGGAAGGCATTCCGAGCAGCCAGTTTGAAGGCCAATTCAGAGGAATCCACCGGATGTTCCTTGCCATCCACGATCTTCACTTCTACATCCACTACCGGGTAACCTGCCATGGTTCCTGCGGCCATACCTTCCAGCACCCCTTTCTCAACCCCGGGAATATAACTCTTGGATACGGCTCCGCCGAATATGGCATTGATAAACTTATACTGTTCACCTCGGGGTAACGGGGCAATTTCGAGAACCACCCGGCCGTACTGGCCATGTCCACCGGTCTGCTTTTTGTGGGTGTATTCAGCGCCGGCTTTTTTGGTGATTGTTTCCCGGTAGGGGACCCGGGGGATGTGGGTTTCCACGTCAATTTTTTGATTCTGCTTGATCTTATCCAGAATGATATTGACGTGCGGTTCACCCATGCCGGAAATGACCGTTTCCTTGGTTTCGGCATTAAAAATATAGCGGAAGGTTTTGTCTTCTTCGGTGGCCCTGAGGAGGAACTCCCCAAGCTTGTCATCATCCTTTTTAGCCACTGCATGAACCGCCACCGAGTGAACCGGCTCAGGGAACCGCAGGGGCATAAATTTGAAGGAACTGTCTCCTGCAGTCAGGGTATCATTGGTCTTGAGGCTCGATTTTGCCACAATGCCCACATCCCCGGCATACAAGTCCCGGACTTCCTCAAGTTTCTTGCCCAGACAGGTGTAGAGCTTGCCTATCCGTTCCTTCTTGTTTTCTCCCCCATTGAAGGCTTCTGAATCTGCGGAAAGTTTGCCTTGAATGATCTTGAGCCAAGAGAGCTTTCCTGAGAATTGATCGTAGGTGGTCTTGATAACCAGCGCGGCCAAGGGCTTATCCGGATCAACGGGGATCTGCTGCGCTACACCCGCTCCATCAAGGATCGTATCCTGGGCGCTCTGGGGGCTGGGAGCTAGGTCAGTCATAAATTCTAAGAAGGGAATAAGCCCAGAATTCTTAAGGGCAACCCCGGCAAAAGCCGGGACGATCTTGTTTGCTGCCAAGGCTTCGATAAATCCCCGCTGTATTCCCTCGGCATCCAAGGTACCGGTCTCCAGGTACTGCTCCATGAGTTCGTCATTCCCCTCGGCAGCAGCTTCGATAATCCGTTCCCGGGCTGCCGCCGCGGCATCCTGATACTCCGCAGGGATGGGAGCCTCTTTTTCCAGGGCATCCCCTTGGGCAAGATAGGCTTTTTCATGCAAGACATCAATGACCCCTTTATACTGAGGGCCAGATCCCATAGGCAGGGTAAGGGCTACCGGGTCAACCTTGCATTTTTCTTTTATATCCTCCAGGGCTTTGGTAAAATCAGCCCGTTCATCATCCATTTTGGTGATAAAAATACCTCGTGGTTTTGAACGGCTTTGGAGATCCCGCCAGAGTTTGATGGTTCCAATCTGTACTCCTGCGCGGCTATCCACGGTAAGGAGAACCAATTCCGCGGCCCGAAAGGTCAAAATAACATCTCCCACAAAATCAGAGGAACCAGGGGTATCAAACACATTGATTTTTTTGCCATTCCGTTCAATATGCGCCATAGCAGCGTGAATCGATATCTTCCGCTCGATTTCTTCTGGGCTTGAATCAGCGATGGTCTTACCCGATTCTACAGGTTCAGCTCTGGGGATGACGCCCCCTGCAAATAACAAATGTTCAAACAGACTTGTTTTACCGGTTCCGCCATGACCGGTGATGGAAACATTTTTAATCAGATCCGTCCTATGGCTCATAGAAGCGCTCCTTGTTGTGCAATCGTTAGTACCGTCTTTAAGTTACAATCATGGAACGGTCTTACCGAATTGTCAAGAAAAATATTCAGTGGTTGTCAAGCCACAATAGAAATGTCCCCTATTTTACCACAATAGAAATGTCCTCCCCTTCAGGCAGCTGGTGAGTCTGATTGGCCTTTTTGTGATATTTTTATCTCCTCAACGAGGAGCACCTTTCCTTTCCACAGAATACTCAGGCTTCCATCCAGCCTGATTCGTACCATGACCTTATCGTGGGGCCGGGGAAGCGTTTTATTGGTTTTG
>JAISGE010000152.1 GCA_031263265.1 Treponema sp.
AAGCCCACATTAGAAATATCGTCCCTCCAATTAGTCTTGAAACGACTGAAAATACCGTCCGCATCTCGCATCAAGACCGTATATTTATTCCAGTTGTCGTCCCCGATTTGCCCACGAAGGGTGTCGTTCACGAACTTACCCGCTTCGATCTTGAGCTGGGGTATGGGCTTCCACCATACTTCGGCAAAATCGTCAATACCCAGTTTAGCCGCCACAGGGTGTCCAGAAATGACATTGGGATTAAACTGAAGCTTGAAGTTAAGCCCCACCTGCTCGGTATCGTTAGTGGCGGTTACCCCGATCCTCGCCCGGGGTGCATCGCTACCACCGTTCCTCCCCACACCGGCTCCAACCAGGGTATCTCCATCGTCTGGGTCGATAACCTGAAGCGGCATCACCACCGCATCAAACTGGCCGCTTACGGTAACTTCCGCAAACCCGGCTCCTGCTAACACAACCAGCCCAACCGCAAGAGCAATGAACTTTTTCATAGTTCCTCCTTAAAACTCATACCGCGAGGAGACAGTCAACGACTGTCTAACTCCTCCTTGGTGGTATTTATAAAAAATGAGGACCCCGTCTATCCGTGCCGCGGACAGATCAGGGCCCTCATATTTCTTCCTGTGAAAAAGATATATCAAAGAGAATAATTCAATACTATATAACGAAATTACAGGGGGGGGGGGGGGGGGGGGGTATTGAAATAATTAACGATACACTGCTTCAGCAATTTCATCAAAACACCCTTACCGTTTTTTGAGCTTTTCCCAAGGATTGCTCTGGATAATGCTCTCTTATCCTATACCTACCTGATCCACCTGTCAAGAGGTATATTATGGAAACCAACGTAAACGCCGATGCCTGGGTAATACAGCCCTTAGCTAGTCATAGCCAAAGCCTTTTTATATACTAAAGAGCCAGTTTCAAAACAGAAAAGAAAAACGGGGAGATGGAGCAGATGAAGAAGAAGTATGAGCATTGGGCCGATGAGACCGCAGCAAAGATAATCAGGGAAAAGGGGGAGAAGGAACGGTATACCTGCGCTTCAGGGATCACCCCTTCCGGGACCGTGCATATCGGTAATTTCAGGGAGATTATCTCGGTAGACCTGGTAGCCCGTGCCCTGCGAGACCAGGGTAAACAGGTGCGGTTTATCTATTCCTGGGACGATTACGATGTGTTCAGGAAAGTGCCTCAGAATATGCCCAAACAGGAAGAACTCAACGCCTGTCTCCGCTTTCCCATTACGATGGTACCGGACCCTTGGGAACGGGATGAGAGTTATGCCCGGCATCATGAGGTGGACGTGGAAACCCTGCTTCCCTTGGTGGGGATCTACCCTGAGTATATTTATCAGGCCCAGCGATACCGGGCTTCCCAGTATGCTCAAGGGATCCGTACGGCCCTAGAACACCGGGAAACCCTAAAAAAAATTCTCGATGCTTTTCGGGATGAAGAGCACAAGATCCAGGGGGATTGGTGGCCGGTCAGCGTGTTTTGTGAACAGTGTAACCGGGATGAAACCGAGGTGGATGCCTGGGACGGGGAGTGGGGCTTGACTTATCACTGTACCTGTTGCGGCTATACGGAAACCCTCGACCTCAGGAGGACCAGGGGAGCCAAGCTCGGCTGGCGGGTGGACTGGCCCATGCGCTGGGAATACGAAAAAGTTGATTTTGAACCTGCCGGTAAGGATCATCATAGTCAGGGTGGGTCTTTTGACACGGCCCGGCGTGTATGCAAAGAGGTGTATGCCTGGGATGCCCCGGTAAGTTTCCGCTATGACTTCATCGGCATCAAAGGTTCCCCGGGAAAGATGTCCAGTTCTTTGGGCAAGGTGATCACCCTGGAGGATCTGCTGCGGG
The DNA here is from genome assembly GCA_031263265.1 of Treponema sp. Classification (GTDB taxonomy): domain Bacteria; phylum Spirochaetota; class Spirochaetia; order Treponematales; family Breznakiellaceae; genus JAIRLU01. Next base: position 1,866 of record JAISGE010000152.1, read on the forward strand.
TGTACACCCCGGAACTGGTTCGCTTTCTCTTTGCCGGTACGCGGCCTAACACGGAGTTTACCATATCCTTTGATCTGGATGTGATTAAGCTCTATGAAGATTATGACCGGATCGAGCGGATTGCCTGGAAAAGCGAAGCAGCCAAGGATGAGGAGACGTTTCAGAAGGCAAGGCGGATCTACGAACTCTCCCAAGTAGGGGCTGTACCTGAGCGTATGCCCTACCAGGTCCCTTTCAGGCATCTGTGCAACCTGATCCAGATCGCGGACGGGGATCTGGAAAAGACCATTGCGGGACTGGCAGGGGTTCAGCCCGAGCAGCTTCCGGCCCTCAAGAGCCGGTGCCGCTGCGCGCGCTATTGGATCGAGGCATGTGCACCTGAAGATTTTCGTTTTAAGCTCCGTTCACCAGGAGAACCAGGGGATACACCTGCGGAACTGGGAGCCGCAGAAATCCGGGCATTGCGGGAGCTTCGTGACCGGGTCATTGCCCATATCCAGGACTTCGCCGATGACAAATCCTGTGCAGAGGCGATGTATCAGGTGGCCCAGGATACCGGGATAGAGGGCAAGGTGCTATTCCGGGCAAGCTACCAGGCCCTTATCGGCAAAGACCAGGGACCCCGGCTTGCCACCTTTCTTCGGTCTATTGATAAAGATCGGCTCTTGGGAATTCTTGCCGCCTATTAAGCCCAGGCTGAGCCCTCGTCCTGGGGTCTTTCCCGGAGAAAATGCCCGCTCTTGCCGCCGGATTTTTCCCAAAGCTGGATTGCACTGATTACCATGCCCCGGTCAATGGCTTTGCACATATCGTAAATGGTAAGCAAGGCCACGGATACGCCGGTGAGGGCCTCGATTTCTGCGCCGGTTTTACCGGAAAGATGTACGGTACAGACCGCCTCGATACACGGTTGGGACCCATCCCCGGCAGGGCCTGGTTCCGGCAAGGTGAAGTCTATCTTACAGGAATCAAAAACCAGGGGGTGGCACAGGGGGATAAGTTCTGCAGTTTTTTTGGCTGCCATGATGCCGGCAATCCGGGCCACTGCGAGCACGTCCCCTTTTCGGGCGCTCCCCTGCTGAATAGCCTTGAGGGTTTCCTGGTTTACCATGATATGCCCTTTGGCCTGGGCCATACGGCGGCTGCTATTTTTAGCGGAGACATCTACCATGACGGCATTGCCTTGAGAATCAAAATGGGTAAGTCCTTGTTCCATAGGATTTCTCTCTTGTGTATAGGTTTTCTAGGTGCATGGTACGCTTTCAGTACCGAAAAAAGCAAGCCTTACCGTAAGATGCCATCCCAAACATTGCGTCATAAAGGGTCTTAATAGTATACTCAGATAGGACAGGTTTAGAAATATGATACAGGTGTTATTTTTTTTGCGGTTTAAACCCCAGCTTCGCCGTACCAGGCCCGAATTAACCTTTCAATTAGAAAAAGCCGTTAGTACCGCGCTTGAGGCTTCTGGTGGGAAAGTTGAACAGAACTACCGGATCATCGCCGGATACTTTGACGAACATGCCCTGGGAATCTGGCTTAATATCATTACCCTATTGGAAGGAATCATCGCCTTACTGGATTCGGTTGATGCAGAATTATACGGATATTCCTTAATCATCAGTGAAAATATTGAAGATTATGAACAGGGACGGATTGGCAGCAGCCTTGCGACCAAACCAGGGAACACCAGAATCTGGTGTTCCACCCCGATTCAGCCTCTCCTCAGTCCTTATGTAGAATTTGAAGCAAATCTCCTTAAAGTCCCGGAGCTTGCCCGATTTACCCCTGATGAAGACGAAGGCTATGTCCAGGTCAAGTATCTGGGAGCTTCGAGCAAACCGGATTCCCTGTCTACCGGTGGGTCTATGAGTCCTGCTATCCAGGATCGCTTCATACTTCAGGACAAAATTCTGCACATTATCAAGTACGGCGTGGCGCGGAATGTGATCTTGGTAGGCCCTGCATTCATGGGAAAACGGGCCGGGCTGTACCGTTTTTGCGCAGAGACCCTGGGGGATATTCCCCCGCTGATTCTCCGTTTCGGTTCCCGGAAAAATCTGGGGTATCTAGGGGATATGCTCAGTCCGCATATTCGGCGGCTTATGGAAGGGCATCTCGAGGCTAAACAACTGGAGGAATTGGATGGGTTACAGGCCGCCCTGTTTCGTGAACGCCTCATGGATGAATATTCAGGTTATTTACTTCAGAAGGGAAAGCTTTTCTTTACCAACCTGATCCTGGCTTATAACGTCATGATGCAGCACTGGAAATTACCGGTTATGCTTATCCTTGAGGACATCAATAACGCGGATGACACCATGACCCAGTTGGTGCTGGACGTTTCTAAGGCCCTGGAGCATAAAACAGAACTGCACATCTACGGTATCTATTCCTATGAAACCACGGCAAAAGACATTGACCGGCATTTGCAATGCTGGGAAGGGATTTTCCCCAAGACCTTGCGGTTTCCTCCTGAATATTACCCTGCCCCAACAATGCCGGACCTGTCCTTGGACTTATGGGAAGTAGCCTATACCGCAAGCCTGTTAAAGCCCTATTTTCCTGGTTTTCTCTTTCCCAAGCTGTTTGAAGAGGAAGAAAGTACGGCAGCTATGGCCCTCCGTGCCTTTACCATGCTTTTCCAACGAGGGGTTATTGATTGTATCGACGATCCAATGCCGCGGATACCTCATTTTACCCGCCTTGCGGAAGCTTGGCTTGGGGAGCGGACAGGGTATATCCGCTACTTCGTCAGGAACCGTATATTAGCCTGGGTGTGGCAGGGAAAACTGCGTTCCTGTTTTGGTATGATTGAGATTTTGGCTGCATTGGGTGGACGAGGGGATGATGGGCTTGTTTTAAACGCAATTTATGGGGATGTGATGAGCGGAACCTATCACGGGATAGAACAGGCCATCAAGGAAGACCGCTTTGGGATCTTGGTAGGTACTGATAAAGGGCCTACCCTGTTTTATATTTTTACCACCCTCAAGGCCCTTATCCATGGGAATGAAGGAGAAATCAGAGAAGCCTTCACCATGCCGGTTCCCCTGGGTATCACCTTTTCCGGGCATAGGATTCACATCCTGGTCAACCTTACCTGTTATTATCTTGGGATCAAGAACTTGGATACTGCCTTGGAAATCGTAAAGGAAGCCATGCTCATAGGGCAAAGACAAAAACAGGGTATCACCCGAGTGTACCGTTTATTTGCCCTGGTGAACCTGGCGAGGCAACAGATAAGAGACGCCTTAGATTATATATCCTTTGCGGTTGAAAACGCCGAATGGCTGAGGCAATTTGATATCTTGACGGTGTCCGCGTATTATGCTGCTAGTATCCAGTTCCTGTTCGGGAATCTTTCCTGGGCTGAACAGTTGGCCCTCAAGGCGGAACAGGCTGCTATAAGCTCAGGACAATCTGACTGGCGGGATCGGATTCGGTTTTTCCGGGGAAAAATCCGGTTTGAGATAGGGTCTTATCAGGAGGCCCTGGATATTTTTAAGGCCCTCAAGGAAAATCCTGCAGGTTCTGTATCCCCTGACCAGGAGCAGGTTCTGGATGCCTGGATTTACCGGGCTATGGTATACCTGGGTAAGCGAATACTGAGACCGGTTTCTATGCTCTTAGACCGTGCTTCAGGATCGGATCCGGGGCTGGAACTTCCGTCCGCAGCAGCAGATGCCTTTTTGTTTGAGGTTGAGGCTTCTTATATCATGGGAGATTACCAGCGGACCATTAGTCTGACTGATAGGATACAGCTCCACGTTTCCAGCTCCGTGTTTCTATACACTGAGCGGCCTGACTGGCGCAGCGGCTTTGCCCAATGCGAGCTGTTACAGGTAGATCCCCAGGCGTTCTGGGAACGGATGCTCCTCACGTATCGGGGACTTGCCCTGTGCCGGCTTCCCTCCCCTCAAGCGAATCAGGAAAATGACATACAGCGTATCCAGCAATTCATCAGGAACGACTTGCTTCCAGACCAGGATGCCCATGATATATTCTATTTCTATGCCTATTATCGCATACTCCAGGAATCCAATGCATCTGACATTGATCTCAATACCGCGGTGAGTATCGCTTTTAAGCGGCTGCAGTACCGGGCAAACCGTATCGAAGATATGGATATCCGCGGGATTTTCCTGCATTTTCATTATTGGAACAATGCCTTAAGTATTGCCGCAAAGGATCATAAGCTGATATAAGGGTATCCATGCTATTGGTAAATTGAGGAAAGCTGATCTTTCGTTTATTCCGGTAAAAAAGTAAAAAAACAGTTATAAAAAATATTGACATTCATCAATCGGTATTCCATACTAATAATCAGTAGAATCAGTAAGAGGATTGTTAGTGGATAGTCCCTACTAGACCCTCATGGGTCATACGGGGAGACGCATACACGCATGACCTGAACTTCCGGCACCCAATGGCCGCTTGGTTTGGGTCTTTTTTTGTTTTTTAAGAGCACGGACGAGATGTATGAAAAGTATTCGGAAGTACAACAATAATATCATTCTTGCCTATGACCGAGGCCATGAAGTAATTGTACTGGGTAAAGGGATTGGCTTTCAGGCAAGTCCCGGGTCTCCGGTCGATACAAGCCTTATTGAGAAGGTCTTTGTTCCCCAGGAGTCGATCCAAATCAGCCGCTTTGCCGAAATCCTCTCTGATCTGGCCTATGAATATATCCTCCTGGCTACCAAGGTAACGGATTGTGGGAAGGAACTGCTTCAAACAAAACTAAATCCCAGTGTAGTGGTGGCTTTGGCGGATCATTTTTCCGTTGCCTTTCAACGGTTACAGGAACCGAACGTCATGCAGACTCCGCTTAAGTGGGATATACGGCATCTCTACCCTAAAGAATTCCAAGCAGGGCTGCAGGGCCTTGAAATCATCCGGCAGGAACGGCAGGTTGTGTTTCCAGAATCCGAGGCGGTTAATATTGCCCTGCATTTTATCAACGCAGAAACTGACTCCTCGGATATGCCGACGACCTTCAAGATCCTTACCATCACCAGTGATATTATCAAGATTATCAAGGAACATTTTCATATTACCTTTGACGAGGAATCCTTTGATGTGATGCCCTTTGTGATGCATCTACGCAATTTTGTCCTCCAGTATACGGTACATCCGAATCAAAAATCCCCAACCCGAGACGATGAATTATATGGGATGATTATACAGCGCTACCCCGAAGCCTCGGCGTGTTGTAATCGCATCTGTACCTATTTACAGGAAACCCAGGGCTGGAAACTTCTGCACCATGATTTGTTGTTTCTGACCCTGCATATCCGGCGGATCACGGAGCGTTTAAGCCAGTGAATCAAAAAATTGTTTTTTTGGATATCGATGGAACTTTAGCGGATCACAATCATATACCCCTATCCGCAGGGCGGGCTTGCCGTAAAGCCAGAAAAAATGGACACCTCTTGTATATCTGTACGGGAAGACCTCGGGTACAAATCAGCCCATCCATTTTAAATGCCGGGTTTGACGGGGTGGTGAGTTCAGGGGGAGCATGGATTGAAACCAGGGATAACACGAAAGGCAATGATCCCCAGGTTCTGTTTCATACTTCCTTTGAAAAGAAGTTCCTCTGTCGCCTGATTGATTACCTTAAAATCTATAAAACCCCGTATATGCTGGAACTTCCTAGTAAAGTGCTGGCCGGCCCCTACTTAAAACCCTGGCTTGATGCGTTACACACGGGCACGCCCTGGACGCTCCGCGGGGTTACCGAAAGAATGTTTTCACGGATCATCTTTCGAAGCCTGGTTGAAGATGATCCTGATTCTTGGGATGAGGTGTGCAAAGTTGTTTTTATGGAGCCTGCGGGGCTTACCTTTGAGGATGTGGAACAGGAGTTTCAAGGGGAATGTGAACTGTTCCGCAACTCCATTCCGGTTAAGGGTATGAAGGGCGGAGAAATCAGTCCCGTGGGGGTGCATAAAGGGGCAGCCCTTGAACGGGTGATTGCGTATCACGGCATCCAGCGGGAAAACAGTATCGCTATCGGGGACAGTGATAATGACCGTACCATGCTGGAATGTGCCGGGGTGGGTATTGCCATGGGAAACGCTCATGATGCCCTGAAACAGATAGCCAACGACGTAACCGATACCATCGAAAACGCGGGTCTGGCCAAAGCGTTCAAAAAATACGGGTTAGTGTAAGGCCCGTTTTTTGATACCAGTTTGTATAAAGCTGGAATATATCTATAGCAAGATGAGAACTACAGGGAGAAAAGGCTATGGCAAAAGATTTTGGGAAAACCGCTCAGGGGATTCTCGAAGGTATAGGCGGCCGGGACAACATTAGGTCGGTGGTACACTGTGCCACGAGGCTCCGCTTTACCTTGGTGGACAATGGGAAAGCGAAGGATGACGCGGTGAAGGGCGTCCCCGGGGTGGTCAGTGTGGTAAAAGCTGGCGGTCTATATCAGGTGGTCATTGGTAACGATGTACACGAGGTATTTGTCGAACTGGAAAAGCTGGGCGCGCCCACCGGCAGCGTTTCTGACGCAGGAGGCGGAGCCGGAGAGAAGCAGTCAATCGGCAACATGCTTATCGGCACGATAAGCGGCGTGTTCACCCCGATACTCCCCGCGTTAATGGGCATCGGCATCATCAAGGGGGTTATATCCATCTTGCAGATATGCTTTCCCGGCTGGGTGGCTTCCGGCGACTCGTCCTACGTGGTGCTTTACGCGGCAGGGGACGCGCTCATGTACTTTCTGCCTATTCTGGTCGCCTATACTTCGGCGCAAAAGTTCGGCCTTGATCCGATTCTCGGCATGGTGATCGGCGCAGCGCTGGTCTACCCGGAAATTGTCGCGCTCTATCC
>JAISGE010000206.1 GCA_031263265.1 Treponema sp.
TCGAAAAACTGGGAATAGATCGCGGGTATCTGCGCGCCCCCGCTTGCCCGGCGCACGTCCGCACCGGTCAGCCGGAACATTTCGCTTACCTCAAGGCCCGGCTTTTTCAGGTTGTTCAGGAGGTGGGTGGTAAACAGCCCGTTCCTGCCCGTGCCGTCCGCAGCGGTACTCCCCGCGCTGGTGGCGTACACGATGATGCTGTCCGCGGGCTGGCTGCCCACCACTTGGAGACCCCGGGTCCCGCCCCGCGCCCAGCTAAAGGGGTTGTCCCGGCACGCGTCAAGTACCACCATGTTAAGCTCGTTTCCCGCGTCATTCAGTTCGTCCAGCAACGCCTGTAGGGAAACCGCCCGCTGCCGCAGAAAATTTTCGCTCTGTATCGTGGCGTCCACGGGTATCAGGTAGTTTACACCCCCGGATTGTACCCCATGCCCCGCGTAAAAAAGAAAGCCATAGCTGTTCCGGGAAGCGGCCAAGCGGTTTTTGAGGCGTATCGCGGCGCCCTCCATCTGGTCAAGGTTCCCGTTGAGCACCAGGTCCACGGTCCAGCCCAGGTTTTTCAGCGCGGCCTCCATGTCGCGGGCGTCATTCACCGGATTGTTGAGCCGGGTAATGCCGGTATACGCGCCGTTCCCGATAACCAAGGCGTATTTCTGCTGCGCCCCAAGGGAAGATACGCCCAGAACAACAAGCAACCATAACAAACCCATCTTTTTCATCATAAACCTCCTGTCGAACTCACGGTATATACTGTACATAACTATTCCAGGTGCTACAATGCGGATCAGGAGAAAATGGAGAAAATATGGAAGAAACACCTTATGTACGGCCCAGTTGGGACGAGTATTTTATGGAAGTCTGTGATGCCATTTCCAAGCGGGCAACCTGCGGCCGGGGGCGTTCCGGCTGCGTCATCGCCAAGGACAACCAGATCCTCGTAACCGGTTATGTGGGCGCTCCGGCAGGGCTGCCCCATTGCGATGAAGTGGGGCATCAGCTTAAAAAGATGCTCCACGAGGACGGCAGTCTTACCACCCATTGCGTACGGACGGTTCATGCAGAACAAAACGCCATCTGCCAAGCCGCCAAACGGGGCATTGCCATAGCAGGGGCCACCCTCTATTGCCGGATGACCCCCTGCAGAACCTGCGCGATGCTGATCATTAACTGCGGTATCCGCCGGGTCGTGTGCCAGCGCCGCTACCATGACGGGGGAGATTCAGAGCTTATGTTTCAAAAAGCCGGTGTTGGGCTTGAGTACATCTACGATGAAACAGAAGCCTACGATCAGCAATAGGGTTATTCAATGGTGATGAGGTATTTTAAGTAAATTTCTTCTAAGGTTCGCTGGGGTCCTGGCAAGGCAATACGCTTGCGGAAGACCGCGGCGTCCCGGCGGTCAATATAAAAATCATAAATGGTCCGGGGATCCGCATCTTTTACCGTGCGGTAGGCTGGTTGGCTGCCAATATAGGAACGGACCTCATCCCGTCCTATCGCGGAGATGCCAAACCGGACCAGCCTTGAACGAACTTTGAGGATCTCCTCATAGGAAAGCCCGAAAAGGAATTCCTCTAAGGCCCATCTGGTTTCAGCATGATCCGTCTCTTGTACCAAAAAGATATGCCAGTCTTCCCCCATATCCATGGAAATACGGATCAATTCGCTGGAACCTTCCATGGTTCCAAAGGCAGGAGGCGCCGCATCCCGGGCTACCCAGAGAGACTCCAAGGCAGGGAGATGCCGAACCGCTCTTGGGTCTCTGCCGCTATCCCAGAGGGAAATGAGGTCATTTGCCAGACTGATTTTGGTATCATGGGAAAAGGAAACATCCTCTAAACAGGAAAAATAGACCTCTTCTGCCATCAGGGTACAGACAATCGAAAACAGTACGCGCCGCACCGGGAAATAGAGGGCATGTACATCGCGTACCAGTATGGAAAGCATAGAAAAAGCATGAAATTTGGCTACCAAAAAACTACGGGTAGCCACTACTCGGGTGGGAATATGGAATAAATGGGAGGTAGAGGAAAAACTGGAGAGGGATTCAATAAGATTTTCCTCGCTCCGATGCTCCCCGCGCATGATTTGCGTTGCCCTCACCGAAGGGTATTGGGAAATTGCCTCTCCAAGTCCCTGGAGACATTGAAATCGATTCTTGACAAGTTTACTCTCTTCGGGATATCGGGCATCAAGGTACGTCTCAATTTCTTCAACTAATTGCGCTTCATTGTCTTTGAGGATACATATAGGGGTAACAGCATTTGAAACAGACAGAAACATACCTATAAGCCTATCTTGCCCCTGGATATAAATCAAGTAAACCAGTCTGGTTTTTCCGTTTTTTTACGTAGAGCTCATGCATGGCAGCCTAGACGAGAGCGCAATAGACGGGTACCTTGAATCTAGATTGGGGGCTTGTAACATGGCAGAAATACGCTACCGAGCAAGACGGTTGCGCGGGAGCGATACGCTCCGCAGAATGGTCAGGGAAACCAGAATGTCCCAAGATAGTTTGATCTATCCGGTGTTTGTCAAAACAGGTAAAAACATCCAAGAATCCATTGCCGCTATGGATGGGCAGTACCGGTACAGTGTGGATAGGCTTGGGCCGCTCTATGAACAACTCCTTAAAGGGGGAATTACGAAGGTGCTTTTCTTTGGCCTGCCCGAAGAGAAAGATCCCCAAGGAAGCGGCGCGTACCAGCCCGAGGGGATCATCCAGTCTGCATTACGGTACACCGCTGCCCATTATCCTGAAATCTTCAGGATTACCGATGTATGTATGTGCGCATATACGAGCCACGGTCATTGCGGAATCCTGGAAGGAGAACAGGTTGACAATGATAAGACCCTCCCCTACCTGGCAAAGATTGCCCTTTCCCACGCAGAAGCAGGCGCCCAGATGCTGGCTCCTTCGGACATGATGGATGGACGGGTGGGGGTCATCCGGTGCGCCTTGGACAGCCAAGGGTACACGGCCCTGCCGATCATGGCCTACGCGGTCAAGTACGGTTCCTCCTTCTATAGCCCCTTTAGGCTTGCCGTGGATTCTACCCCGGCCTTTGGGGATCGGAAGACCTATCAGATGGACTATCACAACAAGAACGAGGGAATCCAGGCGGCATTACAGGCCGTCCAGGAAGGAGCGGACCTGGTCATGGTGAAGCCGGCCTTGGCCTACTTAGACGTGATTCAAAAGGTGGCGGAACAGGTTCGGGTGCCGGTGGCTGCGTACAGCGTGAGTGGAGAATATGCCATGATAAAGGCCGCTGCCAAGGCAGGGTATATTGATGAGGCACAGGTGATTTGTGAAAGTACGGTGGGTATATTCAGGGCAGGGGCTCGAATCTTGATAAGTTATTTTGCCCGGGAAATTGCCGGCTGGATTGCCCAGGGGAGGATAGGGTAATGGACATGAGCCGTTCCACGGAACTCTTTGCAGAGGCCAAGAAACTCATCCCCGGCGGGGTGAACAGTCCGGTCCGGGCTTTTCGAGGGGTAAACCGGGATCCTATTTTCATTGATCATGCAGACGGGGCCTGGATCTACGATGTGGATGGGAATTCCTATATTGATTACATCGGTTCCTGGGGACCTCTGATCCTGGGGCATAATCACCCTGAAGTCCGCAAGGCAGTGCTGGCCGCGGCTGCTCAGGGCATGAGTTTTGGTGCAGCCAGTGAAGGAGAAGTCCGCTTGGCCCGGCTTATGACCAGTCTGGTTCCTTCCCTCGAAATGGTCAGGATGGTCAATTCCGGTACCGAAGCCACCATGAGCGCGCTCCGGGCGGCCCGGGGATTCACGCGGAGGGATAAGATTGTCAAATTCGCCGGTTGTTACCACGGTCATAGTGACGGGCTGCTGGTTAAGGCAGGTTCTGGGCTGCTGAGCGGTAGTACACCAGACAGTGCGGGAGTACCGGCTGCCTGTGCAGCAGATACCCTAGTTGCATCCTTCAATGATGGAGACAGCGTGGAGCAGCTCTTTGCCCATCACCCACACCAGATAGCTGCGGTTATCGTGGAACCGGTAGCAGCCAATATGGGCGTAGTACTCCCTGATGCAGGGTTTCTGGAGGGACTCAGGGATATTTGTTCTGCCCAAGGGGCACTCCTTATCTTTGATGAGGTGATTACCGGTTTCAGATTGGGTTTGGAGGGCGCGCAGGGTTACTATGGAGTACAGCCGGATCTCACGGCCTTTGGTAAGATAATCGGCGGCGGGATGCCCGTAGGCGCCTATGGGGGGAGACGGGAGATCATGGAACTCATCTCCCCTTGTGGGCCGGTTTACCAAGCCGGTACCCTTTCAGGGAACCCGGTTGCGATGGCCGCGGGGCTAAGTCAGCTCACGTATCTGCAGGATCATCCTGAAGTGTATGACCGTATCAATCATCTGGGGACCCTGCTCTTTACCGGTCTTACCGAGATCAGCAGCCGGGCCGGGGCGCCCTGTTCGGTAAATCATATCGGTTCTCTGGGTTCGCTTTTTTTCACCGGTGAAAAGGTACGGGACTTCAAAACCGCGAGAACCGCGGACACGAAGCAGTATGCCCGGTATTTTACCCATCTAATTGAACGGGGTATATACCAGGCGCCGGCTCAGTTTGAAGCCTTGTTTGTTTCCTATGCCCATACTGAAGCGGAGATACACAAAACCTTGGAAATCGCGGAAGATTTCTTCCGTAGCCAATTCAGGTAAACGCGGGACAATAACGCGGTGATTCACCGATGCGTTGGAAGCGGTTTCAAGTACCTGAGCCTGAGCGCAAAAAAAAGACCCGCCAGAGGCGGGTCTTTTAGTGTCAGGATAACTCGTACAGTTTTGGGTTTGGCTTAAAATCCGAAAGACAAACAAAGGATAAACCGGTCATGATGTCGTTGTAAAAGTCGCTGTACTTCCGCCATGTTTTGTCATACTGATTCGGGAGAACCGGTCGTCCCGCTAAACCCTGGTATATCCTATGAACATAGTCTTTTTCAGTAAGGTACTCAAAAAAATCGGTGATTTCGAGGATTTTTTGTTTTTTCTCATGACATTCCCGGTGAAACACCTCCCGGGAACTGCGTTTGTCCGGGACTCGGGGATCGTACACGTACATGATAGGATGGTTTACCGCCAGAAAATAGAAGGTGAAGGGCATATCCGCATGAAAGGCCCCGGTAAAGGCCCGGAAATACGTGGCAATCTGGCTGTTCCAAGGTCGCTGTTCATGGGCTGCGATGAGGTGGTTGATGATTTCTTTTTGGGTGGATGTTAAGGTGAGCATAGGAATCGAAAAATGGGCAGTATATTTCCAACGACTTCCCGAATCCCCGGGTATGTTTCGGTAACCCGCGGACTTCTTGGCGATTACCGTATCGACCCGCAAGGGTTCTGCGGTAAGCTGGTATTCGTAGAGGAATTCGAGGGAATTCCGGTTAAACCGGGGCGCATGGAAAGAACTATCTCTTTTCTTGCGAGTGGAAAATACTCAAACAAAGCCTTGACCCTGAACAAGCACAAGCGGCTTATCCCCCTGGGTTTATAAAAAAGAAGATATGTGTGTTCATCATTTACAAAGAGAAAGAAAAGAAGTCAGCTCTACTCGGAGAGTAGTCGAGTATGCTTTAAGCAGAGTCGGGTATTGTTCTAATGCGGCGAAAGTTCTTTCATGCGGCAGGCGATACGTTTTCCAGAAAACACTACCGCCAGTTGCGCGACCCGTTGATGCGTAGCCGCGTAACGATCGCAATAACCTTTTTCCTTGATTTGCTCCATGGCCGTATCTAAAAGCGTCTTCAACGCGCCTTTGCTCGCGTATTTTACTTCGGCAATGACCGCACGCTCCTTCCACGTCCACACCGCGTCAATACGGCCCCTACTCGTGGAAACTTCAGCATCAACATGAAAACCCAGCATATTTAACCACAGCAATAGCAGCGAATGATAATACGCTTCTCTTTTAATATGAAGCTGGTAAGGAATATTGGCAAACAATGCTTTGAGACTTGTCTCAAATACAGCCGCCTCGCCTCTGAGCAGCGCCTCCATCATGCGCCCCCGCAACGAAATTGTCTTATCAACAGGATACACTGCGTAACTGCTGGTAAGATAATCCATCAGCGACTGCCGCACCTCCTCATTCGGAATGCCAAGTGTATAAACCAGCTCTTCTCCAAACTCATCCTTTTCAGTCTTTTTTATCGTGAGATAGCCGGACTGAAAAAATAACTGCTTGGTATCCAGTGTCCGGTAATCAAAACTGTTATACTCAGCCTGTTTCATAAGCACCGGTTCCAACAACAGATGCACATCATTACGCTCTTTCATCAGATTGACAAGAAACGTAGGGGTTCCGGTCTCGAACCACAGATTCGTAAACTTTTTCTGGCTCAAAAGCACCAGTGTTGAAAACGGGTTATACACCGCGTTTTCCCCGTCCCAGGAAAACCCGTTATACCAGCGCCGTATTTTTGCCAGCGCTTCCGGTACATCGCAATGATGTGCCACTGCCAGTTCCTCAAGGTGCGGCGCGAAACATGACTCAAGCTCCTCCTGCGTATAGCCGCAAAGCGTGGCGTATGTGGCGTCAAAGGTAACATCAAGCAAATTATTCAGTGCGGAAAACACCGAAACCTTGGCGAACTTGGTGATTCCGGTCATAAACACGAAACGGAGATGCTCATCAGCGCCTTTGAGAACCCGGTAGAAATTCTGCAAAAACTTCCGAATCCCTTCAATAATTTCCGGCGGCTCGCTTAGGGCATCCAGCATAGGCATATCGTACTCATCGACCAGCACCACCACCTGTTTGCCGGTTTTCTGATGCAAGCGCTGAATCAGCTCACCAAAGCAATCAGCCGCGAATTCCTGCGTCAGAGCGATGTCAAAAGAGGCCGCAAGCTCCCGCAGATGCGCTATCGAAGCCCGTTCAATAGTCTCAGCCGATGTGTGCGTGATAAGACTCCAGTCCTGCTTGATCACCGGATACTGCTGCTCCCAGTCCACCTTATCGGCGATGTATAAGCCTTCAAACAGGTCCTTCCGGCCTTCAAACAGCGCTTGAAGCGTACTCACGAGCAGAGACTTGCCGAAACGCCGGGGCCGTGAAAGGAAAATCGTCTTACCCCTGTTTATCAGCCACTCTATCAGCCGAGTCTTATCAACATACACACAGCCTCTGCCGCGTAAATCAACAAACGACTGTATTCCTACGGGTAATTCCTGCATGAATTAAGTATACCAATAAGCGATCCAGCTTGTAAAGC
>JAISGE010000015.1 GCA_031263265.1 Treponema sp.
GGCCGCGTCCCCCATTCCCCCCAGTCAGCAAGAAATGCCCGGGCATTCCAGCCAAACCGGGCCTTAAAACTGCCCCAAAACCCTGACTGCAAAAAGGAATTCGCCTGGTTACATTGCGCAAGATCCGTAGGCAGGATGCTCCTCAGGTACTGCCCCGGAAGGGAAAGGCCGTTTTCTTCTGAGCGCGCTCCTTTGTTGAGCCGCACTAATGGACCTCACCTGAACCAAGCACCTTGGTCCGTAAGGGGTGTCCCGCTAAAACTAGGGCTTTGCCGCCGGATACCACGGTATGGTTCTCCACAGCCAAAGGAATAGAGAGAAACGTCTTGAGGTCAATTACCGGAGGCGGTGTTCCCGGCTCGGTTCCTTCAAGTCCTACCACCGTTCCTGTGGGGGTATCCCCGGCATCCAGTACTTCCACCTGCTCATGGCCCTCGGCATCGGTGCTCGAGGCTGCCAACAGCATACCCCGGCTTTCCACCCCTCGGAGTTTTGCCGGTTTGAGGTTATAAGCTAGGATGATACGTTTACCCAGCAGTTCCTCTGGGGTATAAAAGGGCGCAAGCCCAGAAACAATGACCCGCTCTTCCCCAGCTATTTCCAGGGTTTCGATATAGAGCTTATCTGCCTTGGGATGCGGCTCAACCTGTATGATTTGGGCAACCCGTAAATCCAGGGTTGCGCTGAAATCAGGAACCGGGGTTTCAGAGACCGGCATTGCCTGGCTCGAGGCTTGCCGTTCCGCCCGATCCTGCTGGGTCCCGGAGTACCGTTCCCGTAAGGTTTCCACAAGCTCGTCTTCCAGTTTAGGGAACAGCACCTCGCTCTTCACCACGTGGGAAAGTCCCTGATATTGGCCCAGCGATTCCCAGGAGAGGCGTGCTCCGGTTTCGGTTTTTTCCTTAAAGGAAAGCCCTAAAAATGAGGCTATCTTTTCAGCCGCAGTGGGCATATAAGGCTCGATCAGGATTGCTATATCCCGTACCGCATAACAAAGGTCCCGGATAAGGGCAGCGGCTGCCGGCGGATCCGTTTTCCGCTTCCGCCACGGCTCCCCATCCTGAAAGGTCTTGTTGGCAAACGATGCAAGCTCAAATACCAGCCTGAAGGCATCCCGGAGTTCTGCCCGTTCCAATTTTTCGGTAATCTGCTGTTCGTACTGCTTCAGGGTTTCCCAGAACTGCGGATTCCCTGCCTCCTGGGGCACGGTTCCTTCGTAATACCGGCTTACAAACGACAAGGTCCGGTTCACCAAGTTTCCCAGATTACCGATGAGTTCACCGTTCACCTTCTCCTGGAAATCCTTCCAGGTAAAGAGGGCATCCGCCTTTTCAGGCCGGTTATAGAAGATATAGAAGCGCCACACATCCGGGGCAATACCGGTTTCCATAGCATCAGTGCCGAAAACGCCCACGCCCTTGGACTTGGAGAATTTTCCGCTCTCGTAATTGAGATACTCAGTACTGGACATGTGGTACAACATGGTCCACTGATCTGCACTCCCCTCAGGACCAGATGACCCCAGCAGGCTTGAGGGGAAGATCACCGTATGGAACGGGATATTGTCCTTCCCGATAAACTGATACAGTTCCACCTCACTTGGGTTTTTCCACCATGTATCCACAAACTCATGCCAATCTGCGGTGGTTTCCGCGCCCAGATTCCCGGTGATGGAGATATACCCGATAGGGGCGTCGAACCAGACGTAGAAGACCTTGTGCTCATACCCTGACTTGGGTACCGGGATACCCCACTTGAGGTCCCGGGTAATGGCTCGTTCCCTAAGGCCATCCCGAATCCATCCGTGGGTCATTTGAATCGCATTATGTGCCCAAAAGCCCTGAACCGAAGCGGTTTTTATCCACTCCTCCAGTCGGTTTTTGATCTTCGGGAGGTCCAGGTAGAGGTGCTGAGTGGATTGCAGGGTAGGGGTGGAACCACAACGGGCACACCGGGGTTCTTTAAGCTCGGTGGGGTCAAGGAGTTTTCCGCAGGCTTCGCACTGATCCCCCCGTGCATCGGCATACCCGCAGTGGGGGCAGGTTCCCCGGACATACCTGTCAGCCAGGAACCGGTCGCAGGGGCCGCAGTGGAGCTGCTCTATGGCATGTTCCACAATAAGGCCCTGGGCATCAAGTTTTTTGAAGATATCCTGGACGATTTCAGTTTGGATTGGGGTGGAGGTTCTCCCAAATTTATCAAAAGCAATGGTAAACCAACGATAAATGTCCGCATGCAAGGCATGATACCGGTCACAGAGTGCTTGAGGGCTGACCCCTTCTTCAGCAGCTCTATTTTCAGTGGCAGTACCGTATTCATCGGTACCACATATATAAAGGGTATCGTAGCCTCTGAGCCGGCAAAACCGGGCAAAGGCATCCGCGGACAGGACCTGAATCAGATTCCCCAAGTGGGGTACATTATTCACATAAGGCAGCGCGGAGGTGATTAATCTTCGTTTCATAAGTTCCAACTATAGTAAAAGAACCAGTAAATGCCAAGTGGCCATGATACTTTTTACATAAGCCGCATAGAGCACGAGAAAAACTAATATTTTCGAAGAATTTCTAAGGGCCAGAGCTTTCCTGCCCGGCGGGCAGGGATCCAGGAGGCGAGGACAGAGCTCAGAATGGTAAATATCCCGATGAGTGCCACCGCGGTCCAGTCAATAATGATCGGAATGGTTTCCAGATAGTAGCCAGGATCCAGGATTTTGACCGCTTCTCTATGAAAGAGGCGGGAAAAAAATCCCAGCACCCCTTCCAAGGCATGAATGATACCGTTGATATTGCTCCCCAAAAGAAGACCTGCCCCAATGCCGGTGATCCCACCGGTAAGGCCGGTGAGAAAGGAACCCCAGAGAAATATCCGGCTTGTGGTCTGGGGACTTGCCCCCGCGGACTTGAGGACCGCGATGTCCCGTTGCCGTTCAATGACCAGCATGGATGTGGCGGAAGATACGTTCACCGCAGCAACCAGTACAATGAGGGCCATGATAAAGAGTAAAAGCTGCCGGGTAGATTCATAGGAACGGTACTGGGATTCCTGGAGTTCCTTCCAGGTATACACTCTATACCCCTGGCCTAAGAGACCCCTGAGAGACGAGGCCATGACTTCTGCCCCACGATAAGGATCCTGGATCTTGACCATAAGGTATGACGAGGATAACTCAGGAGCGAGGATCCCCTTTCCTGCCTCGTAGCCGATGATACACCACAGGGCATCCAGTTCCCGATACCCCGATGAGATGATCCCCCGAACCGTAAAAGGACTCATCCGGGGTATGTTTCTGCCATCCGCAGTAACCCGGATGGTCATGATCCGGATGGTATCCCCGATGTCCACCCTGAGGGACCGGGCTAAGGCTTCTCCTAAAAGTACATCCCGGTCAGATTCAAGTTTTGCCTCTCCTGCCACCGTAACCAGGTAGGCACTGCTTCCCGGATCCGCCCAGAAGGAGGGTTCAATGGCTCGTATGGTCGCACCGGTTTTCCCCTGTTTGCCCACCAGTACCCCAAGGCCATGCTGTTCAGCCCATACCCCCTGAACACTTTCCACCTCCTCGATAAGAGGGGCGATAGTGTCGAGATTTTGGGAATGTATAACATTATACACCTGTAAGTGGCCGGTTCCCAGTTCCAGGTACCGGCCGGTGATACCCCAGATCATACCATCTGCAACGATAAGGGTAACGATGATGGGAACCAGACTCAAGGCAATCCCGGTTGCCGCGCCCCGGAGGTAGCGGCCCCCCTCATGAGCTCTGCCCAAGAGGTAGCGAAGGGCAATGAAGTAAGCTGCCCCGCTTCTCATAGCAGCCCCTCTGTAGGGGTCTGCTCCATGAGAATCCCACTCTCCAGGGTATACCGGTACATGGCCCGGCAGGCCACGGTTTCATCGTGGGTAACCACCATGAGGGTTTTGCCCCACTTCTCCGCAGCTGCGTAGAGCAATTCGGCCACGGTGGCGCTGTTGTCCGGATCTAAATTACCCGTAGGTTCATCGGCTAAAATCAGATCTGGGTCGTTTACCAAGGCCCGGGCCACCGCAACCCGCTGCCGTTCACCACCGGAAAGCGCAGAAGGGAAATGGTGGAGCCGGGTATCCAAATGTACCTCTGCAAGGAGGAGCCGGGCTTTCTCCAAGGCGTGCTTCTTCTTCATGCCTGCTATATAAGCCGGGATCATCACATTCTCAAGGGCGGTGAAGTCTTTTAAGAGATAATGAAACTGAAAGATGAAACCAATGCGGTCCCGCCGGTATAGGGACAGGCTGCTTTCCGAAAGACCGGTAATGTCTAGCCCAGCCACTTCCACAGAACCGGCATCACTGCGGTCAAGACCGCCCAGGATGTTAAGGAAGGTACTCTTGCCGCTGCCGCTCTGACCACTCACTGCCACGGAGCTTCCCTGGAAAACTTCAAGACTGATACCCCTGAGGATATGTAGGGTTTCTGTGCCTGACTTGTAATCTTTGACCAAGTCCTTCACCTGTACCAGCAGCTTACTCATAGCGTAGCACCTCTGCGGGCCTGGTTCGGGACACCTTTCCCGAGGCAAACCAAGCAGCCAAGAGCGCGGACAAGAAACCGAACAAGTATATCAGGAAGACTTCTTGGGGAATGATCCGGGAAGGAATCTCTTTAATATAAAAAATCGCCGGGGAAAAGACCGCAAACTCCTCCAGGTCTGGGGAAGACCCCATGAATAACCTAGACAGGGAATTCAATACGCCGATGATCCCGTTCACCCCTGCCTCAAGGAGGGTGAAGCATTGGCTGATATGGGTGGCAAGCAAGAGTCCCAGGGCCATACCCAGTCCTGCGCCGGTAAAGCCGATGATACAGCCATCCCAAACAAACACCAGCCGTACTGCCCGCTCCCCCGCGCCCAAGGCCCGGAATAAGCCAATCTCCTCCCGCCGTTCTAGGACTGCCCGCTGCTGGGCCTGAAAGATGTTGAGGCCCACCACGATAAAGATGAGGCCAACCACCACAAACATGAGGAGCTTTTCAGTACGCAAGGCTCCGAAAAATGCCCGGTTGTACTCCCGCCAAGTACTCAAGACCACTGGTTCCCCAGGAAGGGATGCAGCCAAGACCGGCTGTATCAGCCCTAATGCCCGGTTATCCTGCCAACGGTTTTTAAGCTTTACCCCCAAGAAGAGGGGGCCGCCCCCCAGTTCTTCCGCGGTATCCAGGCTGATAAATCCCCAGCCCAGATCATACTCATAGAAGCCGGAACGGAAAATACCGCTTACGATGAAACTGGAATCTGCAGCCGAGGAATCCTCTCCAGAATCATCCCCTAAAAGACCGGACACGGAAACCAGGGTAACTGCATCCCCTAGTCCCGCGAAAAGACGCCGGGCCAATTCTGCTCCCAGGAGTATGGAACGCTTTTCCCCAAGGTCAAAAGAACCGGCCTCAAATACCAGCTTTTCCGCCATACCTTGATCCTGTTCCAGTGCATCCTGAGGCAGGCCCCGGATCAGGGCCACTTGTGGGGAGCCCCGGTTTCCCCTGATAAGACCGTGGAATTCCCGCAAAGGTGTAACCGACCCAATCCCCGATAAGCCGTTTATGGCGGGAATCGCTTCAAGCAAGGGAGACCGGCGTTCTGGAACCTCGGTTTCAAGAACCGGATCCTCTACCCTGATATGGTATGAAGCTATTTCCAGGATACTTTCGATGAAACCCAGTTGAAACCCGTTCATTACCGCTAGGATCACCGTCAGGGCCAGTACCCCCGTGGCGATACCTAAGACAGCAAGAATCGGGGAAGGAGAATTCCGGCGATTCCTGGATACATACCTGGAAGCTACAAAGCCTATCCAGCGCACATGGGGTAAGGAAGTTCCTCCCGGCAGGCAATTCTGTACATTAGCAGTACGTTTCACTTAGGTTCCTTTTTAAAGCTGGATTAAGGGCGAACCCGTTCTTCCGATATTTTGCGGCCATCTTCCCAAATGGCCCGGAGGATTACCTTACCGTTCATATATAACTCTTCGGTTTCCCGGTTCTGATCCCTGCGGACAAGCCGTTCTAAGACCCCGTTGGTATAATTCCGTTCAAGGATCCGATCCCCTGCGCTATCGTATTCGTATTCAATACGCTGCTCCTCTTCCCCGGTTTTCCAATCTACCGATGCCAACCGATCCCCTGCCCAGGTATTGCGAATCTCTCTCATCACGGTTCCTTCTGCATCTTGGGTGATTTCGGTCAAGATCCGTCCTCGTTCATCGGTGGTGTATACCACCTGGTAACCGGCTTGGACCCCTGCCTCCACCGAAAGATCCTGTATGAATTCTGAACCATAGGCGGTACTCGGGCTGACAAACGTCTTTCGCTGCTCCTCCACTGCAGATTGCAGGCCAAGATGGGGAAACTGAAGCCGAGTCAACCCTGAGTCTGCAGCAAGCTCCTGATGATACACCCGTTCCACTGCTCTAAGGGCATAGGAACGGCTATACCGGTAATAATCACTGAACAGGAGTTCAAACTGCACTCCGGCTTCCTCTGTGGATTCGTCCTCCCCTGCTTCAGCCGGTACCGGGTTTTTGATCCGGGTTTCCACGCGAATAAGCAGTTGCTGGTTGTAGAAGTAGGCGGTGACTGTTTCAGCACCCTCTTCGGAAAAGAGATGCTCTTCGATAAGCCGCGTATTCCCATTAAAAAAATCGTAGACTTCGATAAATCCCGTAAATCTGGGTTCTGGGGGTATAGGCTCCTGCGGCTCTTCCTCTAAAGCATCAAGTTCAGGTTCCTGAATTTCTTTTTCCTCTTGTTCTTCTTCTGTTAAAGGCTCCAGGGTAAACACCAAAGATGAAACCACCAGGGTTTTCCCCTGCTCATTCCTGAAGATCCATTGCCGCCGGGATTCCTTCCCTTCTTCATAGAGGGTGTGCAGTTCGATACGGTATGAGGGCTGGTAATAGGCTTGTAAGGGCTCGGGAAGCGCCGAAACTGCGATAAACTCCACCGAAAGACAGTACTTCTGGCGCAATGCCGTGATCCGGGAGGGAATGCCTTCGAAGATCATGCCCGCGGCATTGGAACGGTACCAATCCGCTGGGACTGCGTTTCTGGTTGCGGTCATAAGCAGGACCAGCACCAGCCCATACCCTTTACGCAAGACCGACAAATTCCCGGGAATAACGGCGGGGATCAAAGGGGTGTATATCCGGGTATTTTTCCCCGGTACCGATAAAAACCACGGGAAGTTTCAGATCTTCGGCCAATGAGAAAACTACCCCTCCCTTGGCACTGGAATCGTATTTGGTCAGGATGACCCCATCCAACACAACCGCTTGATGAAAGGTTTCTGCTTGAACTAGGGCATTCCGGCCTGTGGTAGCATCCAGTACCAACCACTTGATATAGCGGGCCCCCGCAGCCTTGGATTCTACTATGCGGTCTATCTTCTTTAATTCCTCAACCAGCGCGGATTTGGTATGCATTCTGCCCGCAGTATCAGCGATGATGAGGTCCCCTCCCCCTGAACGGGCTGCATCAATAGCATCGTAGACTACTGCCGCAGGATCACCGCCCTGTTTATGGGCCACCACCCGTACGCCCAGGCGTTCCCCGTGGATTTTAAGCTGATCAATTGCCGCGGCCCGGAAGGTATCTGCTGCGGCAAGGATCGGTTTTTTGTGCTGGGAACGATACTGATCCGCCAATTTAGCCGCAGTGGTGGTCTTTCCCACCCCATTCACCCCCAATAAGAGGATTATCTGTAAGGTTCCCGCAGGTACATCCAGCACCCCAACCGTACTCTGTCTTAGTTCCAGGAGCAATCCTTCCAGCAGTTTGGCTAAATGGTTCCGTACCCCTTCAGCCTCGGTGATCTTCTCTTTTTTACAGAGCGCTCGCAACGTATTCACGGTCTTGTAGGCTCCTGCAGGTCCAAAATCACCTTCTACCAGTAAATCCGTTAATTCTCCAAACAACGATTCGGAAACAACGTTCTGGATACCAAAGAATTTTTTTAAACGCTCAGCAAAACTTCCCATGCTTATTATCCTTATCTTTTACTGTTTTGCGAGGAAGGCTGCACCTTCGCCCCCGGTTCTGATATAACGGAATATACGATAAAAAGTTTCGGCTAAAGCCACGCCCGCGACAATCCGTGTTCCTATAGAAACATAGTACCGAGTCATTGCCCCGTCATACAGATCAGGATTACCGGTCCTATTGTATGCGTTTATGTGGGCAGTGGCTATACCGCCCACCACAAAGGCTATGGGCAAGGCAATCCAGAATCTTCCATAGGCACTGTAAAAGCGCCTTCGGGATTTTTCTACCTGTTTTTCTTCTGCACTGTGCCCTGGTTTGAGTTTCAGGCTCAGTGAACCCTGGTTTGCTTCAGCCTGTTCCGGCCCTCGGATGATCACCGATGCGGTTTTTCCCTCGGAAGTTTCAAGCTGGAAATACTCCAATTCCTTGCGGGGTATTTCCACGGGTAAGGGGGTTTCTCCTTGATAGAGGGCTCCTTGATACACCTTGGTAGCATCTTCATCAGGAGTCGTGATGGTAAGGGAGCCGCGGCTTAACGGTTGCAAATTAATATACAACTCTGCCAATTCCCCCTCATTAAGCTCCAAAGGCATACTCAAAGGCTGATGATTGTCTGCAAAGCTCTCCATAGTTATGGAACCAGGGGGATACTCCTTGGGCCCTATTTCACCCTGGCCTGCAAAGGAACCGTCCAGCAAGAGGATGGCTTCTTCAGGCGTGGTGTGTACCAACAGGGATGCGGGTTGAGCCTCAGAAACCGCATCGACAAGCCTATTGGCCAATTCCTCTACAACCAAAACAATAGTGTCGCTGGAAAAAATACTGCTGTCCTCATACTGAAACGAACCGGTATAACGGGTGTATAGTTTCAAGGCAATATATAAGCGGCCATGAAATTCCGCAAGAGCCCCGGTAAGAAAGGCATCAGCCTCTTGGTTGACACAAAACCGGTATTCTCCTCCGGGCTTGGGGGGGGGTGGAAAGGAGCCTTTGAGGGCGTTATCGGTAAGCTTAAAAACAGGTTTCCCCGCTATAAGGGGTACCTCTGCTTCAGCCTGAGCCAGAGCTTCTTCAAGATCCTGTATGGCCTTATCAAGGGTTTTGAGACTCTTTTGATATTTCCACCGGGGTTCCCCGGCAAAGAGCAGGTTGTCCCGCTCCGCCCGTTTGGCCACCAGGGTTTTAGCCGCCGTAGCCTGGGATTTTGACCACGCATAATGGGTATAATAGAGATATTCTTCAGAAGTCCTAGCTCGATGATGCACCCGTTTCAAGGCATCTACCAGGTTTCGGGTTATGACTTCCCCAAAACGCTGTTGAGAGAGGGGAAGCGCGGAAACATCCAGGGCAGTTATTGCCAAGACCCATTCCTTGTTTTGAGTGAGGGGCGGCTCTCCCGTATCAGTCTTGCCCCATGCCTGCACTTGGCCGCATACCAGAGAACCCAACAGGATGAGCAAAACATAAACTCGTGTCGAAAAACTCGTTGTTAGAAAAACTCTTTTGTTAAGAACAAGCATTTTTCCTTAGTATCCTTATCTCCCAAACCCCCACCTTAGACCTGGGAATTCCAGGCAAAACGTAAGTACTCCTCGATAAACCGATCGATATCCCCATCCATGACCGCTTGTATATTACCATTTTCCGCCTTGGTTCGGTAATCTTTAACCATGGTATAGGGTTGGAAGACGTAAGAACGGATTTGATTCCCCCAGGAAATCTCCTTTTTTTCCTGGGCAAATTTTTCATGTTCCTTTTCTTTTTCCTGCCGGTAATACGTATAGAGCCGAGCTTTGAGGATACTCATGGCAATAGCCCGATTTTTGATCTGACTCCGTTCATTTTGGCAAGCTACCACGATTCCGGTGGGGAGGTGGGTAAACCGGACTGCACTATCGGTCTTGTTGATATGTTGGCCTCCGGCCCCCCCTGAACGGTAGGTATCTACCCGGAGATCTTCCGATCGAATGGTTACCTCTATGGAATCGTCGATCACAGGAAAAATGTAAGCCGAAGCAAAGGAGGTATGCCGCTTGGCATTGGCATCAAAAGGAGAAATCCGGACCAAACGGTGTACTCCGGACTCGCCCTTGAGGTAACCATAGGCATAATCCCCCTCGATCCGGGCAGTAGCGGACTTGATACCCCCTTCAGCTTCCAGATGATCCACTTCTTCTATGGAAAATCCTTTCCGTTCTGCCCAGCGCAGGTACATACGGTAGAGCATCTGAGACCAGTCGCAGGCTTCGGTTCCCCCGGCGCCTGCATGAATCGTAAGGAAACAGCCATTTTTATCAACTTCACCGCTCATAAGTTCAAAAATATTCTGCTTTTCATACCGGACACGCAGTCCCTTAAGGGTAGTTTCGATTTCCTCATCCTGGGACTCGTCTTTTACTTCTGCAGCAAGTTCATAAAGCACCACCAGATCATCGATCTCCCTTCGTAAACTTTTCCAAGGTTCATATCGACTCTTGAGGGTCTTGAGTTCTCCCATGAGTTTTTCCGCCTGCACCGGATCCTTCCACAAGTCCGGGTCTCCGGCTTTTTCTTCTAGTTCCTCTATACGCGGTCCAAAAGAAGCGTCCTCAAAGACGCCTCCAGGTTTCGTAGATTTGAGCCTTCAAGCCTTCGATAGGGGCGTTTAATTCAGATAACAACATAGCCACTTTCCTTACTGCTCTGATAATTCCGCCAAGGGGATGGGCTTGGGAGCATCATCTTCACCCTCAACACGAGCAAGCTCTTCCATGAGTTCTTTGCCTCGCTTGGAGAGTTTTGCAGGGATCTGCACCATGAGTTTGATGTAGAGATTACCCCGCCTTCCCCCCGGACCTGTAGGAACCCCTTCATCCCGGATCCGGAGCATTTTACCATTCTGACTTCCTGGAGGCACTTTGACTTTAATGGTCTTCCCATCCAAGGTCATGACATGAATGTCCGCTCCCAGGGCGGCTTGGCTTATGGAAATGGGTACCGCGCAATACAGATCCGTGTCCTGGCGTTCAAAATATTCGTGAGCTTTAACTCGGAAGAACACATACAGATCTCCTGGAGAACCTCCGTTGGGACCTGTATCTCCCTGCCGGGGGATAACGACCCGTTTTCCGTTTTCAACCCCTGGGGGGACGGTAACCATGATCTTCTGGCGTTTCTTCTGTGCCCCAGAACCGCCACATTCCTTACAGGGATGCTCAATAATATACCCTTCTCCACCGCAGCTTGGACAGGAAGAGGCCACAGAAAAAAAGCCTTGACTATGGCGCACCTGACCGGAACCGCCGCAGGTAGAACAGACCTTCTTACCGGTACCACTGGACGCGCCGGTTCCTTTGCAGACCGGACAGGCCTCATTCCGGGAGTACTGGATCTCCACTTTAGTGCCGAACACCGCATCTTTAAAAGATATGTCCACATCATAACGGAGATTAGCCCCCGACCGAACACCGGAACCGCCAGAGGAACGGCGACCGCTGCCACCAAAAAAAGTATCGAAGATACTGGAAAAATCCCCAAAAATATCCCCAAAGTCGCGGAAAGCAGATGAAAAATCCTGCTGCCCACCCATGCCTTCAACACCGGCAAAACCAAACTGATCATAGGCAGCTTTTTTTTGATCATCCGACAGAATTTCGTATGCTTCGGTGGCTTCTTTGAATTTCTCTTCTGCCTCTTTGTTGCCCTGATTCTTATCCGGGTGATATTGAATGGCCAACTTCCGGTATGCCTTCTTTATATCGTCTTTGGTGGCGCCCTTCTGTACCCCTAGGACTTCGTAGTAATCACGTTTTGCCACAATAACACCCTTTTTACCTTAGTAAACTTCATTCCAATTCCCCGATTTTACCCGAAAACTGTCGTAAGAATTGTTCATGAAGGCCTTGCTATTGGTCATCCACCACTTCGTAATCAGCATCTTCGGCTCGCTTGGTATCCGCGTTACCCTGTGCAGAACCGCTTCCTGCAGCATTGGAACCTGGCTGCTGCCCTGGTTGAGCGCCGGTCTGCTTGTATACCTCTTCTGCAATCTTGTAGGCTGCCTGTTTCAAGGCTTCGATTTTGTCCCGGATGACCTGGACTTCGGCACCTTCCAATGCCCGCTTCAACTCTGCAATGGCTTCCTCTGCCTTAGCTTTATCTGCGGGATTGATCTTATCCCCCAGATCCTTGATGTTTTTTTCGGTACCATAGATCATGGAGTCCGCTTCGTTCCTGACTTCTGCTCGTTCCCGTTCCTTCCGGTCTTCTTCGGCATGGAGTTCCGCTTCCTTCACCATGCGGTCAATATCCGTATCTGAAAGTCCTGAAGAACTTTCAATACGGATCTTCTGTTCCTTACCGGTACCCAGATCTTTGGCAGATACATGCACGATACCATTGGCATCAATATCAAAAGTAACCTCTATTTGGGGTATGCCCCGAGGCGCGGGGGGGATACCTACGAGATCAAAACGGCCCAGGGTACGATTCTGGTTTGCCATTTCCCGTTCTCCCTGGAGCACCTGGATAGAAACTGCGGTCTGGCCATCTGCAGCAGTGGAAAAGATCTGGCTCTTCCGGCTAGGGATCGTGGTATTCCGAGGGATAAGCTTGGTCATCACTCCTCCCAAGGTTTCAATCCCCAAGGAGAGGGGGGTTACATCCAGGAGCAGCACATCTTTAACGTCTCCACCCAGGATACCTCCCTGGATTGCCGCGCCAATAGCCACTGCTTCATCAGGGTTGACCCCCTTATTAGGTTCTTTCCTGAAGAGATCTTTAACAATCTGCTGTACCGCAGGGATCCGGGTAGAGCCTCCCACCAGGATGACCTCGTCAATCTGGTCTGCAGTGAGTCCTGCATCAGCAAGGGCTTTTTTGCAAGGCTCCTTAGACCGTTCCAGCAAGTCCGAGACCATCTGCTCAAATTTCGCTCGGGTAAGGGTTTTCTGCAGGTGCTTGGGGCCTGATTGATCTGCAGTAATAAAAGGAAGATTCACCTCAGTGGTCTGCATAGCAGAAAGCTCGATCTTGGCTTTTTCAGCAGCTTCCCGAAGCCGCTGCAGAGCCATCCGATCCAGCCCAAGATCTATAGCCGTATCTTTCTTAAATTCTGCAATGAGCCATTCCATGATCCGGCGGTCAAAATCATCCCCTCCCAGGTGGGTATCTCCATTGGTGGACTTTACTTCAAAGACCCCTTCCCCCAGTTCCAGAATAGAAACGTCGAAGGTACCGCCTCCCAAATCGTACACTGCAATGGTTTTTTCTTTTTTCTGATCTTTGTTAAAACCGAAAGCCAAAGATGCGGCAGTGGGTTCGTTGATGATACGCTTGACCTCAAGTCCTGCAATCTTCCCCGCGTCTTTAGTAGCCTGCCGTTGAGCATCGTTAAAGTAGGCTGGCACGGTGATCACCGCTTCGGTAACCGTTTCTCCCAGGTAATCCTCCGCAGTTTTTTTCATTTTTTGCAGTATAAAGGCGGATATTTCTTGGGGAGAATACTTTTTCCCGTCAATATCCACCCGTACATCATCCCCCTGTTCTACCACTCGATAGGGAACCAATTTCATTTCATTCCCAACCTCAGCATACCGCCGCCCCATGAACCGTTTTATAGAATAAATTGTGTTTTCAGGGTTGGTGATCATCTGATTCTTTGCCGGTTGACCGATTACCCGTTCACCTTTACTGGTAAAGCCGACGATAGAAGGGGTGGTCCGTCCACCCTCAGAATTCTGAATAACGATGGGTTCCCCACCTTCAAGCACCGATACGCATGAGTTGGTGGTTCCTAGATCGATTCCAATTATTTTACCCATGTATGATAAACTCCTTTCCCATTTTCTTCTATTATTTCTTGCTTCTTTTTCTTTACGTTATCCTTTGGTTTAGAAAAATACCTAGAAAAAATAGAAAAATATGATTAATCCCGTATTAATAAATATACTAAAAAATCACGTAATTGCGATCATACGCCCCATATCCCCCGCATCATTATGAGGGATTTTCCCCTGAGGCAGCATCTCCATGAGGGTCGGCCTTTTCCGTTTCTCTATCGGTCAGAGACTGCTCAGGCATCAAGACCTTTACTTTCGCGCATCTTACAACCCGCTCCTTTAAGATATACCCCTTAATAAAATCTTCCTTTACCACTGGCTCGACTATATCCAGGGACTTCTCCATCATGATCGCTTCATGCCGGTTTGGGTCGAAGGGTTCTCCGGTGGAATCATAGCGTTTGAGTCCCCACTTGTGATCTAATTGAGAAGACAGGCGCTTTTCTATCATACTGATCCCTTCGTAAAAGACGGTGAAGTCTGTTGCAGCCTTCTGGGAAGCATCAGCGGCTTTGATGGCCCGCTCAAAATCATCAATGATAGGAATGAGGTCCAAAAGCAGACTCTGATTGGCAAAATCAATGGCTTCCTGCTTCTCCCGGTACATACGCTTGCGGAAATTTTCAAATTCCGCGGCTTTACGTAAATACTGATCCTTAAGTTCGGCGATCTGCTCTTCCAGGGCCTGCAATTTTTCCTCCGGGCTTAGGGTTTTAGCTTGTTCCGCAGCGCCTGGTTCTTCCTGAACAGACTCAGGGGCAGCTTGAGCGTTTTCCCCAGGCTGCTCTGAATGCTGGTTTTCTCCGTGATACTGAGAACTCGTTTCTATTGCCATAACAATGCACACCTTTTTATGAATTCGGTACTTGTGTCGCGTGGTAAAACGTATACGTATTACAGGTACTTTGTATGAGTTTAAAGCCAAAGACTGGTTACGTCTTGTAGATTCATACTCATTAAAAACATACTTAACCAGTACTATAAAGGTCAAGAAAATTTTGTTCCTGAGTAGCATAAATCAGCTTCACCTTACATAAAGCTCATGCCCCAGGCTTTCATTGCATAAGGCATATATATATAATGATCCTATGATTCTATATGATCCTGATCTCATAATGACCCATACTGATTACGGCATCATGCTCCCGATTTCCCCTGCCCGGGCATCGCGGATCATTGATTTTCTTGGCCAAGCAGGGGTTCTCAACACCCTCCCTCTCAAGCCGGTTTTCAATTGCCGGGAGGCACGCGGCTTTCTAGGCGACCCCACTTCGTCATTCATAAACCGCGAGGATTTGGAACGGGTCCATCAAAAGGAGTTTATCGCGACTCTGTATCAGGAGGGCCCCGAAGGTTCTCAAGGACTGCTCAAGGCCCTGTTCAACGCTTATGAGCTTATGGACAGCCAAGGACGGCCCAACCGCTATGAGCCGGATCAGGCGGTGAAGCCCCTTATAGAGCTGTTTCGCCTTATAGTAGCCCAGGTTGAGGGTACCTACTTGGCCTGTCGGCTTGCCTTGGATCAAGGGCGTTCTGAGCCAGGATTCTGTTATTACCTGGGGGGCGGTATGCACCATGCCCGGTATGACCAAGGTGCGGGGTTCTGTCTTATCAATGACATCATAATTGCGGCTCGGAAATTGCAGGCTGAAAACCGGGCACACCGCATTTGGATTGTAGACCTGGATGCTCATAAAGGCTGTGGTACTGCGGAACTGGTCCATTTTTCCCGGATGCGGGGAGAACTGAGAGGGGATAAAGACCCCACAACAATTCTGGATATCTGTAACCTCTCCATACACATGGCCAAAGGCTGGCCCCTAGATGAAGAAACGCTGCAGGTCGCACCCCCAGGACGAGCCCCTTGGATCCAGGGGGATGTGGAGATCAGCATCGCAGCAGGAGCAGAGGATACGTATATACCGGAATTACAGCAGGGGCTAGGGCTCTTGGAGAAATGTTCTGAAACCCTGCTCCCCGATCTGGTCATCGTGGTTGATGGGTCTGACCCTTATGAACATGACGGACTTCCTTCCAGCAGCCTCCTCAAACTGAGTTTGGAGCGCTGTATTGAACGGGACCGGCTTGTATATCAGTACCTTCAAAAGCAGAAAATCCCTTCCGCATGGATAATGGCCGGAGGTTATGGAGAACGGGCATGGGAACCAACCGGGTACTTTTTGCAGACCTTGCAGGATGGATGATCGAACCACAGGTAAGCACTGAAATCTTCTCTTTGGGACCCTACATGTTTAGTTTATTGAGGAGGAGTTTCTTGAATCGGCTTATGGGCTTGGAATCAGGTTCTAATATTAAGGCTGCTTCACAATCCGCCAAGGCTTTGAGAAAGTCATCCAAGTGATAATAGGCCTGTCCTCGGCGATAGTGGCAAAATGCCTGATAGGGGTTTATCTTGAGGGATAAGGTAAAATCATCAATGGCCTCAAGGTACTGTAACAAAACCGTTTTAACGATACCCCGAAAATAGACCGCTTTATAGGATTCACGATCCAGTTCCAAAGAACAGGTAAAATCCTGGATTGCATCCTCATAGCAGGATTGGGCAAAATTGGCCATGCCTCGGTGTTTATAAATAAGAGAAGCAATGGTATTTTCAGGTTCCATTTTTAGAATAGAGGTGTATAAGTCAATGGCTACCGTAAAGCGATGCTCATTATGGGCATGCAGGGCTTTAAGCAAAAGTTCATCAATTGAATTGTTTTCCAAAGAGTCCACTGCATCAGGGGCCGATGCGTCTATTTGGATTTTGTCAATTGCGGTTTCCCTTTGACGGTTCTGAGAAGGCTTTTTTGATTGTTCCTTAGTAAGCAGTGGGGTATCAATGGATGCTTCAATCTTCTTAAAAAAAGAATTCCGCCGCTTTTCCAACTCCCGGTTAAGCTGCCGTTGATAGGTCCTGACTTCCTGAAAAATCGTATCTGCCAGGGAAAGGCTGGCATTCAGGGCCGCTAATTTACGTTTCATAGGTTCATCGAAGGGAGTAAACGTCGCTTTATACACCAGTTCATGTTCCACTTCAGCCCAAGCATCTTGGAGAATAGTACGAATTTGAATCTCCACTACGTCTAATCCGCAGTTACCCCGCTTCTTAATAAGAGGTTCAGGAATTTTTATCAAAAAATGAATTGATTCATATCCGAATTCTTTGAAAGAATAATTAGAACCCTTCCGTTCTATCTCGATAACCTCAAAATTCGTTTTCAAACATCTTTCAACTACCGCGAGATCTTCAAAAAAAGGGCATACAATCCTGATACCGATTACATCGGTAATACCTAGATCTTGGGAACAGAGCGGATCTTTTTGAAGAAGCCTGATGTATTTTTTATAATAGCTCTCAAATTCCTTAACCCTGCCTTTAACTATTGGATGGGATGAAAGAAACTTGAGCTTTTCCTCAAGGATACTTTCAATATCCCTGGTAATTAAAATCCTTACCTGGGCATACGCTTCGTATGTTTTTCGGAGTATAAGCTGATCGGGAATTGCACAATTATACATCCTATGATCCAGTTTTCCCTATAAAAACTAAAAGCTGCCTAAAAATCCACTGAGGATTTTTTAGGCAGCCTTAGTTCATAATACTACGTGGATAAACACTTTACTCGACTTATTCTTCCTCACTACTAGTACCCTCGGTAGGGGTAAAGGTAGTCTCAGTAGCCTGCCGCGCGTTATCCAAATAGCGCTGGACTTCTTGCTGGCCAAGCCGCTGCAATTCTGAGGTTTTCCGGGCAGTTTCCCGATCCTGAATGATATTCCACAGGGATTCATCCTCAATATCCCGTTCAGTATCCAATACGGCCTTATCGTAGATGACTTTGACATCCTTGAAATAACCGATGTAATCTCCGCCAGGACTGGAGGCGCTCCGCTGAATGAGGAATCCACCAAACTTTACAAAAGGCGTTGAATCTGGATAGATGGGGTATAGGCGTAATTCACGGTTCCGAACGTTCTGCACATACGCAGGATTATCCCACCGGAGTTCTCCCCAACCTTCAAAGTTAAGATAACCCATGAAATAGGTTTTTTCGTTCCCTTTGTCATCCACCAAAATTACCGAAAGCGCGTGGGGGAAATTGAGTCCATAGGCATTTACCGCTATTGACTTAATGGTTCCTACGTTCTTGATCACCCCAAAACCACCGGTCGGCTTGCCGTCCTCATCAGTCTCACCTTCAAAACGACTAGGACCAGTAACACCAGATTCTTCACCAGGCTGAATATTTCCGTCATCATCAATCTCTGCTGGAGGTTCAAATGCAGGAATATCAAAGGGCGGCTTTACAATAGCCCAAGAATTAAAGGGCTCCACAGGGAAGTGTACCCGAACGCCCATAACCGTGCCCCACTCTTTAGAAGGGGCTTCTTTAGTATAACTCAGGTGCTTAGTGGTGACGTTCCGCGAAGAGGACGAAAATACCACATCCCACCTGTCTATAGCTAAAGAAGACTTCATCGCTACTCTTTGCCTAGCAGTGAAGTTACTGGTGGCCTCATTGGTAAAATCCATCAAGGTCGCACGGTTTTGAGTTGGCACGTCATTTTGGTCGGGAACAATATCGGCTGTTAATTTTGAGAAATCGATAAGTATCGACTCTTCAGCAAACACCGATCCCATTGCTAACAACGTGACGACGACAAGAATGAAGATACGTTTCATTCACAGCTCCTTTCAATTGACTGTAGTTTTAACATACTAGTTATTAATAAGTATACAAAATATAATTAATTTGTCAACGGCTTTTTACCCTGATTTTTGCAATATTATAACTATTTAAAATAAATTTTATCCCCATACATCACTGGTTTGAGGGACCAGTACCTCATGGCCGTGGATAAAAAGTTTCACCTCTTTGACTACAGGAAAATTCCGCCGGATTCCCCTCTGGAGGGTATCCAGGCTCTGAAAGATATCCCCGCCCGGGGCCTCCAAAGGAGGCAAGGCAGCACTTTCTGAAAGATCCACGTATACATCTCCATCCCGGTATAGTAATGAACGAAGCCGAGTTTCTCTGGGAAACAAAGGCAGAGAATCCGGCGCCAACGGCCCAAGGAGGGCCTCCTCCACATAGCGTCTCAAGGCAATTTCTTCTGTAGGAGATCGGGAAACCATGCGGTCTTCCACTACGGGCTTTCCATCCCCCAACGTATAAAACATAAAGGTCCACCTCACCTGATTTAACTGCCGGAATTGGGTGCATGTAAAGACCCCTAACAGGAGCAGGTAGCATAAACGCCGGATATAGGGTTTTACCCAGAAACCGGCATTTCCTTTAATTTTCCTCGTACCCTTCATGTGAACCTAATATATCCCATTCTTTAGAGGCTTTCCCAAGTTTATGCAGTTCATCCTGACGACCCTTCAAACTCACCCACAAAGTCCATGATACCCTTATATAAGGCTTCTGAAAAGTGCTCTAAGTATGCTTCATCGGTCAAAAGCGCGGCATCCGTCTCATTGCTTAAAAATCCTAACTCCACCAAGACCGAAGGCATCCGAACATTCCGTACTACAAACCATTCTTCTGCTTTGATACCCCGGGAAGGAAGCGAACTGCCCAGGGCTTCATTAAACCGTTTTATAATTGCTTCAGCCATCCTAATACTTTCAGAGGTGAATTCTTCCTCTAACATGGCATTAAGAATGGGAATAACTTCTTGAGTATCCTTGTATTTCGACTGGTCAATGACGGTCCGCCGGTACTCTGGACTGAGGTACCAGACCTCATAACCCCGTACCTGTTTATTGAAGGATGCATTGGCATGGATAGAAATGTATACCGTGGCCTCGTTATCTTTCAGGGGAATCGCATTGGCTATGGCTACCCGATCATCCAAGCTGATGAAGATATCCTGGTCCCGGGTCAATAGGACCTGTTTATCGGGAAAACTTCGGGAAAGCCGGCTATGCAGGTCTTTGGAAACCTTGAGGGTAATGTCCTTTTCTTCCACCCGTATAGCTTTTCCATCAATACTATGATTTCCCACGGCTCCGGTATCTTTACCCCCATGACCAGGATCCACGATGATCCCGGCAATACGAAATTGGACAGGCACTTCCTGGGGAATGGTATCTTCCAAAGCCTTACCCAGGGCGTTCACAAAGGCTTGAGGAAACCGCAACGCCCCTTGCTCAAGAAAGGGGGAGGAAAGGAAGACTATTTCTTTACCGTTCAGTATAACCAAACCTGTTTCCCCAGGTAGACCAACCTGGAAAGATGCGTACTGATCTGATCGTGAGAAGATTCCAATCTGGAAAAAAGGATCCCAACGGAATGTTGTAGCGCTTTCAGGCAAATCCAGGCTTTTGAGGGTTTCATCCAAGGTGAGGGCCTTCTCATCCCCAAAGCCCAGGATTTGTATAGATATAAAGAAGATGCTGGAAAACAATATCCTTAGCAAGAAACGCCTGGTATGCATCTATTCTATTACCTCCAACACTACCCTTAAAAGCCCTATCATGCAGCTTAACGCAATGATGAGCCAGACGAGGGACTTACCTGCTAGAGGAATGGACCGGTACGAGGGTATCCACTATATATACCGCGCCCTGATACCCTCCCCGGATCAGGGCGGCCCAGAAACAGCGGCCTAGAACCACGGTCTTTTCCCCAGTCTCCCCAAGTTCCCCCAGGGGAAGGGGAAACCCGGTGATGGCCCGGACCGCTTCAAGGCTCTCTAGTACAGTCCTCCCGGTATAATCCTGTAAGCCTGATTCGATCAAGGGCTGAAACGGAAGCAGTACTACCTGGGGCTTTTGAGCGGAAGCCGTTTCTACATCAAGCCCTGTCTGCTCCGGTTCCGGGAAAGCAGCCAAGAGGGAGCGGAGGGATTCTGGAAGGGAAAAGGCAGCAGGGGGAAATGGTTCTGCTCCAGCAGCAGAAGCGAGGAAGTGCTCGGTTTCATTATTCGGCGCCTCAAGCCGGATCAAGATCAAACGGGCAGCCTGTTCTGCGGCGTTTACCGCAGCTTCCCGGGTAGGCGCCGCGCTGATGATATTCCCACATTTACTTACGTTGTTCTCAGGAAACTGAACCCGGGTTCCCGGCTCAATGCGGAGGAACAGATCAGTCACATACGTAAGGGATTGGGCCGCTTCAATACCTTGAATAGCCTTGACCTTTCCAGGTATGGAGATAAAGGCCCGTTCCGCGCTCGTCCAATGCCGAATCGGTTTGAGTCCTTGGGGGGCCTTCCCCAAGGCAACCAGGATAGCTCCTCGGGTAACTTCCACCCCTGAAGAGTAGGGGTAGGTCCAGCCCGACATATACCCCCCAGAGAGCCGGGCAGCAATTTCTCCTATCATAGGCCCCTGAGGGGTGAGTTTGATATCTCCCTTCGCGGCTCCGTTGGTGATACCCAAAGCCCTGATTCCTGCCCTAAAGACCGCAAGTAGGATTTCAGCATTAGCCGGATTGAGGGCAGTAGGCATAGTATGGCCCATTTCAATGAAATACGGAGGAAAATAGATGTGCCGGTCTGCCAGACCGCAGATGGTGATCTCCCCCTGGTATACCAGGGCGTCTACCGAAAATTCAGGTCCTTCCATGTATGCTTCCAGGATGACCCGGTTTGTTCGGGAGAACCTAAGTGCATCGGTTACCGCAGCACCGAGCATTTCAGGACGGTCAACCCGACGACAGCCCCGGGCGCCCATATTGTCTACGGGTTTAACCACCAGGGGATACCCAAAGGGCGGGGAAAATCCAGCATCAGGAACCGCTTCCACCACTACAAATGCCGGGGAGGGCAATCCTGCCCTGTGAAAGCATCGGCGCATCCGTTCCTTGTCCGAAGCATTAAGGGCAGCCTCATAGGAGATCCCGGGAAGCCCTAGTTGCGCTGCAACCCAGGCCACGGTGGTGGAAAAATCGGTTCCTGCGGTCATGATCCCCCCTAAGCCCCCCCGCGCTTTAAGGGAAGCTCCCAAGGCTGCAATGTTCTCTTTGTCTTTTAAATCGATCTGCTCAAAGCGATCCGCTAAGGAAGCCCAGGGAGCCTTGGGATCCGCGTCTACCACTACGGTTTCAAGGCCTAATGCCTTGGCAATTCTGATAGCAGGTCCCTGCATCACCCCTGCTCCCAGAATCATTAATCGTTCTTTCATATTATTTCCCATCTGTTGATTGCTCAACGGCCGATCTTGTAACCGCCGTTTCTTTGACCGCATACACCTCGAAGGTATCTCCGAGATGCAATAAACGGCTTATCCAGAGGAATAAACCGTATACTATACCACTTTTTTTCCTGGGTTCACCTAAAAACCTTCCCACTAAGGGAAAGCGTTCTGGATGATGTCCAGAGATAACTACTTTTTTGAGTTCAAATCCAAATAGTTTGAGGATGCTCCTGATCCGGGAAGGCTTCCAAATGGTCCAATGATCCGGTGGACTTTGTTCAAGGAAATCTTTGAGGGACTTGCGGCCTGATATACCAGAACCAGAAGGGGTTGCAAAGGCCAATACCCCACCGGGTTTGAGGAGTCGGTACAGTTCTGTAAGAACTGCTCCCGGTTTTTCAAAATGTTCCAGTACATACCAGAGGGAGATGAGGTCAAACCCTCCTTCCCTGAACGTTGGAGGCAAGGGAGTTTCCGGGAAAAAACCCTGGAATGCCGACATGTTCAGTTCGTCCCGGACATACCGAACCGCATCTTCTGCAGGATCCATGCCAAAAGGCAAAAATCCTTCTTCCCGTGCGGCAACCATGAATGGTCCATAGGCACAGCCTATATCCAGGAGCCGGAATTGGGTCTTAGAAGGATCTTCCCCCCGGTTCCTCCTCCTGGAACGGTAGAGGAGCCGCTTACCATGGTGCAGTCGTTTTTTTCCGCACTGTACCAGATATGGAAAATCTTCAAGGTAGGTTTTTCCATATTGCTGTTTATAAAAGCTAAAAAAATAGTCCCGGGCGTAGGTAATGGGAGGTATGGAGCAGCGGAGGAGGTACACCATACCGCAACGCAGACAACGCCGGTAGCTTCGATCCGGGAACCGGGCACAGACCGGATCTCGAGCAGGGGAGGCACCCCCGCAGACCGGACAGGTCAAAGGTACTCGGAGGGTATAGGTCCCCAGTAGATCCCCCAGTCCCTGAGAGGAATGACCTGCATCCTCTCCTGTTGCATTAATCCCATAACGCACCCGGATTTGCTCGCAGCGATCCCCTAGGGATACCAGCGCTTTATCATTCAAGAGGATATTGCGTAAGCAGTGCGCCCTCTTTTTACCGATGCCTCCGGACATGAACCCTGCATGGAGGGCCAGTTTCTCGTGATAGGCACTGGGAGAGAGGAGCAACACTGGGACTCGGGCAGCCAAACTTTCAAAAGCGGTGAGGCCGAAGTGGGTAACTACCAGATCATACGTGGCAAGCTGTTCCCGGAGTTCTGTCATGCCCTCCACAACCCGAATTCCCTCAGCAACAAGGAGCGTCTTCTCCTGCTCTCCTGTCTGGTTAAGGCTGCCGAATAGGACGGTAATGTCTGTTTGCCCTGACAACTTCAAGGCAAGGCAGGCCGGAATGCTCAGCCCTGCAGGATCTTCCGCGCCAAAACTCACCAGGATTTTCAAGGTTTGCTGCTTCGGGGCATCACGTGAAATACCGAAAGAAGGCCGGCGGTTCTTGGGCAGAGGGATGAGATGAGGAGCGAGGATATTGGGGGGAGCATTGCCTGGAAGACCAGGAAGCAGATCAATGAGAAAATCAAAACAATCTCGTTGCGGCCCTCCCTCATCAATCCCGATCAGAGGAGCTAAGGCCGCCCATTGGGCAAATTCTTCAGGAGCGGTTCTAAAACAGTCAAGGATAATTCCTTCCCAACTCCGCTTCTTGATGGTTTCGATATCCCCTATGAGCCAGGAGGCTTCCACGGTTCCTTCGGTAATAATGGACCTGAGTTCAAAATGGGGTTCAAGTCCCGGAATATAAAGGTACACCTCCCGCTTGAGGGCACGAAGGGAACGAACCAGAACCAGGGAACGGACCAAGTGCCCTCCCCCGCGGCCTTTTTCAAAGGTGGAAACCACCAGGAGGGGGCCTTGTATCATGGCAGTCCACCCTCTAAGGTCTTGAAAATCCTACGGTATGCGGCAATGATGGTCTTCCCCTGGGAAGCATTTCCTTCTGCCAAGGCATCAAAGAGCATCAAGCCTCGTTGGTAATCTTCAGGGGTATCAATGCTTATCCGCATCCAGGGACCCTGCCATATCAGTGGGGCCAAGGGCCGGTGGATCAGGAACAAGTCAGGATGGGTATACAAATAGGGACACACATGTTCTCGTTCAGTCGTGAGGGATGCATCCCGCGCAGCCCTGAGCAAGGCTTCTGCAGCCACTGATTCCACCCCTGCACCATGGGGTAACCCACTATAACCGGCATAATCAGCCTTACGTTCACAGGCCTCCTGGTTGAGGGTATTCGCTGCATCCACAAACACAAAAGGATTGTCCGCCGTTGCCCTGATAAGGCGATCTATTCCGAAACGGTGTACTGCCGCGCTATAACGGCTTAACACATCTTCCTTGGAACCTGCTACCAGGTCAAAGCCGGCCTGTTCTGCTAAAGGGCCAAAGGCTTCTACACAGTCATGGGGGCAGGCAAGAACATACCGATCGCTCCATACTCCTTTGAGGGCCTCCATAACCCGCAAGACAAGCGGCTTACCTCCCAGGGCTAAGAGGGATTTTCCAGGAAGGCGGGTTGAGTCAAGCCGCGCCTGTAGCACCACCGCGGTGATCATTCAAAGCGCCCTGAACCTTCGATATTTTCCGGTTCAATTTTCGAATTTTCAAGTCTGAGCACTTCCATTCCTGCATTTTCCGTTCTCCCCTCTTCCACTCGGGTATGATCATCCGACAGTTCACCCATATCCTCCCAAAGCTCGGTTATAGCCCGAGCATCGCTACGGAACCGGTAACGGTTCGTCTTTACCCATTGGCGTCCCTGAGAAAAATCATTCCAGGCAGCTAAGAGGTCCTTGCCGCTCCGCCAGAAATACCCCGGGAAACACCGAAGCGGAATCGAAGCAGAATCCCCTCGGAAAACCGGAGCCAAATTCTTGAGATAAAAGCGCCGGTAGCTTTCATCTGCAGTACTATCCTCAGGGGGTGTTTCTCCGTCATAAGAAAGGCGTATCAATTGGGTGGCACTTATCTGTTCTCCCCACAAATATGCCCGGAACCCAAAATCCATCAGTTGCCAATGCGCACTTTTTAAAGTACGGTCAAAGCCACCCAAGCGAATAAAGCGGCTTCGGTCATAAATACCGACTCCATCAAAGGGGTATAGGGATGACTGTCCCTCTTTAGCAGGGGCAA
The DNA here is from genome assembly GCA_031263265.1 of Treponema sp. Taxonomy (GTDB): domain Bacteria; phylum Spirochaetota; class Spirochaetia; order Treponematales; family Breznakiellaceae; genus JAIRLU01. Next base: position 25,182 of record JAISGE010000015.1, read on the forward strand.
AGAACAATGGTTTGACGCTTGAATGGAATACTGCAGGTGCAATAAGCGTGGGTAGGGTTTCAAAATGGGAATTTTGAATCAACGGGACGGTACAAAGCCGTTTATACAGGCTTTTTTGCCCATCTTCCTTGTTTAATTCTTCCATACCTAGCCTAAGCCGCTCCTCCATGCGGGAAGCTCCACCGCTATGGAGGATCCTCAGATCATTCCGCAATACAAAAAAAAGGGAACTGGATAGTTCTGATGCAGCCAGGTTGATCTGTTCACCAAGACTTACCGCTTCCTTCAATAAAATAAAACGAACCTGAGGGAAAAGCCCGGAGAGTTCTTCTACATCGTACCGTTCCTGGGGACCTTCCATAGAGATGATATAATCAAAGCCTATTTTTTCCAGTTCCTGAAAGCGAGTGCGCCGAGGATACCGGCCTCCACCTCTGCCCAGGAGTACTGCGGAAAGTCCGGTAGAAGCTCCCCGTTCAGTACCTCCTACAGCAGTATATGAAGGCAATGTATCGTTAAAAGTTGTAGGTATAGTATTCATCACACTCCGCGCACAGTCCTGAGTAAACCGGTATACATTGTTCCTGGTAAAAAGCAGCGCCCCGAGACCAGATATCTTCCAAAGAATCAGCAAAAACATTCCCCCAGATCCCTTTTTCCGAATTTCCGGTCAACGCGGCCAGATCTTCTCTACAGCAGGGAACGGTTCCGTCAAGCAGCATCACCATATCCCGCATGAGGTGCCAGCAGGGTTGACGTTTTACCGGTGAAAGATCTGCGGCCCCTAATGCAGGCAGAGAGCCGCAAAAATGATCGTATTTCTGGATAATGATATGGGCACCTGCTTCTTTCCAGTACCGATAGAACTGTTCAATATCATCTTCAAAGCCTTTGACTCTGACCGCTTGCACATAGGAGTCATGAGGGAGAAGCCGGATCAGCGTTTGGGCGCTTGCCAGGGCTTCGGTATAGCCTAGGCCCCGGATTTCCCGGTACCGGGCCGGATCCTGGGTATCCAAGGCGATTATCCATGAGAGGGGTGCCATCCTATTGATCCGAGGCAGGGCTTTTTGGGCTTCTGCAGCTGCCTGTTCCAATTCACCGGTTTTCCAGCCAAGACCGGAACTTTCAATAATGAGGGAAAGCTCAGGCCGGGAGAGCACCATGCGCATAAGCTCCATCTTTTGCGGATGAAGGCTTAGTTCTCCCCAGGGGGAAAGATCGATCACCCCATCTCCGGCAAAGGCGATGATACGAGCTAAAAGCTCCTCAAAACGCGCACCATCCAGGAAGTCGCTTCTTTGGGTAGGATCTCCTGAACCCTGGAAACGGGGATAGGGACAGAGGGTACAGCTCTGAGGACAAGAACCAGCTACCTGAATACTAAAGAAATTAGGAAGGGTCCGCAGGAGTCCAGGTTTTTCAGCAATGATAGTTTCCACATCCTGGGCCTTTAAAAAACCCGTTTCTGCAAACCGGGTCAACAAAAGGAGGTTCCGTTTAGAATCTGCGGTAAGGCTCAGACGGTGGCAACGCAGATCCACCGGGGAAATAACCGTTTCAATATCAAAGGCATTAATATCTTTTTGTATAACCGAAAACAAGGTATCCCGTTCCATCGGGCCATCCACATCCCCGATTATTTTCGAGAGAATCCCCCCTATACCCGGGGCCAGAATCTCCGGGGAGAGCCCGTAGGGCCAACCATCGGCATAAGAATATTCCGCCGCATACCGGAGGTGCCGTTCTGCAATAGCCTTAGCAAGCTCAGGATCTAAGAAAGGACAATCAGCCCAGACAAAATAAGTGAGATCAAAGCCCACGGATTCCCTGGCAAGAGTATCAAGGACCTGTTTTTTTGTCCATTCCGTGGCCCGGATAAGTTCAATTCCTTGAATCAAATCCACAGCCTGGATAGGCATGGTTTGGGTTATTAATAGAAGAATTTTACGAGTATCCGGGAACGCCGCCACCTGTTCTACTGCACAGGCAAGGGCACTTTTTCCTGAAAAGACCTGCTCATAGGCCGCCTTGGTAAGGCTGCCCCCATATAATACTGCCAGGGCATTCATACTTTACCAATATCGGCATTCTTAGTACTCGTCAATAGTTTGTTTATTTATTTCAATCCACCAACCGAGGTACGTTTGAGTATCTGAACCTCAAGGCGCACTCAAACGTACCCCATGCGGCATTAGTTAGGGAGCCAGTCTAAACCAGCCAAAAGATGCAGCCAGATGTATATCCGGGGTTTCAGTTACAGACGCCAGATCGTCAATCCAGGATATCCACTGGGGTTCTTCTCCGTCGGTACTCCAGTCAGTACGGAAAATACCTACCAGCATCGAACTCTCATCAACAAGCAAACCGACTTCCCGGAATGATTCCAAGGGGATTACCCCCTCTACTGAATAGCGGCCATCAAAGATCCTGCCCGCTACCTGTTGATCCGTAAATGCCCAGTCATTATCCTGATCCCGCCGATAATAGACGGTGGAATAATCCTGAACATGCCCCAATGCATCAATAGAAACCACGTAGTACGTGGGAAGTTCACCTTCAACCGGCCGGTCTATTTGATGGGCGGCAAAAAGCAGGTGAACTGCATCTAAACTGCCAATTCCTTCCTCATCGTCCACTTCTTCTGCGGATACGATATCTCCATCTTCCAGGACGAAAGAGAAGTAGAAGTTATCAGCATCATGAAAAGCCTTGAATACCGTTCCTGACTCTACATCTTCCTCCCAAGGCAGCACAAAGTTGCCGATAGCGGGAACCCGCTCCCATACTCGCTCATCAGCAACCCCATCAAGGATAAATACTGGATCTTCACGATTGACCACGTCGTAGGTTCCCGCGAAAACCACTCCAGTTGCACCAATTAGCGCCAAGGCTAATATCCATTTCTTTAACATTGATCCATTACCTCCAATAGTTATATTTTAAAAGTAATCTATATTTTTACATGAGACAATAGCTATAAGATATACCTTATGGAATAGACATCAAAAAAGACGCCGTACCAGACGGCGTCTTCACGGGTTTACCAAACCAATGAACCTATTGGAGTAACTGGAGAATACCCTGGCTGCGCTGATTGGCCTGAGCCAGCATAGCCGTACCAGCCTGACTGATAATCTGGTTCTTGGTAAAGGCAACCATTTCAGTTGCCATATTGGCATCCCGGATACGGGATTCAGAAGCCTGGAAGTTCTCCGCTCCTATATCAATACCCCGAATTGCATGTTCCAAGCGGTTCTGATAGGCTCCCAGATCTGCCCGCTGTTTACTGACCCGCTTGAGGGCTTCGTCCAAGGTTCCAATGGCCCGGTTGGCGCTGTCCGGATCCCCAAGGGTAAGCAACGTATCATCTCCCACATTCCGGACCCCTAATGCTTTGGCGGTCATGGTGCTGATAAACACCTGTTCCCGCTGATCCATGTTAGCCCCAATGTGAAGCCACAGAGAAGCGGTAACCACATTCTCACCCCCTTGCCGGGCAAACCGTCCAGTGATGAGGTTCATGCCGTTGAATTGGGCGTGGGAAGCAACCCGATCCAATTCGTCGATCAGAGCCGATACCTCGATCTGCATATAGGTTCTATCTTCTTCGGTATAGATCCCATTGGAAGACTGTACTGCCAATTCACGAAGTCGCTGTAGAATATCCTGGGTTTCTTGAAGGTACCCTTCAGTGGTCTGAATGAACGAGATACCATTCTGGGCATTGGCAGATGCCATATTCAGGCCCCGAATTTGGCTGCGCAGTTTTTCAGAAACTGCAAGACCTGAAGGATCATCCCCGGATCGGTTGATCCGTAAGCCACTCGATAATTTCTCAATATTCTTTTCAAGATTTGTCTGTGTGGATTTAAGGGACCTATCAGCAAACATGGCGCTTATGTTGTGATTAATGATCATAATGTCACTCCTTTGGCTTTTTCGGCGTACCCTTTCGTGAGTTCAGCGCCGCGGCATCCGTGCCGTCTACATTATTATTTTAATAATGTAGATTTTTAAAATCTTCACCTGCATTTTTAGAGCAGGACGAAAATACTTGTAGTCCAAGTTCATTATTAATATCGGAGGGTAGACTAGAAACTTAAGAAAAACGTAGCTATTCAGCCCTGTTTTTCTATAAGTGAGTCGCAAGTTCTTCACATTTAGTGAAAATTTCACAAATTCGACACCATCTATATGGTATGTTAGATTAATCATATACTATATATGTTGTAGTGTTAAGCACTTGCGACTCACCAGTCTATAAGAGCCTCTTTCAAAACTCAGCAGACAACGTATTGAAGGAACTTCAGGGCGGCCAGACAGACAAGCGCCGCTGAGGTATGGCAACACCTGCGATAAACCGGTCCCGGGTGTACTCGGTGAATTTTTCAATGGCTTCCTCCAGGGTTTTGGTCTCTGGAGGCGCATAGGGAGGATCTGAATCCAAGGTAGTGCTGTTGACCAAGATCACCGAATCTGCTGAGAGCTTTGAGTAATAGACCGCAAAGAAAGGACCAGGAATAGGAGTCCCCACATAAGCACTCACCGTATGTCCTGGTTCAGTGTATTTCGGCCAGCCATCCCGGGTGTATTCAATGATGATAAGCCCATCGGTTTCGCTAAAGCGCTTCGTATACCGGATAGTACCTTCATAGTCAAAGTCCCATCCCTGCTCCGCATCCCCATCGGTATACACGAGGAAGGTATCGCTGATCGTATAGCCTTCAGCGTCCAAGCTGGGCAGGGAACGCCAAATACCGATAAGCCGGGGATCCAGGGGATCTCCCCAAGGTTCCTCTAGACTTGGCTGTTTACAGCCTGCTAGCAGGAACAGCCCTGCCAGCAGGGCGCCGAGTAACCGGTGCATCCCTTTATTTCTGTCCAAAGTGCAGATCTACCGGAATACCGGATTCGGTGGAGTATTCCCCCGCAATGCCGCCGTCTTTGTAAAGTCCCGTCTGCACCTTTACAAAGTCAATGTAGGGTAATGAAACGGCTTGTCCATTCGCGTCTATCGCATCGTCAAGGTCAAAGCTGGTCGTGCCGGCATCAACATAG
>JAISGE010000016.1 GCA_031263265.1 Treponema sp.
CAGGTACAGCCGAAAAAAACCGTGGCCCTCCTCAAGAGCCGGCTCTGGACCGTGGACTATGAAGAGGGGCTTCAGCGGGTGTATTACCGGGAAAACCTCTACGTCAAACTCTACGCCGCAGCGGACTGGTTTTCTCCTGCGGACACCGAAGCGCCCACCCTGGAAACCGTGGAATTTTTTGATCGCAAAACCCACAAAGCCGTCCCGCTGGAAGAAATTCCGCCGGTGATCTTTTCCGAGGTGATGCGGGACGTGGACCTTGTGGTCTCGGTGGCCCACGTCGGCGGCGTAGACCCGGAGGCAAGCCACTCCACGATAGAGATGCGCGCCGCCATTGTCCGGGAACTGCTGCGGCTCCTCCACATTGTCAACGTTACCGTCGAGGGCCGCCACGCGAAGATCTCAGGCCGGCTGGGAGAGTACACCGTGCATCTGGGAAGCGCCCAGGTACACAAGATGGGCCGGGGCGCGGTAAACATCCTCGCCGTGCCCAGCCAGCACCGCGGCAGGGTCTTCCTGCCCTTTGCCGACGACGATCCCCGCAGTGCGGAAGTCATGTCCAAGATCATCCTTCTTGCCGAAGACGAGACGATCAAAGACCCGGCGATCCTGGTCCAGATTGGGTAGGGCGCGGTGCTGCCGGGAAAACGCCCTCTGCGGCGACCGAAGCGGTGAGGACGTTGACGCAACAAATATGGAGTATATGGAACGTTATACGAACTTGAACCCGCTCAAAATTCTTCTAGCAAACTTTCTAAAATATTTTCTTTATCAATCGCTTGCTCAATAATTCTATCTTTTAATTCTTTGCTAATTACAGTTAATCTTCTGTCAAAAAACAACTCATAATCATCATTCAATACACCAAATTCTGTTAAATTATTAATATGGTAATATTTACAATATGGTTAATCAAAAACATTTCGTCTCCCTTCTTTTCTAAATAAGCCCTAGGAAAGAAATGATGATAATTTTTACTATTTGCCTGCTTTAACCAATCATTACTAATATTAACCAATGAATCATCATTGAAAGATTTTGGCTGATGATATGTGAATAAATACAATATTGCCTTAACGAAATTTTTACCAGCACTAAACCAACCATTAAGTTTAACTCCCTACAGTATACCGCAAGGTGTTGACGGTATAACGCCGATAGGTTATCCTGTAACGGTAAATGGCCATCCCGTATTGGACAGGTTTATATTTTACCATAAGGAAGGTGTCTTTATGCAAAGTTCGGATTATAACACTTCCGCCATGGAATGTATTAAAATTACCGGTATTAGTGTATTATCGATAATAGTATTTTTGGCTATTACTGGAGTGATTATGTCTTGTACCACATCAAAAAACAAGGAAAATAATAAAATATTGGTTCAAACAGAATTGAATTTATTAATGTTCCAAATTAAAAACAAAATAATAAATTTGGATACATTGAGTGATCAAGAATATATAGACGTTGCCCATAAATTCGTTACATTAATTAATAGTATAGGAAAAATAAAATCTTCAAAAGAACATTATTTTAGAAATTATTTCTCAAGAGCACCGCAAACCTTAGATGAAATGGTAAAAATTATTATGAATAAAGAAGATAATATATTCGAATGGGAATTACTCCCTTGGCAGAAAATGGCGTTTCATATGTATGGAAAAGATGGGGATTTTATGTGGAATAATACCCCTGAAGCAATGGCAATGAGTAAAGAGGCAAGCGCATCACAGCCTATTGATAAAAATGACGAAGCAATGAAACGGTATAAAGCATATGAGAAATGATTACATGAATATTAAAGGATGTACGGCACTGCGTTTCATCCGAGTTTCCATGAAAACCCTGTCGGTGGCGCTTGGGCCTAACGCTTAAGGAAGGATAAGCCCATAGCATTTGCTAACTCATTAGCTTGTAAGGAAATAAACATTTCTATGGGTTTATCCTTGAGACTTAAGGGAAAAAAGCTTGTACAAAAAGCGAAAGTATGGTATAGTTATACAGATTAATAATATTATTCCTGCTGGTGTATGGTCTATCGGGGTTCGTACAGGAGATATTGGTGAAAGAACGACTAGCCCGCTTAAAAGCTGTCCGCAAATTGATAAAAACCTACCGGATTGAATCTCAGGAAATTTTGCTGGGATACTTGCACAAAGAAGGCTTTGTAGTTACCCAAGCTACCCTATCCCGGGACTTAAAACTCCTCAAGGTTGGTAAAATATCCGATGGTCAGAATGGGTATGTGTATTCCCTGCCCGGTGATAAGGAGCGGCAGGAAACCGAGCGAACCTACATCCATGATTTCCTACGCGGGTATGTTTCAATTGACTGGTCAGGTAACCTCGTGGTGATCAAGACCTATTCAGGCCATTCTGATTCAGTAGCCTTGGCGGTGGATAACTTAGGCTTGGATGATGTATTGGGTACTATTTCAGGGAGAGATAATACGGTTTTTGTCTGTCTTAGAGAAGGGATAAGCGGGGAAAATTTTATGAACCGCATGAAAGCAAGCATCCCGGAACTGGAAGCCTAAAGAGGTCCGGGGATATGCTCAGCATAAGGAGGTAACGGATGCGTTATGTTGATTTTGATAAGACCGCTGGGTATCAAAGACTAGCCGGTCTTGGGGCACGAGGAACCGGGTTTGACTTTGTTTCACAGCTCAATGCCCAACGGGTGGAACAGTGCCAGGTTCCTATGGCCGCAGGGCTGACCTATGCCTGGGCAGCTAAAGGGGTGGATGAACCGGTCCTGGAATCCCTCAAGGCCCTCGCGGAGGAACAGGACCTTATGGGTAAATACAAGGCCATCTTGGACGGGGAGGTGATGAATACCGGGGAAGGCCGGAAAGTGCTGCACCATCTGCTCCGGGGGCAGCTGGGCAAACCGGTAATCCACCAGGGAAAGGATCTCGGTGCTTTTTATCGTCAGGAACTGGACCGGTTTTCTCAGTTTGCTGATGCGGTTCATGCAGGTACCATACGAGGTTCTACAGGTAAAGTCTTTACCACCGCAGTGCAGATCGGTATTGGCGGCTCTGATTTAGGCCCCCGTGCCTTGTACCTGGCCTTGGAAAATTGGGCTGCTGCCGAAGGAAAGCAGTACTTACAGGGGAAATTCATCTCCAATGTAGATCCTGATGATGCTTCCCAGATTGCCGCTTCAGTATCCCTTGAACAGACCATCTTTATCCTGGTGTCCAAGAGCGGAACCACCCAGGAAACCCTGGCCAACGAGCTTTTCATCAAAAACAAGCTCAAAAATGCGGGCCTTGATCCCAGTAAACATCTGGTGGCAGTTACGAGCGAAACCAGCCCCCTGGCCCACAATCCTGCATATCTGGATTCATTCTACATTGATGATTTTATCGGGGGCCGGTATTCATCAAGTTCTGGAGTGGGCGGGGTGATCCTGTCCCTGGCTTTTGGGAAAGGGGTGTTCCAGGCCATCCTCGCCGGGGCGCATGAGGCAGATACCCTGGCCATGAATCCAGATATACACCAAAACGCGGCACTTCTGGATGCCCTTATCGGTATATGGGAACGCAACTTCCTGGGCTACCCTTATACGGCAATCCTGCCCTATAGCCAAGCCCTTGCTCGTTTTCCTGCCCACTTGCAGCAGCTTGACATGGAATCCAACGGTAAACGGGTCAACCGGAATGGGGAGCCTCTTTCCTATGCTACAGGTCCTGTGGTCTTTGGCGAGCCGGGAACCAACGGTCAACATTCCTTTTACCAACTCCTCCATCAGGGTACGGATGTGGTTCCACTTCAGTTCGTGGGCTTTATCGAAAGTCAGCGGGGAGACGATGTTACGGTGGAAGGGTCCTTGAGTCAAACCAAGCTCAAGGCAAATCTGGCAGCGCAGATCGTGGCCTTTGCCAAGGGGAAAGCCGACCCTCAGGGCAATAAGGAATTTTGTGGGGGCCGACCCTCAAGCCTTATTTATGGTAAGCGCTTAACCCCTGAAGCCCTTGGCGCGCTCCTTGCCCACTTTGAAAACAAAGTCATGTTTCAGGGGCTGGTATGGAACCTCAACAGCTTTGACCAAGAAGGGGTACAACTGGGGAAAATCCTCACCAAAAAAGTACTGGCCGGTTCGTCGGGGGATTCAGCATTGGATGCGTACAGTGCCCTCTTAGGACTGTAGCCCAAAAGTACCTTGCAGGGGGTTTCCCCTGCAGGTTTATAACTAGAACGACGAATACCCCGAGCCAAGCAAGCTGTAGGCCACGATAGCTACTACAACCCCATAGAGCAAGAAAGGCCAGAAGGTCTTTTTAATAATATCCCCCTCCCGGTTTGAAAGCCCCACCACGGTACAGACCGCCACGATGTTGTGGACGCAGATCATGTTGCCCATCGCTCCGCCCGCTGCCTGGGCCGCCACGATGACCACCCGGGACAGGTTAAGCTGGCCGGCGATGTCCCATTGGAACAGGCCGAAGAGCATGTCCGACACGGTGTTTGAACCGGTGATGAAGGCGCCAAGCCCCCCCACGTAGGCGGCAAAGACCGGCCATACCGAGCCAACCAGATCGGCCATCGCGGTGGCCATAGCCATAGGCATGGAGGGGAGCGTCCCCGAGACCCCGGATTCCGCTAACTGCGCGGCCAGAGCCGGGTTAAAACCGCCGGATCCCTGGAATATCTTGACCAGGGCCACCGACGCGCAAAGAGATATGGCGGCGGCCTTCATCTTTTTAAGGGTATCAAGCCAAGCCCGGGAGACCTTTTTACCGGGGATTTTATGCATCCAAATGGTAACAACCGAAATGAGCATGAAGGGAACGGTTCCCGGCAGGTACAGCAGCTTAATACTGTTATCGCTCACCCCCTGATACCCCAGAATATTCGTAAAGTTGATGACCAGGTATTGGTTCATCCATGCCTTCAAGGGCAGCACAGCAACTCTGGTTATCACGAGAAGGAGGCCGATGAGGATATAGGGCATCCAGGCTTTGAGCTGACTCATGCGGGGTTTCAGTTCCCCTTTTTCATCATAGGCAATTGCTCCGGTCCAGCTCTTTTCCCACCCGGAAACTTCTCCGAAGGTCCAGATATCTTTGGGGACGCAGAAACCCCGTTTGGCTCCGAACATGACGATACCCAGACCAATCAAGCCCCCCATCAAAGAAGGAGCTTCAGGTCCTATAATCCAAGCTATGAACAGATAGGGGATGATAAAGGAAACGGCCGCAAACAGACAGAACTTCCACGCGGCAAAACCATCTTTCCAGGAACGGGAAGGCCCAAAAAAACGAGTGATAAACCCCAACATAAAAATGGGGAGGACCACCGCCATAGGGGCGTGCATAAAGGTAACGGTTTGGCCGATGATCTTGAAGAAATGCTCCGGGGATTGGAAGATTCCCGCATCCACCGCAGTCTTGATAACTTCCTGCAGGGAAGCGCCGAATCCGCTTATAATAGGGGTGCCTACAGCGCCGAAGGTTACCGGGAAGGAGTTAAAGGCAAGACAAAGTACCGCCGCAGCCATAGGCGGGAAGCCCAGGGAAAGCAAGAGCGGCGCAGCCAGCGCTGCCGGGGTACCGAAACCTGCGGCTCCTTCGATGAAGGCGCTGAACATATAGCCTATGATGATGGCCTGTACCCGCATATCTTTACTGATCTGCCGCATCCCATACTGAATGGTTTCCATACCCCCGGAAACTTGCAAGGTATGCAGGAGCAGCAACGCGCCGAACACAATGATCAAGACACTGGCCGCGCTGCTTATCCCTTGGAGGGTGAGGGCAAACACATAGGGGACAGGGAGCCGCCACACCATGACCGCAAAGACAAAACAGGCAAACCAGGCTATAGGCATAGCCTTCATGGCGCCCATGCGCATTCCTACCATTAACACTAATGCCAGCAGGATAGGAATTAATCCAACCAAGGCAAGAATACTTACAGACATAATCGCTTTCTCCTCTATAAAAATCAGAAAAATATCTTGCCCGGATTCATGATGTTATGCGGATCCCAGGC
>JAISGE010000080.1 GCA_031263265.1 Treponema sp.
CAACCCCACCACAAACCACCACCCCCCCCCCCCCCCCCCCGCCGCCCCCCCCGCCCGGCCCGCCCCGCCCCCCCCGAAAACAATCATAGTGCCAAATCAAATCAAAAACCTCCACAATCAGCCTATATTTACTACAGCCTGTAACGGTAGCTTCTCCAAAATATTTCCCATAATAACTTGACAAGTTTCCATCTAATGAAATGGCTTGTTTATACTTAATATATCACCTTCTTTTTTATTTGTCTTGTCCATTCAAAAAATTACCAAAATCAGTAGGTATTGATCCTCAGCGAACCGCCCATAATGCTTTTCTGTATAATGACTTTTACCATTTGAGTTTAGCCTTTCCGAGGTTACCGCTGTACTTGTCATGGGGCTTCCATCTTGTTATACTTATACCATAGTTGGTAGTAAGGGATAGCAAACGCCTGGGTGGAAGGTTATAGTAATGCCCCTTTTTAATCGGTCTGGGGAGGTTAGGATGTATAGTGTTGGTATAGCATATTTGCTTTGGCTCGTATCAGGATGTGGAGCCCTAGGCTTTCATCGGTTTTACTTGGGAAAAATCCCTACGGGTATACTCTGGATGTGTACCGGTGGGCTGGGAATGGTCGGAGCTATTTACGATTTTTTTACCCTCCCCGGGCAAGTCCGAGAGGCGAATATTCGGAATGCCCTTTTTAACCAAACCGGTATGCGGCATAGGTCCTCTCACTGGCGTTACGTTAATGACGGGGATGCCCGAGTGGTAAAAGAAAAAGAACCAGTAGAGCGGGTCATCCTTACATTGGCCAAAGAGAATAAGGGGATCATCACCGCCAGTGAGGTGGCCCTGGCAGCTAACATTTCTATGGACGAAGCGAAGAAAGATTTGGATGCCCTGGTTTCCAAGGGCTTTGCCGACATTCGGGTTCGCAAATCCGGTACCTTGGTGTATACCCTCCCGGAATTGATGGATACCGATTCCCCTTTGGAAGATTTTTAGGGCTTGTCCTCAGGGACTGAATCGCAACACCAAGGTGCCAATACCCAGTAATTAACTGCAAAAAGGTAAAAAAGTAAGCAAGATCTCTTTCTTAGATTGCGTCGTTTTTACGATGTAATGCGTAGGCCGTCTCTTGATCCGGCCAGTCTCCTACAAAGAGGATCTCTGGTTCAAGGCTTATCCCCAGGGTAATGGTAACCCGCTGGCTAATATCCCGTACCAAGTCGTGGATATCTTGGGCACAGGCATTCCCGGTGTTGATGATGATATTGCCATGCCAAGGAGCTACTGCAGCCCCGCCGATCCGGAGACCTCGTAAACCCAATTCGTCAAGGATCTGTCCTGTGGGCTTTCCCCAATCCCGGTTGTTCTTAAAGACCGATCCGGCTGAAGGGAAACGGTAGTGGCCCTTACGTTTCCGATCCAGGCGGTACTGTTCCATCTCTTGCTGTATTGCCGCCTCAGGCCGCTGGCTTGTTTTAATTTTGGCGGAAAGGATAAGGAAGTCCTGATTCTGGAAGGGGCTTTTCTTATAACCATAATCCTCAGATCGATAGGGTACCACAAGCTGATGGAACTCTCTATCCAAACAATCCACCGCAACTACCCTATCGGAAAGGGATTTTTCATAACACCGGGCATTCATCCATAGGGCACCCCCCATTGAACCAGGCATACCCGCAAGGAATTCAAGTCCTCCCCGCTGATACGCTGCCAGGGTATCCAGGGCGGCATCAATCCGCGTACCTGAACGGATGATCACCTCTTCCCCGGCAATATCTACCCCTGACCACCCGCTGGTATCCAGGACAATACCCCGGATTCCTTGATCTGAAACCACGAGATTCGCCCCACCCCCTAAAACAAAAACCGGGATGCCTTCAGCTTTGGCATGGCAGAGCAGAAAGGCCCCATAATCCAGGAAACATGCTGCTTCAGGGCGGATCCACAGATCCGCAGGACCACCGACCTGAAAGGTGGTATGCAAGGCCAAGGGTTCGGCATACCGGATGTCTCCGGTAAATCCCGTCTCCGTATTGATTTTTTCTATGAATTTCCGTAAGCTAGTCATATTCATTCTGAGTATAGCAGTATCTACGAATCATGCAAGCAGTACGGAGGTTTCATGGCGCTTACGTTATTCAATACCTTGGGGCGGACTTTACAGCCCTTTGAACCTCTCAATGCCGGAAAGGTCGGTTTTTACGGGTGCGGCCCTACGGTATACAATTACGCCCATATCGGGAATCTTCGGGCCTATGTGCTCCACGATATCCTGGTCAGAACCCTGCGCCGGGCCGGGTTTGCCGTAACCCATGTGATGAACATTACTGACGTAGGCCACCTCTCCGGGGATAACGACGAAGGTGATGACAAAATGCTCAAAAGTGCGGAAGAACGGGGGAAAAGCGTTTGGGAGGTGGCAGAGCTGTATACCCAGCGTTTTTTCCAGGATACGGAACAACTCAATATCCAAAAGCCCACGGTGATCTGTAAGGCCACCGAACATATCGTCGATATGATTGCCCTTATCAAGCGAATCGAGGAGCGGGGTTTTACCTATCAAGCTGGAGGAAACCTCTACTTCGATATTACCAAGTTTACTACCTACGGTGAACTAGGCCGGTTACGATTGGAAGACCAAAAAGCAGGAGCCAGAATCGGGGTGGACGAAAATAAGCGAAACCCCCAGGATTTTGTGCTCTGGTTCACCAAAAGTAAATTTGAAAATCAGGCCATGGTGTGGGATAGTCCTTGGGGAAGGGGTTATCCGGGTTGGCATATTGAATGTTCTGCGATGAGTATTAAATACCTGGGGGAGACCTTTGATATCCATGCCGGGGGCATCGATCATGTGCCTATCCATCATACCAATGAAATTGCCCAAAGCGAAGCTGCTACCGGTAAACATCCTTGGGTTCGGTACTGGATACATAACGAATTCTTGGTTCTGGATAAAGGTAAGATGTCCAAATCCGCGGGAGACATCCTTACCCTTCAAGCTTTAATGGACGCAGGTTACGAGCCTTTAGATTACCGGTATTTTCTTTTGGGCGCTCATTACCGGAGCCAAGTTCAGTTTTCCTATGAAGCCTTGACCGGTGCCCGTAATGCCCGGAAATCGTTGATGGATAGGATCAGGGAGCGGATAAAGGCTCTGGAGGATAGGGGGTCTCTTCATGCGCTGCAGAACCAGCCATTACCCCCGGGGTTTGTTGAGCGCAAAGCAGGAGCCTATCTAAGGGCCTTTAATGCTGCATTGGAGGATGACCTTGCCACGCCGCGGGGACTGGCCGAGCTTTGGGGGATCCTCCGAGATCCGGCAGTATCGGCTGAGGATGCCCTCCGTGGAGCGTGCAATATGGATGAAGTCTTAGGGCTTAACCTGGTAGAAGAAGCGGAAAAGCAGATTCCTGGGGTAAATCATACGGAAAGTCCACAACTGCGGGATGCCATTGAAGCTTTGATAGCAGAACGGGCTATGGCAAAAAATGTCCGGGATTTTGCCAAGGCTGACCAAATCCGGCAAACCTTGAAAGAACAGGGTATTATTCTGGAAGATAGGTCTACTGAAACAGTCTGGCGCCGTGGGTAAGGCTGGTGTTCATCCGCGGTTTTTCAGGAAGATTCCCCGATGGGTGTAACGATTGAGGACAAAACTTGTTTTTACCTATGGATGATAGGGTACCCATGACGGAATTCCGTAGACTGTATGATACGGTATTTCCGATACTGTTTAGAGTGGCCTATCGTATCGCTAATAGTGAAGAAGCAGCAGAGGATCTGTGCCAGGAGGCTTTTTTCCGGCTGTATGAAAAAAATATGGTTTTTCCCAATGCAGAAGAAGCTAAATATTGGCTTATCCGGGTAGTCAAAAATGCTGCACTCAATTATGCTAAACGTAAAGATAGGGAACGGAAAGCATACCAAAAGGCTTTTCGTGAGGATACCAGGGTTGAAAAGACTGGAGAACAAGTACTGATTAACCAAGAAACGCAGCAAGAAGTGCAGGCAGCCCTGGAAAAATTACCAGAAAATCTGCGTATTGTATTGATATTAAAAGAATACGGTGAGCTGAATTATAAAGAAATTGGACGTGCCTTGGGCATCAGTGAAGGGAATGTAAAAGTTCGGGTATTTAGAGCCCGGGAGCGCTTGGCCGGGTTTTTATCTAAGGATGGTTCACATGTGTCCTGATTATCAAATAATTTCTGTATACCTTGACCAGGAGCTTCCTTCTCCATGGAAAGAAAAAATGGAGTTGCATCTGCTCTCGTGTCCGGTATGTAGCGCCCGGCTTGAACGGTTTAGGAGGGATTCGGAAGCCCTGGGGAAGTCGCCTGGTGAGGGACTTACCCCGAAGATTTCAGCCACAGAAGCTGCAAAGGATCGGGTGTGGCAGCGTATGGAGTCTCTAGAAACCGAAAAATGGGGCTGGAGATCGAGGGGCCATACGTTCTGGCGCCGTACCCTTTCGATTCCTCTGCCTGTGGCAGCCGCGGCTGCAGCGGTGCTCATCATGTTTTTTGCCCTGACCTTGCTCCAACAGCCCACCGTGATTCCGCCGTCTCAGGATACCATGGCAGCCAGTGAGATGGTGGATATGCAGGACATCATACCCGCATCGGATATGAATAGTGTGCTGCAATACCTGGGAAATCAGGATATGACGGATCTGGTGATCATACGGCTTCCTGAAACCAGCAGCTTCTTCAGTTCCGGGGAACCCACCATACTGAGGGCTGCGGATTATTCCCGGAGAAACCGAAGCCCATGAAAGCACGCGCGCTTTTACGGCGGATAACGCTCTTCGGAAGCCTGCTGTTTCTTGTTACGCGGGGGGGGGTAGCCCAAGAACCTTCCCTGGAAGAATTACTGCCCGGTCTCAAAGAACGGGCGGTAGTCCTCGATATTATTGCTCGAATAGTAGAGAAAAATCAGGAGGAGGTCTGGAATTCCTTTAAATCAAAGGTTACTATTCCCGGAAAACCGGTGAGCTTGAAGCTGGTGGGGACTAATATTCTCGTAGTCGTGCAATTCACCCCCTATCTTCGGGACAATGGTAACAATTTCTTAGTAGCTCAGGGGCAAATATGGGTAGATATCCCCAATCGAGGCATCCAGTATCAAACCACCATACAGACCATTCCTCTGGAATTTGGGGAACAGATCTATTTTTTCCCCCTTGGTTCGGTTGATTCCCAAGATACGGCCCATATAGAAATACAATTAGAATTACACCCTTATCACACAGAGCCTAAAGATCCTCTTGATGCTCAGGAAGTTCCTCTATCCCAGGAGGGGGATCCTGCCTCGCCCCTTGAGGGGACAGTGGTTCCGGTAAGCCCTGCAAGCCCATGAAACGCCTTGGGGGAGAATCCTTTGCTTTGAAGCGGACCTGGTATGTGCTTTTTTTCTCCTGCCTTTGTGGGTGTTTATATGCCTGTAAAGAAGAGGTGCCGCTTATTGTTTCGATGTATCCCCGGATCGGTATGAGCGGGGATATCCTCACCATTGAAGGAAGCAGATTTGGGGCTGAACAGCTTGAATCCTACATCACCATTGCGGGCATAGCCCCTACCGGCTCCTCATACCTTTCATGGCAGGATGACCGCATCACGGTGAAAATACCGGCATTGGGAGAATCCGGCCTGGTGTATGTGCATAAAGATGGCAAAAAAAGTAATCCTTTGTTATTTTCAAACCGGACAGCCATACCTGAACTGGTACAGAACCGGAATTTCGGCCTGGCTCCCCAAATCAGCTCGATAAAACCTGAATCGGGCGCCATTGGTGCGCTCGTAAGCATTCAGGGAAACGGGTTCGGTGCTTCCCGGGAAAGAAGCGGGGTGTTTTTCACCTGGAACGCGGAACCATCCCCTGCCGCGCCTGAGCTAAGTCAAGAGCCGGAAGTGGTAGAGGTCTTTGAAATAGAATTTGGCTATGAGCTTTGGAGTGAACGGGAAATCCGTCTGCGGATTCCTGATGGAGCAGTAAGCGGGAATATCCTAGTGCGTACCCCCAGCGGTAGTTCAAAGCCGGTTCTCTTTACGATTACCGGCAGTCCGGGAACTAAGACCTTCAAAGAAAAACGAAGCTATACCATTGCCTATACCGTAGATATCCAGGTACAAGATGCAAAGGCTCCAAATACCCTGTACCTCTGGATTCCCCACCCGGTTAGTTCTGCTTCCCAGCGGAATGTTACTCTGTTGTCCCGTAACAAAGAACCTTTTGTGGAACCTTACCAGGGAACGACCCTTTTTCAATTAACCGATCTCCCCGCTCATACCAGTACTCGGATGAGTCTGTCATACCTGGTTGATGTGTATACCTTGGAAACTACCCTAAGGAGTCAATCTATTCGGCAGACTGGAGATTCTCCGATTCCTGCAGTATATACCTTACCTTCCGCGCTCATACCTTCGGATAATCCTGACTTGGCCGCGGCAGCGAATGTCATCATCGGACGAGAGCGGAATCCATACGAAAAGGCCCGGAAACTATATGAATGGCTTATACATGAAGGGGGTATCCAGTGGACACCACTGCGTAACACCGCCCTGGAAGCCCTAGCACAGAAACAGGCCGATGCTTATTCCGGGGCGCTCCTGTTCTGCGCCCTGGCCAGAGCAGTGGCTATACCGGCGATTCCTGTTTCAGGGGTCCTTATAAATCGTGCCCGGCTGTCTAGCCGACATTACTGGGCGGAATTCTGGATTGAGGGATTCGGCTGGATACCCGTGGATCCCTGCCTTGGGGCCGGGACTGCTCCGGCGGACTTCAATCTCCGTCAAAATCCAGAGGTTTATTATTTCGGCAATCTGGATAACCAACGGATCACCTTTTCCCGGGGCCAGGGGGACCTTTCTCAGATGGATCCCCGGGGCAGGATCACGGTGCGTAATCGGGATTATGCCCTGCAAAACCTCTGGGAAGAAGCAATTGGAGGCCTCGAGTCGTATTCTTCTTTGTGGAGCGACATCACCATTACTGGTATGTACGTACAATAAAAAAGCATATTGTCGAGTGTTTACGTAAAAGGAGCGTAGTATGATTACGGTTATTTCTTTGGGCGGTTCTATTGTAGCCCCTGATAAGGTGGATGAACCCTTTTTAAAGGACCTGGTCTCCCTCATCAGCACCCTGTTAGAAGCGGATCCCCAGCGCCGCTTCATTTTGGTAGTCGGTGGTGGCGGACCTGCCCGGATATGGCAGCAGGCCTATCAGAACATAGCAGGAACCGCAGTTTCCCATGAGCAGGCAGATTGGATAGGCATCATGGCGACCAGGCTCAACGCGGAACTTATCCGGGGGATCCTGGGGGCTTGGTGTACCCAAGCAGTGCTCACGGATCCAACGCAAGGGGTATTTGAGGGGCGGGTGCTGGTAGCCGCAGGATGGAAACCAGGATTTTCTTCTGATTATGATGCAGTACTCTTGGCAGAACGGTTTAAGGCCGATAAGGTGATCAATTTATCCAATATTGAACAGGTCTATACCGATGATCCTCGTATCAATGCCGACGCAAAACCGATAAACACCATAAGCTGGGCGGAATTTTGCGCCCTTGTGGGGGATGAATGGGCACCAGGGAAGCATGTTCCCTTTGACCCTATTGCAAGCCGACATGCAGCCCAAATCGGCCTTGAGGTGCTTTGCGCCTCAGGGCGTAACCTGGAGAATTTACAAAAGATCCTTCATGGGGAACCCTTTATCGGTACCACCATAGGCCCCCTATGAGCGTTCGGTAATCGCGATGGCCAGCTCTACTTCGGATATGCTGACACCAAGCCGTGCGGCGATCAAACTGGAGGAAAGACCGGCCTTGGATAATTCCGCCACTTGTTCCGCAAAGGGAAGGGGCTTTGGCTCTATTTCCCGGGGAGCCAGCACAATACGGGGCCCTGCTGAGTCCCGTTTAAGGGGGATAGGCGTACTATCCACGGGAGTGGTGAAGCCCACCACGGCAGGGATTTCCTTTTCGAAAGCCTCTGGTTTTTGGGAATCTGCTTCTGCGCCGGTCTTGGGAGTAGAGCCGGAAAAAAGATCATAGGCTTTGGGAAAAGGCTGAATAACTGCAGAAACAGGGTTGGTAATGCCGCGCTTTCTCCCTAATTCAGCATAGACTTCTTCCTGGAATTGCCGCCGGTCCACTTCCCGGATGTGGACACTAATACGCTTATCCACGTCTTCTAAAAGGGCACGAAGGGTTTTTATCCGCTCTTCCACTAAAAGCGCATCCTTATCAGTGGCTGCGTCAATTTCGGCAATCAATTTATACACCTCTTCCCGGAATTCAGCCAAAATCCGCTCCGGCCCTGTCCGACGCTTCAGATAGGCCCTACAGTATACAAAAAAGAAAACGCATGCTATAAGACTCGCTGCGGAAAGCATAATAGACACATTCATACAACCACCTTGGCCCTCACCACAAGAAGGAACCTACCCATTTATATCGACGTTTTTTCCTAAAGCTGGATCTCGTATGATGGAAACAACGGTGTCTGCAGCACGCTCGGTATGTTCCCCGGCTTCCTCCTTACGGGCCTCATCTTCTTCGGATTGGTTACGGGCATTACGATCTTGCACCCCCTCAGTACCTTCGCCGGTATTCTGGGTTTCATTTACCGATTGGATTTGTGCTTCCACTTTTTTTTGGATTTGAATACCCTGCAAGGCTTGTTGGATAGCAAAACCCTCTCGTTGCGATGCCTGAATTTTACCAACTTTATCAAGCTGGCTGAACATAGTCTGCAGATCAATTGGTTGTATAGCCATCAGGACCTCGCTTTGCCTCTTCATCGGGTTCTTCATATTTAGTCACCCGTATGAGATCGTTTTCAAGAATAAACGTAGTAGCCCTATATTCATTTTTTACATTTTCAACCACATCCCGGATGATGACTTTAACCCCCGGAAGGATCTTATCCGATGCAGAGACCCGTCCCCGAATCTTGACCCCATTAATCAGTTCTTGTATCGTACCGATCTTTTCTTCTATTTCCTTCATTTCAGCCAACAAGGTCCTATGCCGTTCCATAAGTTCCTGCATCTGAATCTCTTTATCCTCAGGAAGGGATTTGCGTTGTTGTAAAATATTGTTCAAGGTCTGAAAATCAAGTTTAATGACATCAATTTCTTTTTCTATGATTCCTTTATGCGCAATAAGGGTATCGAATTCTTTCTTACTCTTGGGATCAACACCAACTTCACAGATGGTTTCCGTACCACTAACCGCACTGCCAATAACCTTGGCATTAATTTCCTCAGCAGCCCGCAGGTGTCCTCCGACGATGGTGGCCCGTTTACCTTTACAGACTATCCGTTTAAACGCATCCACCCGGGAATTGATAATACCATCAGACACAATTACCATATTCCCCGCCTCAATCACCGCATTCTCAATAAACCGTGCATAGACGGACTTCCCGGCCTTCACGGTACCGGTATTTCGACTGGTAATACCCTTTTGGACGATAATATCCCCTTCCGCTTCCAGATCCGCCATTTCAACAGACCCTTTAACTTCGATATTTCCCTGGGCTTTGACTGAAAAGCCATCCTCGACATTACCGGTTATAATCACCGTACCCAGGAAAATAATATTCCCTGTTTTAAGGTTCACATTACCCTGAACTGTGTATACCGGTTCAACACTGATCAACCCTGATGTCAGCATAACTTGCCCATTGATATCTGAAATAACGGTGGCTCTATCTTCACCGAGATGGACATTGTTCCCCAGAGGAATCTCAATATCATTACCCGGTTTAGCGGGAAGATACCCTCCAGTCACGGTCCTACCCACGGCCCCTTCTTCAGGGGGGATTTTTTTTGCTAAGGGCTGGTCTTTAACCACATTCTGAATCGTGTTAATTTCCCTGAAATCAACCCTTCCGTCAGCTCCCTCATGGATCGGAGCACGCTTCTGAGTGGTCGTCTTAAAAAGGTATTCTATGTATGCGTCCCGGCCGTTTACTGCCGGAGTACCCTCAGCCGCTACCACAGGCACTCGATAGCTCGGACGGTCCAGGAAATTCTGCAAGAAATCTTCCTTGATGCCGTATACCACCCGGTTATCCTTCAAAACATTGATGATCGTCTCAAAAGCAAGATCAATTCCTCCAGGTCCAGGGGGCATCAGGGTAATCAATGCCTTCATGTCTTGATCGGTAACGCTCACCGAAACGATACTATCGTTGGTGTATTTACGAATGAAACTACCGACCCGTACATATACACCCTTTGCCTCATTGACCACGGTACTAACCAAGTCCTCGTCAATTTCTATGACTCCCTTGGCACTGAGAGCCCTCATAGCCTCTCCTTTAGTTACCCGTTTCCCTTTCATCACCGGAGCTATCACCTTGAGATTGGCCCCATCGTCATCCAGGTGCACAAAAACGTCCCCGTTTTTATCCACAATCACCGGAGTGGCAGTCTCTGTATCGGTATTTGCTAAAACTGAAGTCACCGCCACCTGTTGTTGTGCAAGCAACCGTGGGTAGGATCGGATTTTCCAATCTTTCTTTCCAACCCCTAAAAAACCAGGCCCCCCTTTTTCGGTAATTTCATATTCAATCCGTTTAATCGGAAGATTAAGTAAGGTAGCTGCTTCTGCAAGCGCTCCTTCTAGGGTAGGCCCTTCGGTATCAACCGTATGTATGGCCCTATCCTGATCCAAACGACGTTTCATAAACGCTTGAAGCTGGACAAAATCAACCATATTTTCTCCTTTCCCTCCCTGTTATACAATCCCCTTACGAATATTCGTTAATTTTGACCGAAGCCTGAGTATTGCCTTGGTATGCAATTGAGATACCCGGGATTCGGTTACTTCCAGTACCTGACCTATCTCTTTGAGGGTCAGATCCTCATAGTAATACAAAACTAAAATTTTCTTTTCTTTATCCGGCAATTCATTAATATGCTCTACAATGACCCGGCGGATCTCATCTTTCTCTACAATCACATCAGGATTGAGACTGACCGGAGCCTCAATACTATCCCCAATAGAAACTTTATCGTTTTCATCCCCTGAAAACCACACATCATTAAGGGAAAGAACCGAAGTACCGGATATCTTCATCATGGTTTTAAGATATTCACCTTCGTCCATCCCCAAGGAGCCGGCAATCTCATGATCAGTAGCGGTTCTGCCAAGCTGAGCTTCAAGGGATCCTATGGCTTCCTCAACTTCCCGGGTCTTCTGCCGTACTGACCGGGGAACCCAATCAATGGAACGGAGTTCATCAAAGATAGCCCCCCGGATGCGGGTTACCGCATAGGTTTTAAACTTAACCCCCTTATCAGGATCAAATTTATCAATAGCATCCAAAAGCCCAAATGTTCCATAACCTACCAGGTCATCAAACTCCACATTATGCGGCATACCAATTGCGACTTTACCCGCTACATACTTCACCAAAGGGGCGTATTGTTTAATAAAATGTTCCCGAATCTTTGAATCCCGGCCTCGGCGGTATTCCACCCAAAGTTCATTTTCTTTTCTTTGTTCCAGGGGGACATTCCCCATAGCCTATCCCCTTATTCTTGTTTTAATATGGTCTGTATAGCAGATGCCATTTTTAGCGGATCAAGATTTTTTTTACTATACGACCGATTCGTATCCCGTGCGCTGCTTGAAGGTTTTGCCAGGACATTGTCTGGAATAGAGGTATCGGTCGAGAAAAAAGGATCCGCTCCCCCGTCCGTTCCTTGGGTAACCGCCTTCGACAAGGGCGCATCGGGCACAAAACCAGAGGGATCTCCTTCAACCCCTTCCTTCTGAGTATAGTCTTTTTCGCGAAGCTGATCCAGAGTTCCCACATCATCGGCAAACGAACCGGTTTGGTGTGCCGGGTATTCCCGTTCAGAGGGTTCAGAGACTTGGAATAAATCAGTTTTTTCCCCATCTTCTACCGAAATATCTACTCGTGAACCAGGGGCATCTTTGGCTCCCGATGATGCGCTGGGGTTAAGCAACTCCGGTAAAAAAGTACCGATAAGCCGCTGGAAAACCTCCATAAAGACAAAAAAGATCGCTCCAAAACTAAGAGCACGGATAAGCACAATAAGAAAACTACCGCCGCTGATGATCCCGACGATAAGGGATAGTATAAACCCGATCCCTCCAACAATACCATTTACTTTTATCGTTTTTTCCAAAAGCATCTTGGTAATCCACCTTTCTATTGCAATTCCGGGGCATATATTCCCCATACTCCTATGCCCGTCCAAAAAGACGTCGAATCATGGCGGCGAAACCGTCGTGCTCTCCCCGGACTTCATGCTTTTCCATACGTTCTGCGATATGCTGAATACAGAGCGAAGCCTTACACTTAGCATCAAGCACCATGAACGGCTTCTGCCGCACCACCGCATGGGAAACCATCGTATCATCGTAGATAAACCCCAAATAATCAATCCGAATGTTTAAGAATTGACCGGCAATATGGGTCATCCGATCAGCTACCCTCTTTGCCTCAACCACACTTTTTACCCGGTTCACCACAAGCTTAAGCCCCATCGTAAGGCTTTCATATTCAGTGGCGATTATCTTGGTGATCCCATAGGCATCGGTAATGGCGGTAGGCTCCGGAGTCGCGATGATCACCGCATCATCTGCAGCAGCGATAAAATCAAGCACATTACTGGAAACCCCTGCACTGGTATCAATAATAATAATATCCGCATCGGAAAGGGAATCCAGTTCAGAGATGAAATACTGCCGCTCATCTTCGGTAAGATTAGCGATCTTGGAAAGCCCTGAAGCGCCGGCAACAATGGAAATACCGTAATCAGTTTCCCAAAGGATTTCCTTCATGGTCTTTTGCTTACGCATCACATGGTACAAGTTAAACTTCGGGATCGTGTTGAGCATGACATTAACATTGGCAAGCCCCAAATCCGCATCCATGACCACCACTTTCTTCCCCATCCGGGCATAGGCTAAGGCCAAATTAACAGATATACTGGTTTTTCCCACGCCTCCCTTACCGCTGGTAATCGTGATGATCCGGGTTTTCTTGACTTCCTTAGGCTGCACCAATTTGGGTTTCTCCTGGAAGTCACTTTTTTTACGCATGATTTCCCGTAGTTTCTCAGCCTGATCTTCCATAGCTACCTCCATTGAATTTGTTCAGATTCGTCAATAGGAAAAAGCCGTTCGATTTTTGCTCTATTAACCTGGAAACCCTCAAGATTGATAAGAAACCGAACCACCGTAGCCTTCTGTATATTGCTGGGCACCTTCTGACCATCGGTAATATAGGAAACGGATTTTCCCATATCCGTAAGCACACTGATCACATTGCCGACCCGTATGGTTTCATCCAGTTTCGTGATAATCACCGATCGGTAATTGAACGGCTCAAACTGCCTGATGATTTCCTTGAGATCACTGGATTTTGTGGTCGCTGCCACGGCCAGATACAACTCTGCTTGGGTTCCGCAAGCATCCAGAAGCTGCTTCATCTTCCCCAACTGGGCGGAATCCCGGGGACTCTTCCCAATGGTATCCACCAGGATGAGATCCACTCCTTCCGAGTATTGAGCGATAGTCTTCTTGAGATCATCATAGTCTTCCACATAAGAAACCGGAAGATCCATAATATTGCCGTACTTTTCGATCTGTTCTTTAGCGCCGATTCTAAAGGCGTCGATGGTGATCATCCGTACCGAAAGGGGACGTCTATCTGTATTCCCAATCCCAAAGATCGCGGCTAACTTCGCGATGGTCGTGGTCTTACCAACCCCGGTTGGTCCCACCAGAACCATGATACGCGGTAAACGCTGAAACTTTTCCTCTTTATAAATACTGATACTCTCTCCAATCCATTCAATAACCTTGTCCTGCACCGCCTTATAATCATTGAGCGCATCCAGAGAAAACTCCTTTTTAATACGCTCCAGAATACTATGGCTAAACCGGAGGGAAAAATCATTGTGTCCCAGCACATCCCCAATACGGCTCAGGGTAGGATGTTCTTCCGGGACTTGGGAAACGGTGCTTGTATCGATCCGTTCCTTGAGGGTTTGTACCTCTTTCAAGACCATCTGCCAGCCGCTTTCCCCTTTATTCGCCGTATTCGCGGCATCCAGGACCTTGCGTTTCTCCTCGTCAAAATCCAGGGGTGATTTCCGAACCGGTCCTGCGGGATCCGACCCTGAGCTTGGACGAGAAGCAGCAGGCTCCGTACTACCCAGATTGATGTTCTTTACCACGTTGTTTGAAGTAAACCCGCTGATTTCTACCCCATCTTTGGCGAAAAACCCTAAAAATCCTCCCATGCGAATACTCTTATGGTTCAGTATAGAAAAACGCTCTCCATACTTCATCCGAATCTTATTAAGGCATTCAGTGTAGGTCAAGGCTTGTTCAGTAAAATATTCCATTTCTCTTCTGTTTGCTCCTTAATGGTCCAGCCTTATGACCCCTACCGATTCTAAGGTAACATCCGCTACGATCTCGGGCACTGAGAGCACGACCAACTCCGGGAGATCTCGGTCGGTAGAAGACTTGACCAAGTACCGAGCAGATTCTGAACAGACAATAATCGGGTACCATCCATGTTCTTGTACCGCTGCAACTGATCGAGTAAGCGCCTTTATCCAGGCATTTTGAACCGCAGGATCCAAGGCCGACACGAGCCCAGAACTGGTTTCCACACGGCTGTCGATGATCTTCTGTTCCAATCCAGGATCCAAGGTGAGTACGTGGAGCACCAAGCGATCATCCGCATAGCGATGACAGATCTGCCTGCCTAGGGCCTGCCGGGCCTTTTCCGTTAGGAACCGGGTGTCCCGGGTAACCGGGGCAAAATCCGCCAAGGCTTCCAAAATGGTTACCATGTTACGAATGGAAATCTGTTCTTTGAGCAGACCCTGGAGCACTTTTTGGATTTCACCGACATTCAATGCTTTCTGGCTCTGAGCCTCCTCTACCAGCGCCGGGTATTCCCTCCGCAGGGTATCCAGAATGGCCTGGGTTTCCTGACGACCCAAGATTTCCGAAGCATGGCGCCGGATGATCTCGGTCAAATGGGTGGCGATCATTGAGGGGGGATCTACCACGGTGTACCCAGCCCGTTCAGCCTCATCCCGCTTATCTTCGCTTACCCATAAGGCGGGAAGGCCAAAAACCGGTTCCCGGGTTTTTTCACCGACTATCTCTTCCCGTATGTTCCCGGGATTCATACAGAGATAGTAACCAATCCGGATCGTACCCCGGCCCGTATCAACTCCCCGGATTTTGAAACAATATTCCGAGGGTTCAAGCAGCATATTATCAATGATCCGAATCTTGGGTATGACCAGCCCCAACTCCAAGGCAGATTGTTTTCGGATCCCCTGAACCCGCTCTAACAGTTCAGCCCCCTTATCCTTATCCACCAAAGGGATGAGTCCATAGCCCAATTCAAGGGATAGGGTATCTAACGGCACTACCGGAGAGAGTTCCCCAGTATCTCCTGCCTGGGGTTTCTTAGTATCCGCAGTCTTGTGCATCATAGCATTAAAATGCACCTTTCGTTGCTGAGACTGTCCCAATTTAAAGGCAAAGAACCCTAACGCAAAAGCCATGGGAATAAGCACATACCAGGGAAAGCCCGGAAGCAAGGCAAACCCAAGCAGTACAAAAGCGCCGATCCAATAGATCCGGGCATCCCGGGAAAACTGGATCGAAATATCTTCCCCGAAAGTGCCGTTGGAAGCGGAACGGGTAACCGCAATACCCGTAGCAGTGGATACCAAGAGCGCGGGAAACTGGGAGAGCAGGCCGTCCCCTACAGAAAAGGCAATATACGTGCCTATGGCTGCGCTGAGCGGTTCTCCATGGAGAGCCGTACCAATAATAATCCCCCCAAGGATATTAATGGCGGTTATGAATATGCCTATCTTAACATTACCGGAAACAAATTTACTGGAACCATCCATCGCGCCATAGAAATCCACTTCTTTCTGAAGCTCCTGTTTTCGGATTCGAGATTCCTCTTCCGTGATGGCTCCCGAGCTGTAAAGCCCATCAATGGCCATTTGCTTGCCTGGCAGGGCATCCAGGGCAAACCGAGCCGCCACTTCACAAATCCGCGTAGCCCCCTTGGTGATGACCACTACTTGGACCGCGATAATGGCAATAAAAATGATGAATCCCACCACAAGGCCATCGGTCCCTCCGGAACCAACCACAAAAGTAGAAAAGGCCCGGATCATCCGTCCGTCAAACTGCGCCCCCTTGGTGAGGATGAGCCGGGTAGAAGTGATATTTAAAGCTAACCCAAAAACCGTAACAACCAATAAAACCGTAGGAAAAACATTGAAATCCGTGGCCTTTTTAGTGTAGAGCACGATGAGAAGGATGAGCAGGGAGAGCACCAGGTTCAGGGCCATAAGGGTATCCAGCAAGACCGTGGGCAACGGTACAATGAGCATGATCACTATCATCACCACGCCGATAGCAATGAAGAAATCCCGAGAATTTCCTATGAAATTACCCGGTTTACTTGTATTATTCTCTTGTACCCCATTAGCCATACTGTACTTAGCCCTCCTTTTCCCTCAATCGACCTAGTCCTCTTTCCCTCAAGAGGAATGACCGGCTTGCTGGGCTCGCCGGCGTTCTTCGTTAATTTTCATTACCTTACTCAATACCATCGCCACAATTTCCCAGTAGGCTTCTGGGACCATATCACCGACTTTGGTCTCCGCATAAAGCGCCCGGGCCAGAGGCTTATTCTCCACGATGGGCACCCCATGATCCTGGGCAATACGGCGGATCCTAAAGGCCATTTCATCTTCTCCCCGAGCAGTAACTTGGGGAGCTGCCATATTGGTCCGGTTATATTCCAAGGCAACCGCCAGATGGGTAGGATTGGTGATAACCACATCCGCTTTAGGCACATTAATGGCCATATTCTGGCTCAAGATCTCCCGCATACGGCTGCGGAGCCGGGACTTGATCAAGGGATCCCCCTCATACATCTTGTGCTCTTCCTTGACCTCCTGTTTGGTCATCTTGAGGGACTCCCGGTACTGCCAACGTTGGAACATATAATCCGGAATAGCAAGCAATAACAAGAACAAAGCCGAGATGATAAGTATCCGTATGGCCAAGGAAGCCACAGTCTGTATCCCCAACCATAAACTCGCGGTTTGCAGGTTTGCCAGCTCTGCTATCCGGGACCGGATAAGGAAGAAAGCTACACCCCCGATAATTATCATTTTAACAATTGACTTAAAAAAATTAAATAGCCCTTCTGCAGAAAAAAGGGTTTTCTGAAAATAACGCCCAAAATGGGGGATGATCTTGGAAAATTTGGGCACCAAGGGCTTGGTGGTAAACAGTAAGCCGGTCTGCACGAGGTTTGAAAAGAGGGCCGCCACCAGAGCTATGGCCAGGATAGGAAAACTCAATCGTACATAATAAGAAAACACAAGCCCTAAAAGGATCCTATCTTTGGTAGGATCCAAGGCAGTCAACCGGAGCAGGAAAAACCGCACCATTTCTACACAGGTCCGCAGCATAAAAGGGGCTAAAAAGAGGATACCCAACGCGGGTAAGAGGAGCACCAGGGCGCCGATGAGTTCCTGGCTCTTGGCAACTCTGCCCTCCTCTTCCCGGGTTCTACGGATCTTATATTCCGAAGGCTCTTCAGTGCGACCTTCATCTTCCGCAGCAAACCATTGCAGATCCATGGTCAAAGCGATTTTCAGGGCTGATGGGGTATCATAAAACCGCTTCATAGCGAACCTCCCCCAGAAGTACTGATTTGAAGCCCGATCCGGCTATAGAGGGTTTCCAGCGTCTGGAAGCCCGCATCCACCACCCGGCTAAAGGCTTCCACCATGAACGGCATGGTAGCAAAGATCAGCACAAAAGCCACGGTGATGGATATGGGAAAACCTTCTGAGAGGATATTGATCTGGGGGGCTGCCTTGGAAATAAGCCCGGTCGAGAGGGACGTCAAAAAGAGGGTACCCAAAATCGGCAGGGAAATAACAATAGCATCCAGAAACAACTGGGAGAGACCTGCAAGAATCATGCTCACCACCGCGTCCCGGCCTTCGATAAGGTGTATAATACTGATGGATTCCAGGGAACGCCAAAAACCCTCAAGAAAGAGCATCCTGAAGCCCCCTATAGTAAGGAAAACCAACATGGCTACCAGGTTCAGGTATTGACCCATAAGGGGATTTTCGGTCTGAGCGAGGGGATCAAAGGTTTCTGAAGCCCCAAAACCCATCTGGAGGGAGAAAAATTGCCCCGCCGTAGCAAAGGCTGAAAATATAATAGTAAGAAAAAAACCTATAATGAGGCCAATAATACCTTCTCCTATCACCATAAGCAAAAAATTCAGGCTATAGAGCCCTCCTTCTATCATCACGGCCCCTAGAGTAGGCTCTGCTAAAGGGAATGCCGTATATGCAACAAAGCCGGCTAAGGCAATCTTGGCCACCTGGGGAATCGCCCCAGAGGACAGGAGCGGAGCAGTTTCAATCATGACTAAGGCCCTGCTCGCGATCAGGATAAAAACCGGGGCATGGATCAGCAGATCTTCAATCATATTTCTTCATACTTTTTTTCACATGGCTCTGCTACCGTGCCATGGCCGGAATCATCCGGAATAACTGGATCGTATAATCCCCCAAAGAGGAAAACATCCATCCCCCCAAAAATGCCAACACCACCAGGATAGCAATAATTTTAGGGACAAAGGTAAGGGTCTGTTCTTGGATCGAGGTAGTAGCCTGGAGTATCGCTACTACCAGACCAACCACCAGGGCTGAAAAAAGCAGGGGAGCCGCCAGCAACAGAACTTGGAGGATGCCACCTCGCAAGAGGGCGGTTATGGCGCCGATACTCATCCCTGCCTCCTATACAAAAGAACGGATCAACTGATCCGTCAAAAGTCCCCACCCATCAACAAGAATAAACAAGATGAGCTTAAAGGGCATGGAAATCATCACCGGAGGCAGCATGATCATCCCCATAGACATAAGCGCACTGGCTACCACCATATCGATCACAATAAAGGGAATAAAGAGAAGTATCCCTATCTTGAAGGCCACGGTTAGTTCATTCAAGATGAAAGCGGGAATCAACACATAGGTAGGCACATCCGCCAAGGTTTCTGGTCGTTCCAATCCCCGCATAGCCATGAACAGCCTGATATTATCCGGATGATTCTGCATTTGACGATACATGAAAAGCCGCAAGGGTCCTTCAGCCCCTCGATAGGCTTCCTCCACGGAAATAGTTCCTGCAGCCAAAGGCTGCACAGCATCTTCGTAAATAGTTTCAAAGGTGGGCCACATGATGAAGATCGTCAAAAACAGAGATATCCCCAAGATTACCTGATTTGGAGGAACCTGTTGCAGTGATAAGGCCCGCTTGATAAAATCCAAGACAATGGAAATCCGCAAAAAACTGGTCATCAGGATGATGATACTGGGAGCTAAAGAAAGAACCGTAACGAGCAGGAGAAGCTGGAGGGAAAAGGCCACTTCTTGCCCGGTTTCAGGGTTCCGGATCGAAAGATCAATAAACGGGATTACCGGACTTGCTGGAGGAGCCGGGATAGCCATGGTTCCTGAGGTCCCTATATCTGGAAAGGTTTGCGCATGAATCAGGTTACCTATTCCCAGAACACACAAGATCCCCAAAAAAACTACCCGCAAGAACGTAACCCGTTGATACACCTTAGAGCCCCCTCAAGTGTTCTCGTCGCTTACGGACATTTTCTGCTTTGAGTCCGGCTTGAGGATCTGGCCCTACTTCTCCTGATAAACGACGAAGCACCTGTGAAAAGTCAAGCAATTTACCTCTTCCTGTTTCCGCATGCTTCCGCGATGCATCCAAGAGCATGGCGTCTATGGTTTCTCTATCCGTTATCTCTGCTATCAGGGAAACCCCCCCCTCAGCGGATCCCAAAAGCCAAGCCTGAGAACCAAGGGATACCACATGGGCAAACCGATTGGAACCGAGATGCACCCCTGCCACTACCTGCAGATGAGGATCCTTCTGTTCTTGGGGACGGGAAATCCGTTTTAAAAAAAACACAATCCCATAAATAGCCCCTGCTGCTAAAGCAAGAACCAGGATCATCCGGAGAATGGTAAAAAAAGAAACCGGGCCTTGACCAGGAAGGAGATCAGATGTGGACTCTGGTCCCAGGGGGATCGCCTGCTCTTCAGAACGAACCGAAGCTATGGGGGGGTCGGTAAATTCCAGCCCCCCAGCCTCAACCTCTGAAGTTTGCGCGCATAATCCAATACTCCCTGGCAAAAGGCTACCCATAAGTACCATAATAACCGTAATTATACGAACGTATCCCAGTTTTTCCCCCTCCCCAATGAACTACAAAAACCAACACTCAAGCAGCATACCCTAGATGGAGAAAAGTGCTTCCTATGCATAAATACACTCTGACAATCATCGCTTACGAAACGATGCATTGCCACGGTTCAAACCAGATCACTCATGTATACGTTCTACAGAAGAAACAATTTCCGTAACCCGAACACCGAAATTTTCATCAATAACTACCACTTCACCTTTAGCAATAAGTTTATGATTTACTAAAATATCCACCGGTTCACCAGCAAGTTTATCCAACTCAATGATAGTACCTTCACCCATTCCCAAAATTTCCTTGATAAGTTTCTTGGTACGCCCCAATTCCACGGTCATCTCCATGAAAACATCCATGATAAGACCGATGTTTCCTTGCTCTTGAGCCGTTGGATGCGGGGTAAGGCCGGGAAACTGTACTGATTGTACCTGTGTCGGCTGCCCTATCATTCCACTATTACCCATTCCTGACATCCCCCCTCCTCTAGCAGACATAGCCCTGTTCTCTTGACGTGGCGGAGATGCAGCAGTTGGCGCGTTAATCTCACTCAATGAACGGGCAATACTTTCTGATACACGAGAGCCATATATTTCCCATAATTGGTGTGTATTTCCATCTCCTAGATCAAGCTGATAGAGTGCGCTTAAAAAATCACCTCGAGGTAAGGCGGCTACGGCTTTAGGTACATTACTTGCCTCAGGAGAAACCGATGCAATTGACTTGTTACCGGTCTGTTTGGTTAACGCCGTAATTTGGGTTCCCACCAGATTAGACACCAACTCTCCAATTACCGAGAGGGCCATAGCGTCCATCTGAATATCCTCTTCCTGAGTCATACGTGCCGCAATGGCCTTAGCCGTGTCCTCCCCCATAATAAACAGGTGTTCACCAGGGAAGCCAGCATTAAAATCCGCTTTAACCACCGTAACGATATCTGGAAGCTGTTCAAGTAACGTATCCTGGTTGGTGAAGGATACCTCAGGTCCCTTGAGGGAGACTTCAGTGGCAGTTAATTGGGCAAAATTAGTACTCAGGCTATCCACCGAAGAAACAAGAAAATCTTGCAACACTTGCAGTTCGTGGGTGTTACCCCCTGCAACGGTTACCGAACTCTCACCCGCCCCGGCCAATAATGCATCAAGTTCAGCCTGCGAAAGTGTGCCATCACTCATAGCGTTTCCTCCCCCTCAGATGCAAGCTCTATAAAATCTTCTTGTTTAATCTCTGCTACCTTTTTAGTAACCTGTACCGCCATTTTTTTTCCAATAATCCCTGGCCGACACAGAAACTTTTTTTTGTTACCAATATTGAGGGAATAAGGATCTCCCACCTTGGTATTGTATAAACAGATCACATCCCCTGCCTGAAGATTCAATACATCCCGTATCGGTACTTGAATCGTCCCTATTTCAGCTACTACATTAACATCGACGCTTGCCAACTTTTCCTTGAGTATATTCAGATTCTCGGTGGTTCCCCTTCGTGTGACCGAGGAATACCAGAACTGAGCTGACAGTTTACCGATTATCGGCTCAATAGTCAGGTAGGGTATACAAAAATTCATCATACCCTCAACCTCGCCTACCTTGGTCTCCAAGGTAACAAGAACCACCATTTCCGTAGGAGGTACGATCTGGGCAAATTGAGGATTGGTATCGATCTGACCAAGCCGGGGCCGCAGGTCTATTACCGTGGTCCATGCCTCCCGCATATTCCCCAATATCCTCACAATAATCCCTTCCATAACCGAGGTCTCAATATCTGTAAGTTCATGCTGGGCTTTAGTACCTACCCCGGTCCCGCCAAAGAGACGGTCAATAATAGAAAAGGTTATGGCTGGATCAATTTCAAGAATAGCATTCCCCTTTAAGGGATCCATATTGATGATCGCCAAGGTAGTGGGGGTTGGAATAGAGCGAATAAATTCCTCATAGGTGAGCTGATCCACCGATGCCACATGGACATGGACCATACTCCGCAGATTTGCGGAAAGGGCCGTCGTGGTGAGCCGGGCAAAGGTCTCATGCATGATCGAAACCGTTCGGATCTGCTCCTTAGAGAATTTATCGGGCCGCTTAAAATCATATATCTTTATTTTACGGATATCTGCCGCGGGCTTGAAATCCTCAGTCTCGGTATCTCCAGCATTGATAGCACTCAGTAACTGATCTATTTCATTTTGAGAAAGAACTTCAGTCATATCCGTATTCTAAACCACCTGTTATGAAAATTCAATCGAATGGTATCTAGGTTACCACAATTCGATTACCCCAATTCAACCGCGCACCCGTACAGGGTGTTCGGCTCGGTCTCTTTCCTTCGTCAAAGCCCCCCAACAATCCATGTGCCCTACATCTCCATGGCGTCAAGCTGATTAAACAAGATCGTCCGTACCTTAGCGGTATTAAGCACCCGGGTATTGAGGAGTTCTATGATCTCCTGTTTTAACCTGGCCTCATTTTCAGGCAGCAGTTCCTCTGCATATTTACTGCTGAAATAACTGCGCACAAAGTCCCGCAATTCATATAAACGTCCGGTTAATTCGGTAGCAGCCTGAGCATTATTTAAATCATACCCAATAATCATTTCTACCACCACCGCATAAGGAGTCGGATCCTTGGTACGGGTCCGGATCAAACCGATAGCGCTAAACATGGAATATTGGGGCCTCGTCCCAATATACGGGGAATTCTCAGGAACTGCGGTCTGAGATCTTCCTCCTTTATTGAGAATGCTAAAGGTAATCACCACTACCGTTACGATAAGGATCAGGGCTCCCAGTCCTATCGCTACAAATTTAAGCACATGGGGCAAAAAAGCGATTAAGCGGGAAGATTTCTTCTTAGTGGATCCCCCTTCCTCTGGAGAACCCTCTTCCAGATTCTCAGTTGCTTGTTCCTCAGCCATGCCCGGTTACCTCCATTTCAATATCTTTACTTTATACCAAAATACTATTTTAGACAAACTTTGTTATAAGTGGCCATCATCCAATATAATGATATCTACCCGCCGATTATAGGCCCGGCCTTCCGGCGTGTCATTTTTACTTATCGGCATAGTATCGGCAAAGCCTGCCACCTGAAAACGTTTTTCTTCAACCCCTAAATCCGTTAGATAATGCAACACCGCGATAGACCGGGCAGTGGAAAGTTCCCAGTTCGATTCCCAAGGACCGTCCGGATCTACCGGAACCGCATCAGTATGCCCTTCAATCCTGAATTTTCTGCCCTGAACTTCCTCGGAATTCAAAAGCCCTGCCAACCGAACCAGTATATCCCGAGTTTCTTCTATGTTTATTCTGGCACTAGCAGGAGCAAAAAAAGCATCCGATGCAAGATTAATGACAAGACCCCGCTCATCATGGGTGATCCGGATCTTATTAGATTTTACTTCTGGATTAAAAAGGCTCATAGCCCGCCGCAGGGCCTGGCCTAAAAACCGCCCCCTATCCATAGAGGGCAAGGAATTAATGGTATTCCCCAACTCCACACTTTTACCCGCGGATAAGGTCTCGCCTCCAGTAGAAGACCCCATCCCCATATTAGAGAGTGCAGAAAGCAACGCGGACATTTGCCCGGGATCTGCTTCACTTGCATCAAAAAGAGCGACAAAGAAACAGAGCAGCAAGGTAACCATGTCAGAATAGGTTACGATCCAGTCCCCTTTTGGGCCTTCTGCTTCTTTTTTTTTCCGTGCCATACTTATCCTTCTTTACCTTTTATCATCCCATCGGGAAACGGAAACAAACCACACTAATCCCTCAGCACTTCTTGTTCCATTTTTTTCCGAAGGACTGGGTTAAGATAAGAAAGGAGCTTCGTCGCCAAAACCCGGGTATTTTCCCCGGCTTGAATCGATAGGATCCCCTCAATTTCCATTTCCTTGACTTTGACTTCCAGAGCATCCCGGGCTTTCAGTTTTCCCGCCAGGGGGATCGCCACAATGTTGGCAATCAAAGCCCCGTAGAGGGTGGTAATCAGGGCGACTGCCATATTAGGCCCCAAGGCGCTTTTATCTTCCAAGTTTTTTAACATGGCGATAAGACCGACTACGGTTCCTATCATCCCCAGTCCTGGAGCCACTGTACCCCACATATTGACCACGGAGATTTTATTCATATGCCGCTCCTGGATTTGGCTTAACTCACTCTCCAGCAGTTCCCGAATGATCGCCCCATCAGTACCGTCTACCACCAGGCGCATCCCCTTCTTCATAAACTCATCGTCCAGATCTTCTAATTCTTCTTCCAAAGCCAAGAGTCCTTCCCGCCTAGCCTTGTCGGAAAAGGCCAGGAGCTTGGTGATGACCCCTTCCTCGTTAAACACCACCTGCTTCATACTGAACCCTATGGTGGCGAAAAGCCCAATGGTTTCTTGAACAGAGCAAAAGATAAAAAGGGCCAGATACGAACCAACCACGGTCATGAAAAATGAAGGAAGGTCGAGGTAAGTTACAATGGATCCGCCGGAGGTAAAAATGGCCATAACAACCATACCAAAACAACCGACTATTCCAATTACGGTCGAAAAATTCATATACGGTACTTACTCCTCGTTTTTAAAAGCGCCAATTTGCCGACGGTATGCAACAATACGCTCTATAACTACCGTTGCGTTCTCCCGCACCACTAAGTACTTCCCGGATAACATTAAAATCGTCGTATCCGGTTTAAGTTCTATGGATTCGATCTGGTGCGGGTTAATATAGTACTCTGTTCCGTCAAGTCGGGTTACTTTAATCATATAAGTACACTCGTTATCGCTTGAGGCTCAACAGTTCTTGCAAGAGCTGATCCGCAGTCTGGATAGTCCTGGAGTTGGCTTGAAAACCCCGTTGGGTAACGATCATGTCGGTAAACTGCTCAGCCATATCCACGTTGGACATCTCCAATGCCCCGGCAACGATCTTGCCCTTTCCCGCAATGCCCGAAGGCCCAATGTTGGCCGCGCCTGAGTTGGTAGAAACCACATAGGCATTCTCCCCGGCTTTTTCCAAACCTCCCTGGTTGGTAAAACTGGCAATGGCAATCTGACCAATGGTCCGGTTCGAACCATTGGAGTAAACCCCAGTGATGATCCCGCTGGCATCGATTTTGAAATTATCCAGATAGCCCATTGAGTACCCATCCTGCATCACCGCCTTAGAAGAACTGGCTTCCGCATATTGGGTAATAGAATTGACCAAGCCCCCCACCGTACCGAGGTTCAGGGCAAATTCTTGACGCACCTGTGCCCCATCCGCATCAGGGTCCGTGTTCTGCACATCAAAGGCCACGTTCATGATCACGTTTCCTGCCGCGCCTGATTCGTTCCCGGCCCCGTCTACCGCACTGAGGAGGGTGCCGTTATTGGAAAAGTTCACCGTAAAGGCCGCACCTTCCCCTGCTGCCGGGGCATCTTCCCCAATCCCTATGGCGGTATTGGTGTTTACCTCAGCCTGAGGATCTACTGCCACGGTGGCATTCCAACTGTTAGCGGTTCCCGGAATCCGGGTAAACTCCACCTGGAGGATATGCTCCTCTCCAAAAGTATCGTAGATCTTGATGCTCGTATTCCAGGTTCCCCGCTGAATATCCAAGGCAGTAGCCCCTTCAGGAATTTCAGGGATCCGTTTATCCAAATTACAGGCAAAGTTTACCATGGTGGTGGCCCGGGCCGGATCCTTGGAACCCACCGGAATTATCAGGTTTTCCACATCCCGAGAAACATCCAGGGTCTGCACGCCCTGTATGTCTTGAGCCATCCAACCCTGGACCTTCATCCCATTGGCAGGATTCACCAAGGTTCCTAGTTCATCCGTATTAAAGGCCCCTGCCCTGGTATAATAGGAATTAGCCCCTTCTTTTAG
Source organism: Treponema sp. (assembly GCA_031263265.1). Lineage (GTDB taxonomy): Bacteria > Spirochaetota > Spirochaetia > Treponematales > Breznakiellaceae > JAIRLU01. The sequence continues at coordinate 26,188 of JAISGE010000080.1, forward strand.
TACAAAAAAACCCGTACCCTGGATCGCCAGATCGGTTCCTACTCCCGTTGTCTGAAAGGAACCAGACGTATGTACCGTATCAATAGAGGCGATAGACATACCAAGCCCCACCTCTTTAGGATTTACCCCACCCAGGTCCTCGGTAGGCCGGGAAGCCCCTTGAAGCTGCTGGGAAAACAGGTCTTGAAAATTAACCCGCCCCTTTTTGAACCCCACCGTATTGATATTGGCAATGTTATTCCCAATCACATCCATTCGAGTTTGATGATTCTGCAGGCCCGATACACCGGCAAACAATGATCGCATCATATCGCACTATACTCCATAGCTTAAAGGTTAGTTCGCACTATTCCTCAAATACCTTAATTACCTGATCCCACGGATAATAGGAACCATTTACCAAAATTTCAGGAACCTTTTCCCGGGTTACTGCCTTAACCGTACCCGAGACAACCTGATCTCCTACCGCCACTTCTACTGATTTTCCCAAGGCGCTGGTGGCCTCAGAGCCTGAAACCAGTGTCGCAAGCCGGGAAAAATCAGTGGCCATACTGGTCATCTGATCCAAGGTAGAAAACTGGGCCATCTGAGCGATAAATTCCTTATCCTCCATAGGAGCCGTAGGATCCTGATAGGAGAGCTGGGCAATAAGGATCTTGAGAAAATCATCCTTCCCCAAATTCTGCTGGGGATTCTTCCCTTGATTGATCCGGCCGTTGTATTCCTTCACCGCTTGGGCAATCTCTGCCTGCTCTTGCGAACTAAGCCTCGCTTGAAGCTCCATATAATGCTCCTCCCTTTATACCAGCATATTGATCGGGATATGTTCTGAGGAAGCACCGTTTCCGGCTGCCAGCATCCCTATCCCTGATTCCCCGATCTGCTCCGAACCTGCATCGTAGGTAGAAGCGGCAAAGCGTTCTGAAAAGAAAGGCCCTGTTTCAGCTTCCCGCTTTTGGGAATCTCCTGGGTCTGCATCACTCCCCGATGCCAAGGCCGTGTCAAGGCTGGTCTCACCAAAACCCGAATCTTTAAATGCCTGTTCTAAAGAATGAATTTCCCGTTCAAATGCCCGGAGCGCTTCATTACTTTCTACGATGATATGCCCTATTATCTTCTTGTCGGCCAATTCAAGATGTACCTTTACATTTCCCAAAGTTTCCGGTCTGAGGAAGAGCCGTATCGTTCCTTCGCCCCCATCCCGCAACAGGACCTGGGCTTGCCGGACAATAGATTCGTTGAGATTTTGGGAGAGTTCCCTAGCAAGGAGATCCTCGAAACTGCGGGTGCCAGAGGACTCTCGGGAATTGAGTGCAGGTTCTCTATCTTGGGTATCAGCATGGAGTTCAACGGTAAGTTCTAGGGTCTTGGTTTCTACCCCTGGTTTTGCATCTCCCGAAGCCAGAGACCCCGAAGCAGCCCCTTCCCGGAAACGAAGATCCTGAAGCTCAATCCGGTCCCGGCGTTTATCCCGGGTCTTGGAATCCAAAGTCTTGAGACCCTTCTGGGCAGCTTCTTCATTAGCCCCTACCTGCTGCCGAAGAACCGGAGAAACCCTAAGCTGATCCTCTGGCCGTATCGGCTGACTTATTCGAGAGAGCCTACGAGCGTCTGCTTTTTCAGAACCAGCACGCTCCGGGGTTTCCCGGCTATCGGTCTTGAGCTTAGAACTACTCCCTGTGGAACCTGGTTCCTGGACCGTGGCCTGTACCAGCAGAGCCGGGGAACCGGTTTCTTTCCGGGAACCTGGGCCCGAGGAAAGATGGGTCTTGTTTGCCGCAAGGCGGTCTTTTTGCTGCAACGATACCTGAGAAACCAGCGGTTCACGACCCTGTTCTCCCTGAACCGCCAACAACGCTCCCAGATCCGTTTTATCATTCCCTGGCCGCTTGCGAGCCTGTAAGCTGTCAGCATGGAGTTTACTCCCTTCCTGGCTTACTCCGCTTGAGAGGATGGCCTTTTTTTTCTGATTTTTCTTACCGGAATTCTTCAGCGCTTCATCGGTAAGGGTTTCTTCTGAGATCTGCCCATCCGCTTTCCCCAAAACAGCCAGTTTGGAACCGGTTCCTCCTTGCGTGTTCCGAACCAATCCCTCAAGGATTCGACCAAAGACCCCGAGTTTGCCCTGTTTAAGGGACTTTCCTTGAACCTGCTTGGCGTTAATTGATTGGGATTCTCCACGCTGATCCATTTCGCTCATACCCTTAACAGAACTACCCGAACTATCTGTCTGGGAAGATACCTGCATCATCACCCCGCCTCCTTAATATATGCCCGGAATTTATCAAACTTCGAGCATGTTTGTATTGCTGCCAAACCATGCACTATCTCACCAAGCTCCTAGCACTCCTCAGCTAGTTAAGCGTAGCAGGTCTCCCCACCATCTTTCGCTGTAACTCTGCAGCTCGTTCCGCAGGAAGGAGGGACATCCAATAAGAGACAATGGAAGCGGTTCCTTCTGCCTGGGCCAGTTCTTCAGCCTTCCTGAATACATCAATAGCATCCTGATCTTCCATCTCGACAATGATACCTACTGCTTGCTGGGGAGGCATACCGGTCAAGTACCGGGCAACCTGTTCGACATTGTTGCTTTTCGTTTCCGCGGCTTGCACAAGGGCGCTGAAAGAATTCTCCCGTTCATCCAAGGCTTTCTGCCGCTCTTCCAATGCCTGGGCCATCTGTTCTATTTCACCCCGACGGCTCTGAAGATCCTGTTCCTGTTTTTCTAGCTCAAGGCTTCGCAGTTCCAAGGCTTCCAGGCGTATGGCAAGCCGTTCCGCATCCAGGGAAAGCAATTCAGTATCCTCAAGCGTACCGGTACTCCGGCCTTCCCGGCCCATGAAACGGTAGAGGGGGGATAAAAGGGTCTTAGCATCTACAACATTGAGATAATCGAACCACACTAGTCCTCCACCCGCAAGCACGACGATGAGCAATAAGAGTACGATTATCTTGCCAAGAACCCGTGATTTTCCGAGTGGGGCCACCTCAATCTCCTTATCTTACTATTTAATCGGTTAAAAAAAACATTTCTTTAGGTAGTATGTAGACAAGACCCTGGAGGACCTCATGTTTCCCTTATATCTTCCAATTCCGCTTCAGGAATCGTTTTGACAATGGCTTCAACCGCTGCCCGGCTCATACCGGAGATTTTACAAGTTCCTCTCCTGCGTGAGAGGTCATCCCCTTCAGACGAAACAAAAGACACGATGTTGCCTCCCCCTTCCGCGATGGCCCCGGCTAATTTCGCCAACTGACCTGGCCGCTCGCTCATGGACAGGGTAATCCGCACTCCCGGATGCCGGGCGCCAAAGGCATGGATAAACACCTGGAGGAGATCGGTTCCGGTGATAATGCCCACGAGGAGAGATCCCCGCATCACCGGAAGGCAGCTTATGTCCTTATCCGTCATGATCCGCGCGGCTTCCTCCACCACCTCGTTTTCTGTTACGGTGATAACCTGCTTTACCATGATCTTTTCAACCTTGAGCTTGGAAAGCAGATAACTTATCTCATATATATCAAGGCTCGTGGCCAGGGAAGGACCTGCCCTCAGCAGATCCTTGCGGGTTACGATGCCCACCAGCCGCTGATTCTTATCCAGCACAGGCAGCCGGCCTATTTTTTCCTTATCCATGAGGGAGCGGGCATCGTGTACCGAAATATCGGGGTGTACAAAAACCGGATTTTTGCTCATAACACGACTAATTATCATAGAGGAACCTCCATAGTATGAGTATAGTCTACCTTATCTTTTTCTTAGGCAGGGTTCAAGAGCATCCTTGCAGGTTTTAGGAAAGCCTTGCTTTCTTAGGTAAATTGCCGGAAAGCCACTTCATTCTTGGATGTATAGATCTTATTAATGAATTGCTTGTCCAGCGTGGAAAAGGTATACCCATGAGGATAAATGAGCACATCCTTGAATTGGTTATTTGCGAGCACACAGCGCCGCTGTACCAGGTGGTACTGTTCCAAGACCCGATCGGGAATCGGGGATACCCACATATAGGTGAGCGGGAGGGTACTCAGCAAATCAAACTGGTTACTCCGTTCATAGAGGTAGATCCGTTTCCGGATGGGCTGACCTTCGGCTCGCCGGGTTTCCAAGGTCCCTAAATAGGGAACCGCCGTATCCCCGTGGACGACTTCGATAAACCGGCTGAGTTCGTTATAGAGCACTTCATCAGCTTCCGCCAGATGATGGTTTCTCGATATGAGGACCAGGTATTCAAATTCCCAGATATGCTCATGATCCAGTCCTTTATCAGAAAGGTAGTCAAGAAAATAGTTTTCGTACTTGCTTTGAAGGCGGATAATACCGAACTTAAACCGGTTCTCCACAAGGTCGGTGATGGTCTGCATAGAATTGGTTTCCTGGATATGGATGTTTATTTCTTTTTCAAAGTCCAGTTCCGTGGCAAACTGGGTAAACGCGGCAGCGATATAAGTCCCTCGGGGTATGGAAACGCTGAGATTTTGCTGTCGGCTCATATCCAAGTCTGCTATCGTATCCAGTTGTTCAAGCAATTTCTGAATGGCCCGGGCATAGGACAAAAACTCAAGGCCCTTCCGGGTTGGGATGACTCCTCGAGAACTCCGTTCGAAGATGGGAAACCTCATCGTATCCTCAAGTTCCTTGATGGCTTTGCTTAGGTTCGGTTGAGCCATATACAGGTTGTCCGCGGCTTTGGTAATGGACCGGGTTCGTTCAATTTCCAAGGCATATTTGAAAAACAAGGTATTCATTAGGTACTCCTATATGTCAGGTCTTCTATAAAAATACTTTTCTTCCAAGAACAGAGGAATTATCAGAATTATGAGCCAGCCAGTTTCATGTGCATGTACGCCTTTACTGGACAACAGAACCGCTCACGCCAGTTCGCTCCTTCATACCAGTGATCCTGCATTTACTTTTTAGAAAGGATGAAAGATAAGAGGGCATATTCCAAAGCATGGAATATGGATACAGGAAACCAAAAGAAAACCGGAGGGGATCGAATCCGACAACCGTAATGGACGCCGGAGGCCCTGCGATATATGATGGGGGGGGGGGGGGGGGGGTATTTGCAAAAAAAAATTTGGTGCAGGAAAATTATA
>JAISGE010000146.1 GCA_031263265.1 Treponema sp.
TGCACCAGGCTGCTCGGCGTTTCTTGTGGAGTGCGCTTACTTTCGGGGTTTTCTACCGGATTTCACCGGTTCTACCGGGGTTTTCCCGCGCTTGGGAGACCGGCTCGCGCTTGCCTTAACAGGCTTCTCCGCTACCGCAACCTTAGGCGGCCTGCCACGGCTTCTCTTGACCGCTTTTTCCTCTTTTTCTTTTCCTGCATTTCTGAGTACTGCTTGGGCTCCTGCAAGCCGGGCCAGGGGCACCCGGTAAGGAGAACAAGACACATAACTCAAGCCTGAACGATAGCAGAAATCAATGGTTGCCGCATCGCCGCCATGTTCACCGCAGATCCCGATCTTAAGATGTTCATTGACCGCCCGGCCTTTTTCCACTGCGCCGTTAATGAGGACCCCCACCCCGGCTTCATCAATGGTTTTGAAGGGATCTTCTGGCAGTATCGACTTTTCAAGATAGTCGGGCAGGAAAGAAGCCGCATCATCCCGGCTAAAGGCAAAGGTCATCTGGGTCAGATCATTGGTACCAAAGCTAAAGAAATCCGCATATTTGGCGATCTTATCCGCCCGGAGCGCTGCCCGGGGAACCTCGATCATAGTCCCGATTTTTATGGGGAGTTCCACTCCTGCTTTAGCAAAGACCGTCTTGATAATCTGCTCTGACCGAGGACGGATCAAGGCCAATTCTTTCTCATCACAAACAATAGGGATCATGATCTCCGGGGCAAGGGGGATATGGTCATTGATGCAATCCACCGCCGCAAGGGCAATGGCCTCAACCTGCATATCGTAAATTTCCGGGTAACTTACCGCCAAACGGCAGCCCCGGTGACCGAGCATAGGATTTGCCTCCTTGAGCCTTTCAATTTTAGGCTCTAAATCCTTTACATTTACCCCGAGAAATTCCGCGAGTTCGTTAGTCTCTTCTTCAGTATGAGGAACGAATTCGTGGAGCGGTGGATCCAAAAGCCGGATGGTTACGGGTCTGCCTTCCATGGCTTTAAAGATACCCACGAAATCCTTACGCTGGAGCGGCAGGATCTGTTTCAAGGCTTCTTGCCGTTCTTCGGGAGTATCCGCCACAATCATGGAACGGAAGTGAATGAGCTTGTCCTTTTCAAAGAACATGTGTTCAGTCCGGCACAAGCCTACCCCTTGGGCGCCAAACTCAAAGGCCCGCTGGGCATCTTCAGGCAGGTCCGCATTGGTCCTGACTTCAAAGCCCTTGATCTTTCCCCGTGCCGAGGCAGTGCGGATTTCGTCACACCATTTGAGGAAGGTCTGCATATCTGGAGTCATATTTGGCTCAACCAGGGGGAGTTGTCCTGCATAGACCTCTCCTGTGGAACCATTAATGGTAATCCAGTCCCCTTCTGAGAACCGGGTATTCCCTATCACCACCTCTTTACCTTCCACAGACACCCCTTTGGCCCCTGCCACACAGGGAGTTCCCATGCCCCGGGCAACCACGGCCGCGTGGCTGGTCATGCCGCCGGTAGAGGTGAGGATCCCCTCGGAAACCACCATGCCTCCGATGTCTTCGGGGCTGGTATCCTGCCGAACCAGGAGTACCTGTTCTCCCCGAGCATGCCACGCTTCGGCATCCTGGGCAGAAAAGACGATCTTCCCAGAGGCTGCGCCTGGAGACGCATTAAGTCCCCGCGTCAAGGAGACCGCGCTTTTCAGGGCTTCTTTATCGATCATGGGATGGAGGAGTTGATCCAGGTGTTCCGAACTTACCCGGAAAATAGCGGTCTTCTTGTCGATGAGTTTTTCCGCCACCATGTCCAGGGCTGATTTAACCGCTGCCGCACCGCTCCGTTTACCGTTCCGGGTTTGGAGCAAAAAGAGTTTTCCCTGCTGAACCGTGAATTCCATATCCTGCATATCCCGGAAATGCTTTTCTAGCCGGTTCTTGATTTTCACCAGCTGATCGTAGATCGGTTTATTTTCCTGTTCCAAGGCAGCAAGCTTCTCCGGAGTCCTGATACCGGCCACCACATCTTCTCCCTGGGCATTCATAAGATATTCCCCATAAAAGACATTTTCGCCCGTGGAAGGATCCCGGCTGAAACATACCCCGGTTCCCGAATCATTGCCGAAATTACCGAAGACCATGGATTGCACATTGACCGCAGTCCCCTTGATATTTTTAATCCCATTGAGTTGCCGGTATTTAATAGCCCGCTCGTTCATCCAGGAACCAAACACTGCGTTGATGGCACCCCAGAGTTGTTCTAGAGGATTTTGGGGAAATTCGGCATTGGTATATTTTTTAACGATTTTTTTATACTGACTTACCAGTTCTTCTAGATCCTTTTCGTCTAATTCCGTATCCAATTGCACTTGCCGGGATTGTTTTATAGCGGTGATGGCTTTCTCAAAAGCCTCACTAGGCACGTGCATGACCACATCCCCGTACATCTGAATAAACCGGCGATACGCATCCCAGGCAAACCGGGGATTACCTGCCTTTTGTGCTAATCCATAGACCGCCTGATCGTTGATCCCCAAATTGAGAATCGTATCCATCATCCCCGGCATGGAAACCGGAGCACCAGAACGGACCGAAACCAGAAGCGGATCCACAGGATTTCCCAGTTGTTTTCCCATCACTTTTTCCAGTTTCTTGAGTTTCTTTAACACATCCGCTTCAAGCCCCTCAGGATAGCGTTGTTTGTTTTCGTAATACGCTGCACAGACTTCCGTAGAAATCGTAAACCCCGGTGGTACGGGAATTCCTAGGTTGGTCATCTCCGCCAAATTTGCGCCCTTGCCGCCCAGGATATCCCGCATCCCGGCGTCACCTTCAGCTTTTCCTTCACCGAAGAAAAAAACCTGTTTTTGCTTTGCCATTACGCATTGCCTCCGTTACTCAAATTGTTTCTGTACTATGATCGATAATACATAGTTTTACCGATACTTCATGGTACCTGTACTGGCCGATATACTTCATTCTGCTCTTTTATTTCTATTGTTGGTTGCGGTAGTCGCACCTTCTTCCTCACCCATGATACATGAATGAGCAATTATAATCGTATGATACTACAGATAGACAGTTTGCGCAAGATAAGCTGAATTAATATGGGGAAACCCCGTTGATTTCTATTGCTTAGCAAGGTATAGTTCTAATTATGGAAGAAGACAGAACGTTCCATAATCTGGTATCTCAAATGTCGGCGGAGGAACGAAACACTCTTCTGGCGAGTATTTCAGATAAATATACCTTTTCACAAGAGCCTTTGTATGAGGATAGCCACCAGGATCGTGCCACAGACACGCCTGTATCGGTTGAAACCCAATTTACCCGCCTGCCTTGGTATCGGTATATATGGTTTTTTATCCTCAGTTTATTTAAGACCACTACGCCAGAGAAGGCATTCCAGGAAAACCGGATGTCCAAATTAGGCAGGGAAATAGGCAGCCGGTTTCCAGGAACCTATGACTATAAACGGAATTTGCTGCTTCCCCTTTTTCATAAAGCGCTGACGGACTTAAAAGATGGAGCCCGTTTTTTTTATACTGCTTTGGATTCCAGCGTACAGCGGGATAAGGGTGCTTTCTATGCTTTCCTTGCATCCCTTGAAATGGAAGATATACACTCCCGGATACAAACTGAAACAGCTCCCCAGCGGATCAGCGAAAAGTACCCTGATTCCACTGAAATGGAATGGCAGCAACTGGCTATTCACGAGCTGGAGGAAGCCCTGGTTACCATTACCGACGAACATCGGCAGGCCATGTATGATAATGTCCGGTCGTTATACTGCCTCAAGGAATTGGCGGGTTTTCTATACGATAGACTCTTGCTCACCTTTGAATTTGAACCTTCCCTGCAAGGTTCAGTCTGTTCTGTCAGGGTAGTAAAGGACCAGTTATGTACTTTAAATAATATCTTATATTCCTTTAAATATCCGCCCTCTATGGCGCTGATAGAATCCATGTTTGCGTTTATCCTCAATGAGCAGGAATATGATGCGGTTGAACTTCAGAATATTCTGGCAAAAGCTGAAGATGCCCTGACATCCATCCGGGCATTTAACCGGCAGATTCCCCTTACCCTCATACTCCGTTGTGCAAGCCAGGATGTACGCCTGGAACCAGAGGTAATATCCGGCGGCGAGGACTGGTTTATGGCATTCCATGACTATTGGAAGGAGCACATTGAGGAACAATTTACGATCTTCAAGCTAGAGCGCCAGCGGAAGAAGCTCTTTGAATCTTTCACCTACTTTCTAGGGGGGAAACCGTTGCAGATCCTCGAATATGTCGAATCTGAATCCAACCCTGATGGTATGCCCGTATATGGTATTTTTAGCCTTTCTTTTTTAAAGACTTTTTACTCCGTTGTGTTTATAACCGAAATTAATGGGGTACTGCGGGATATTCTGCTCAACGGGGATTTTCAAAACCGGGAACACCGTACTACCTTTACCGGATATTATAACAATATCATTAAGCTTGAAGAGGATATCGAGCGATTTGATTATAATCTTTCCGCATCAGGAGCCTATGGGAAGCGGTACACGCAAGGAAGTGCAGAGGCATCGATCTCGGTAAAACGGCGAAAAATGCAAGTAGCCGTTGAAGAGGCTTCCGCTGAGGCGGAAGAAATTATCGTCCGGACAAAATCCTCTATTGAAGGACTTCTTACTATTTTAGAGGCGATCATTCATAAAGATCGGGACGGAAAATATACCACCCTGGTAAACATGTCCCGTTTCATGGAACGGAATAGCCAACCCGGGGGAGGCCCTTCGGGGAAAAAAGAGGAGCAGCGCACCCAATCCTTATCAGGACAAAAGGGAGCTGCTTTTATTACGGATGTCGTTGAGGTCATACAGAAATTGCAGCAGACCCTGCACATCTTGGTGGATATAGATGTTACCGAACTGGATAACACCTCCCTATAACCATAACCGGGATTTTACCGGGCTTGGGACTAGAGACCGGGAATTCCATATCTATCCTTTTCATCTGGTCTTTCAAGAAGAAACCACAGCGTGGTTCTCCTTTATTATGGATGGAGAAGCCCTTGCACCCCAGGGGGAAAACAGCAGTATTGCTTGTGCGATTTCTTCTCGAAGCGCCGGTACGATGAGCTTTAAGGTCCCTGCAGCTACGCTGCATCGGCATCGCTGGTATACATCCTTGGGGGTAGATCCAGGGCAAGTTTTCACCTGTACCCAGGTTCATTCCCGGGAGGTCCTCGCGCTTGAACCGGAAAGCCCCCATGAAGGGCCTTTCGCAGATGGTATGATAATCCAGGATCCCAGGTCTTATCTTGTTGTAACCGTGGCGGATTGTCTGCCGGTGTATTTATACGATACTGAAAGCCGCGGTTTTGGCTTGGTCCATTCCGGGTGGAAGGGAACGGGTATTGTGATCAAGGCCCTCCAACTCATGGAAGCCCGCTGGCATACCCGGCCTGAAGCAGTGGCTGCAGTGCTCGGCCCCTGCATTGGTTCCTGTTGTTACCAGGTTGAAGAAGCACGGGTTCAGGGCTTTGAACAGGAGTTTGGCGGCCCTGATGGCGCGTATCCTTTGGGGCCAGTGGTCAAAGGATCTGCCCTGGATCTCCAAGCAGCCAATGCCCGGCTCTTAGTTAATGCGGGGGTACGGCATATTGCCTTATGCCAGGACTGTACCTTCATGGACGAACGGCTGGGATCCTTCCGCCGGGAAGGCCCCTCCTATACCGCTATGGCGGCCCTGGTAGGGGTCTTGCATCCTCACGAGAGAAAAATCCGTTTTTAAGGAACTACCATGCTTACGTATAAAGAATCTTGGAAAGCCCGGATTGCCGCGGCTTTAAACACCCTCTTGCCAGAATCAGCGCAAGGGTCTATTGATCCATCCCAGGTGATCGCTGAAGTTCCCCCGCAACCGGAACTGGGGGATCTGGGTTTTCCCCTGTTTCCCTTTGCTAAACTGCTCAGGAAAAGCCCGAGCAACATAGCCCAAGCAGTAGTGAGTGTCCTGGATGTTCAGGGAACAACTGAACCAGGAGACCGCTATAGTGCAGAAGGCCCTTACGTGAATGTACGCCTCCATCGGGGAAGGTTTGCCCAAGCCCTGTTTGCGCTTCTTTTGGATGAAACCCATCCTTACGGCAGACCCGAAACCCTCAAGGGTTCCCGAATCATGGTGGAATTTTCAAGCCCTAATACCAATAAGCCGCTCCATTTAGGGCATCTCCGCAACGACATACTGGGAGAGAGTATTTCCCGGATCCTCATGGCCTGCGGGGCTGAGGTACGGAAGGTCTGTATCATCAACGACCGGGGTGTGCATATCTGCAAGTCCATGCTCGCCTATAAAGAAGCGGGGAAGGGTCAAACCCCTGCATCCGAAGGGATTAAAAGCGATCATTTTGTAGGAGACTGGTACGTTAGATTCCACCAGATGAGCCGTGAGGATCCCCAGGCAGAGGTCCGTGCCCAGGCACTGCTCCGCCAATGGGAGGCAGGTGATCAGGAGACCGTGGCACTGTGGACCAGGATGAACGCATGGGCCGTTGAAGGTATCAAGGAAACCTACCAACGTACCGGGATATCCTTTGACCAGTTTTACTTTGAAAGTCAAACCTATCTAAAGGGAAAAGCCGAGGTGCTCAATGGATTGGAACAGGGCCTTTTCTATAAGGAAGCTGATGGGGCAGTCTGGGTGGATCTGAGCGCAGAGCAACTGGACAAGAAAGTGCTCCTCCGTAAAGACGGTACCTCGCTGTATATCACCCAAGACATCGGTACCGCGATTTTCCGGTATCAGGACTGGCCGTTTGATCGCCTGGTCTATGTGGTGGGTTCGGAACAGCAGTACCATTTCAAGGTCCTGTTTAGTATCCTGGAAAAACTCCGGTTTGAGTGGGCAAAAAACTGTTTCCATCTTTCTTACGGCATGGTACATCTTCCTGAGGGTAAGATGAAGAGCCGGGAAGGCACGGTGGTAGACGCCGATGATTTGTTAGACCGCCTCAAATCCCTGGCCCTCAAGGAAATCCGGGACAAGGAACGGGAGGAAGCCCTGGGAGACCCTGAGGCCACCGCGGAAAAGATCGCGCTTGGAGCGTTGCACTATTACCTGCTCCAAGTATCTCCGGTAAAGGATATGCTCTTTAAGCCTCAGGAATCTCTGGCTTTTAACGGTAATACCGGACCCTACTTACAGTACATGGGAGCCAGAATTTCTTCGTTACTTCATAAACAGGAGCAGCGGAAGCACGCGGGGGAAGAAACCGGAACCTTAAGACCGGAATTGCTTGTTGAGGATGCTGAATGGGAACTCCTTAAGACCTTGGGCGAGTATCCCGAGGTCGTGGCCGAAGCCGCGGAACGGATGGATCCTTCCTTGCTGGCGACTTATCTCTACGAACTTGCTAAAGCCTTCAGCCGTTTCTATCACGATTGCCCTATTCTGAATGCCGCACCTGACCTAGCAGCCACCCGGATTGGTCTTTCCCAAGGGGTGGTCCGGGTGCTTCAGGACGCCCTGTATTTGACGGGCATCCCCTTTTTAGCCATGATGTAAGCAGTTCTGGGAACAGATTCACGGGGCTAAAGGATTGAGCTATCCTTGCCTTGGGGTTCAGGATTAATAAGATGCTCATAGGCAATCTTGGCGGCTTCCTGTTCCGCGTTTTTTTTGTTTCGTCCAGTCCCTGGTCCAAAAACCTGTCCCTTGACCGACACTTCCATCCAAAAGAATCGATCATGATCAGGGCCTGAACGCTTTAACAGGCGGTAAACCGGACAGGTTTTATATACATGCTGGGTCAATTCTTGTAAAAGCGATTTATAGTCCAGATAGTGCCGGTTATCCAAAACCCGGTTTATTTCAGGGAGCATAAGACCGCTTACAAAGGTATAAGCCACCTTATACCCTGCATCAAGGTACAAGGCGCCGATCAGGGCTTCCAAGGCATCTGCTAGGATTGCCTTTTTGGTTCTTCCCCCAGAAAGGTCTTCCCCATGGCCCAATAAAAGGAGGGTATCGATCTGCAATTCCCGGGCAATCCCGGAAAGGGTATCCTCGGAAACTACCACAGACTTGATCTTTGCCAAGTCACCTTCAGTTTTATCGCTTAATTTTTCATACAGTAAGGATGCGGTTACCGCGCCTAAAATGGCATCACCGAGAAACTCAAGCCGTTCATTGTTATGTTTATAACCCACTTCATTGGAAACCGAGCGATGGATTAAGGCGAGATTTAAAAGCCCCAGATTTTTGAACTTGCTGATTTTGAACTTGCTCAACAGAACATTCTGAAATGCGGTCAATACCTTTCTTCTTCCTGGATCTACTTCAGGAAGTTCTTGTCGAACCAAACCATAGGACTGAAGTAGTGATTCACCCTGGAATTGGCTCGTCATACTTGCCATCATTTTCGCTTATTTTCACACAAACCAAGTCCATAAGCCTTAAACCGGAAAAAATGGACGCTGCACAGGATTCCAAGAGCCAGGTACCTGGTCTTGGAATCACCAAGAGCTACTGCTGCTGGGATTTAATAAAATCGTAGGCATCCCTGACCGTTTCAAATTCATTGGCCTTTTCATCGGGGATCTGAATACCCATGAGTTCTTCGATGGCATAAACCAACTCATAGGTATCGAGACTATCTGCCCCCAGATCTTGACGGAAGGAAGCATCCATAGTGATCTTCTCTGCATCAATCTCCAGTTTTTCCGCAATTAGCGCTTTTATCTTATCAAACAATGGATCCATCTAAAATATCCCTCTTCTGCTCCATAAAAATAATGGTTTTTGTTTTAGGAACCACTGGCCCACCCCTACAGGATGGTGCCAAAACCTTGTTTATACTTTCGATTCTGGAAGGATAACCTGCTTTCCCCGATAAAAGCCACATTTTGGACATACCCGGTGCAGTAAGACCATGTTTCCACAGCTACTACACGCAACCAGGGTAGGGGCGGTAAGCTTCATATTAATCGATTGTCGGCGACGAGTCCTCGCCTTAGACGTTTTAAATCTAGGTACAGCCATTGAAAACGCTCCTCTTTTTCTCCATAATCACCTGTATTTGAGTCCCCTTCAAAAAATCGCCTTTGAAAAGGCCTCGTGTATGTAGTCTAACAAAAACCGCATTTTGTGTCAATATTGGCGATTATAAGCCCTGGCGTATCAAGCAACAGGAACGCAGGGACGTACGCCGCATCCCCAACCCACGCCGTACCCACCTCGCTCCCCGCAGGGGCCGCAGAGCTTATGGGATATGCTGATATGACCGATAGCCTAGGTATAGAGGTATATATGCCAAAAAGTAACGTATGGAATATGCTGGTCTTGGTGCTGCTGTGGAGTCCTGCTGGGCTTGGAGCAGAGACATTTTTCTATAAATCACAAACCAGCGATAAGTACCGGATTATTTCACAGGTCAATGAAGAAGTGTATGTAAACCGACGGCTCAGTCATCAGTCTGAGATCGTGAACCGGATCGTTGGGGAAGTACGCGGTATACAAAATGGGATTGCCCAGCACCGGGTAGTCTTCCAAACCGCAGAACGGGGAGTAGGAACCGATGAAAACCGGAGCTTCCAATGGGATTTAGAGTATAACTCGGAGTTTGGCCGAGATCCGCAGGGATATATCACCATAGACCAGCAGTATTTTATGCCGGTGGTCAGGAATGTGCCGGTCTTTCCAGAGCGGGATCTGCAACCAGGGGATACCTGGTCTACAGAAGCATACGAGATGCATGATTTCCGGGCGAATTTCGGCATCCAGGAACCGTACCGGATTCCTTTTATGGCGCACTATACCTTTCTGGGAAACCAGGAATGGCAGGGCAAGGAGTATCCTGCGATTTCCGTGTCTTATCGTATTTTTACCGAGCCTGGAGCGGTTTCTGGGAATCTCTATCCTATCCGGATCCTGGGGGCCTCGGATCAGGTGGTTTACTGGGATAGGGCCTTGGGTCAACCCGCAGCCTACCAAGAACAATTCCGTATGGTCTTTAGCCTATCCAACGGCGTAACTATCGAGTACCGAGGCCGGGCTGAAGCGGAGGTTGTAGAGTCCCAGGCTATGGATAAGGAAAAAATTGCCGAAGAAATTGCCGATGACATTAACCGTTTGGGTATTGGGGCTATTTCGGTACGGGTAACCGATGAAGGGATAGCCATCAGCTTGGAAGACATACAATTCCAGCCGGATTCCGCGGTCTTAGTTTCCGAAGAACAGGATAAGCTTGACACGGTCGCGGCCATCCTGATGCGCTATCAAGACCGGGATATCCTTGTGGGAGGCCATACTGCCTTGGCCGGTTCAGCTGCCGGGCGGATGCAGCTTTCCCAGGAACGGGCTGCTGCGGTGGCGGATTACCTCATCCGGCATAAGGTCCGCAGCCCGGAACGGGTCGTAGTCCGCGGGTACGGAGCAGAACGGCCCATAGCGGATAACCGTACTGATGCAGGAAGGCAGCAGAACCGGCGAGTGGAAATCACCATACTTGAAAATTAATGGATGGTATGGTACACCAAGATAGCCATGAACTATTCAAGCCCAGCAAATCTTGCCATAGTAGCCTGTCCTGGGGGTGAGGTTTTCGCGGATCAGGTGATCCTTCATCTGCAAGAAGGGTACCTCAGTAATTTTGAGGATATGACTACCGAATTAGCAGCACGGTATAAACTAGACGCTTCTGAGGTAGCAGCCCGGATTAATTTCATCAACGAAGTAATCTCCCCGGTACAGTACCGAAACGGGAAGGCCGATGCGTTCCAGCCCCTGCAGTTTAAGACCAACACGCGGTTTAGCCTGTTTTCCAATGGGGAAGTAAAAGCAGAGATCCTGGAATCCATTCGGGGTAAAGATACCTATATTGTACAGGATGTGGAAAATCATTACCCCGTGCCTTTTAATGAGGGAGTTACCCGGCAGGTTCTTTCGGTTAATGACCACCTCATAACCACCTTTGTTACGGTGGACGCGGTCAAACAGGCCGGAGCCGGTCAGGTAACGCTGGTGATGCCTATTTACCCCTATTCCCGGCAGCATAAGAAGAAAGGCCGGGAAGGGCTTACCGCAAGCCGGGTCGGGAAGATCCTCGAATCCTTGGGGGTAAACCGGATCATCACCCTGGACATTCACTCCCGGGAGATTGGTAACTCCTTTAATTGCCTGCGGCTTGAGAATCTCCACGCCAGTTATCAGATCATCTGTGCCCTGGCCGGACTTCCGGGGCTTAAGTTAAACGATGATTTTGTGGTGGTTTCCCCGGATACGGGTGCGGTGGATCGGAATAAATTCTACGCGACCGCCCTCAAAAAGCCCCTGGCCCTCTTGTATAAAGAGCGGGATTATTCCCGGGTTTCCCAGGATGCCCTGGAAAACAACATCTCCGAGGTGAAACTCCTGGGCAATGTCAAAGGCAAAACCGTTTTTATGGCTGATGATATGCTGGGAACCGGTGGAACCCTCCTTAAAGCCATGCAGTTCCTCAAAGACCAAGGAGCTGGCAAGGTGATAGCCGCTATAAGCCTTCCCCTCTTTTCAGGAACCGCGGTTTCCCATTTTGATGCGGCCTATAAACAAGGGCTTTTTTACCGCATCATCGGTACCAATGCCATCTACCATGAAGCGGTTTTGCAGCGGGAATGGTATATCAACGTGAATATTACCAAGCTCTTTGCCCAAACCATTTGCCGCTTGCACCAGGGCCTTTCCTTGAGTTCCTTGTTGGATAACCGGGATATCATCGTGAAGCTCTTTGCAGAACTCTAAGCTATGCCGAATACCCATACCATCCCTATTCCCCAGATACTCTGTATTGATCTGGGTTCTTCTTCCCTTAAAGCCGCACTGATCGATACGGAAGGCCATACCACAGCCCTGGTTCGGGAAGCCTATCCCCTTGAGCATTTTGCTTCCGGGGCTATTCTTGCCGCGGACTGGGAGCAAGCCTTGGTCCGGGCCTGGACCAGGCTTACTTTTCAGGCCAAGACGTCTGTGGCTGGGCTGTGTATCTCTGGAAACGGCCCTACCCTGGTTCCGTTTACCGCGTCAGGCGAAGCCTTAGCGCCTCTGTACTGGTATGGGCCGCGGGTCTCTATGGGGGAGAACGCCCCATCCCTGTTTCTCCCGTACCTGTGCAGCTTTGCCCAGAACCGGCCCCAAGACTACGAAAAAACCCGGGGCGTCTGTTCTGCCCAAGAATGGCTTGCCCACCGGCTTGGTGCGGATATGGTTACGTGCCTGCCTACTGAAGCGTACAAACCCTATTATTGGGATCAGGGCCAATGTGATTCTGCGGGGGTGGATATCCGCTTGTTTCCCCCGTTCGTGAAGCTGGGCAGCATCATTGGCCGGGTTTCCCAGACCGGGGCCGCGCGGTTTGGCCTTCCCCTGGGGCTTCCCCTTGTGGCAGGAGGCCCGGACTTTATCATGGCCATCATCGGAGTGGGGGTCTTACAAGCAGGTATGGTCTGTGATCGGGCGGGAACCTCTGAAGGTATCAACGTATGCAGTTCCGTCCCCCTCCCCGGTGGGGACTTCCGGGTCTTGCCTCATCCGGGTGAAGGCTTGTTGAATATCAGCAGCATCATTCCCCGGTCAGGCCGGTTATTTGAGTGGTTCAGGAACCTGACCGGCCAAACAGAACGGCCTTATACCGAACTGGTAGCAGAACTTATCCCGCAGTCGGGGTTTAGTGAACCAGAAGCCTTGTTCTTCCCCCAGGCATCCGGGTCTTTTCTGAGCTTGGGGGAGGGTCTCGTGAGTCGGCAGGGGCTTGGCCGGGCAGTGTTGGACGCGATGGGCTTTTTAGTGCGGGATGCGCTGGAAGGTTTAGCCCGCCAGGGCTTTCTGGTTACGGAGATGCGGGTTTCCGGGGGTCAAGGTAAAAACCCCCGTTGGAACCAACTCAAGGCGGATCTGACAGGGTGTACCCTGCTTATTCCTGAGATCCAGGATGGTGAACTGGCAGGAGACGCGGCTGTGGCCGCAGTAGCCTTGGGGGAAAGCGTGCATTTAGCCGAAGCCGTGAGCCGGATGATCCGCATGAGCGCACGGTATGCGCCGTGCACTCAAACCCAATCTCAATACGCCGAATACTATTCCTATTTTAAGCGGATGGCGTTCGAGGTGCGTCGTACGTCCCTCCGTTCCTGTTTCTAGCAAAGCGTGCTATGAAATACGGGGCATATATCCTGCGGGTATTGCAAACCCGGTGCAGCTAGCGGTAGGAACGAAGGGACGTACGCCGGTATCTTATAACAACAACGCTATCACCTTTTTCTTTATCCAATAAAAATCACAAAAAAAGCGTTCTAAGGCTCTTCATTTGAAGTAGTTATGGCACCAGGTAGTAAGACTCGATCAGGAGGGGCACTTTCAAAAAGCCTCATTTTGATACATTTCTTGCATAATGCCTAGACAAACAAAAAAGAATGGGCTATACATTTTAGGAGTAACGTATGGCATCATGAACCAAAAGGATCAAAGAAATTGATAGGGAGTTTGGATTAGTCAGGTTCAAGGCTTGAAGAACCGTGCGAGCGGTTCCTATGGAGGTATATCAATGAAAGATAATGCATTCGATCAAATTGAAGCAGCAGCCCAAAGGGTGAAGGACGTCCATGATACCGTGCAAGAAGTCGCAAGAACCATGCAGGAGACCTTGTGGTTTGGTAATACCGGCTTAATGCTGGACTTACAAAATCTTATCGACGGTTTGAATAGAGCCTACCAGGAATTATGCCATCCCTGCCTAAAGATCGCTTTCGTAGGGACCACGTCGTCAGGTAAGTCAACCCTGTTAAACGGGCTTTCGGGCCGTCGCATAGCTCCGATAGAAGCGGGTGAAATGAGTGCCGGGGTGGTCCGGATCCGCAACGATACTACCCTGTCAATGACGGTCCTTGAAACGGCCAACATGGCTTGGAAAGCCGGTTCGTATGATGTCCAGTCCGATGATGAGATTTATAGGGCCTTACGGGATAAGGAATCCGGTATTATGGAACGTTACTGGAAGGCAAACGCAAAGAACACCGAGGTAATGGCTCCGCAAATAGAAATTACCGCGCCTCTGGCTCCCAAAAATGGCGGTATTCCCCGGTTCCAAATGCCTCCTTCCTTGGGGCTTGAATTCTACGACCTTCCCGGGTTAAAAAATGTTACCGACAGCCGCAATCTTCAGGTTATCCAAAAATATCTGGCAGGGTCTTTTTTGGTGGTGGTGCTCAATTACAGCGATACAAATTCGGATACACGGAAAAAGTTACTGTTGGAAATTAAGCAAACGGTTGTAAGCGTTTGTAAAAACAAAGAAGCTCTGGTTTTCGTCCTTAATCGCATTGATGAACGCAACAGCGATGATGATCCGTTAGAAGAGTGTATAGAGGGATTACGAAAAGACATTCAGGCGGCGTTAGAACTGAACGAAGCTCCTTTAATTATTCCCATGAGCGCCCTGCCTTTGTACCACTTGCAAACCGCTTGGGGGGTAGAACGAGAGCCGCTCTATGCTAAAGGGCAGATCGAAAAATCAAAAGAGCATCTGCGTAAATTTTTTGTAGACTGTGCTAAAATCATTGCTTCTATGAGAGATGAATCGGAAGAAAAAGATGCCTGGTTTAATACCCATACTAAACGTAATATCGATAAGGAAGGCGTGTGGAATTCCAATGATGTACCGCAGCTTCTCGGCTGGGTGTATGAGTACAGCCGAGGGTATGAATTTTGGAAGATATTGCAAATGAAACTGGATGAGCAGATAGGCGCAATAATCATCAATCCAGCGATTGGCAAAACCGTCAATATGCTGGAAACATTTTCCGGGCAGCTTAAAGGACTTCTGGCTATTTTACAGCTCTCCACGGAAGAAGAGATCAAGAAAGAGAAAGCTTTGATAGAAGTTCTTGCACAGGACATTAAAAAAAAATTAGAAGACTTCAAGGCACAATTCATCTGGGATTTCAATGAAAGTATCGAAGCATGCAGAAAGCGGGATCTGCATGCCATCGAAAATAGTCGCTATGCCACGCAGTTCGGTGAAATGCAGGATATTCTGCGGAAAATCCGTATTGATATATATGAGACTGTTTTGACGCCGATTTATAATACCCTCTGCGACTGTGATTCTGACCACTTGGATGCATTAGAACAGCAGCTTGGCGAGGCCGTACCCCGGAAATTGGCCCACGATGTGAGACGGATAGTGAACGATTTGGTCAATAAAGGCTATATGGCACAGTATGCACGAAATGGTTTTACCATTAAATGTAAAGAGTCTGAAAAATCGCGCCATACTGATGAATTGGAGTGTATGAAATCCCTTAAACACATTTGTTATTCGTTTTTCTATCCACGACTTAAAGAACTTCTTATCTATAGAAGCAAGTTACTTTTACAGCAGCAAATAAGCTTCTTTGAAGAAAAAACCAAAGTAATTCTGAGTGGAGCTATGGTACAGCTCTTTGGAGATATTAAAGAACTGATACCTAATGTGCAGCTTGAAAGTATGCTCATACCCATACAAATGCAGAAAACCAGTGAAGTTACATTACCAGATAATCTGTTTTCTCTTGATGAAGAACAAGAAGGCAGCATACTCACTGAACAAGAATCACGGGAGGTATGGGAAAAGATACCCAAAGAAATACAAGAAAAGATACCAAGAGAGGTATGGAAGAAGAAACCGAGAGTAGTGTGGGAGAAAATACCCAAGAGTGTATGGGAAAAAGTACCGAGAAAAATAGTTGATAAAGTTGCACGGCAAGAATGCTATGATGCAGGAGGTTCTTGTTCTACAGATTACCGCTACCGAACCGTCTATGATAATGTGGAGAAAACGGTTTATGATGATGTTGAAAAAGTCATTTATAATGACGTTAAGAAAACGGTCTACGACGATGTTAAAGAAGTCGTTACAGATACGGTTACAAAAACCGTTATTGAGGACAGAAAAAAAAACATAACAGAAACGGTAAAGTATTACCATGAATCTTTGCGATCCGCCGGGGAGATGGTTAAACAATGGGAAAGCGGCCTTGAGCTTGGTGAAGGGGAGCTTTGGAATGCCTTGGGAAAGGCCATCGGTACTATTGCTGCTGATGCAATGGATGAGTACGCTAAATCATTAGCGGATACCGAATCACGTATCCTACAAACCTTGGATGCACAGTTTGATGTTTTGAAACAGGATAAGCTGGCGATTGTTGCTTCTGCTGATGATTGTTCTCGTGTTATTACTACACAAGCAGAAGCGTTAAGTGCCTTGCAAGAATACTGTTTGGAGAGAGGGCGTGACAGATGAAGATAAAGCCAAAAGACTGTATAATATAGCAGTTGAGTTTGGCTATATTGACAAGTCATGGTCATTTGAGAAACTGTGTGCCTTTGTGAAAGAAGATACTTCGATAAGGGTAAGTCTCGATAGGAGATTACTAGGGATATTGGCCTTACAGGTAATAGATCCATTTATACTGAATGGGTTACTGGATAATCCGGAGGGTTCTACGGTGCGTAAATTTTCACTTCGTAAATTAGTGCGTTCTATTTTAGTATTTTTGGGCTTAGATAAAAAATCTAAACCTGCTGAATCAAGGAATCGTGTTAAGGAGGTATCAGATTCCTCGGCGAGTACATTTAAGTTAGGTCATACTCCTTCAGCGTCTGAGTCTACATCTCCTTTAGAAAAGCCAGCGGTTCTCCCTAAAGTATCATCACAGCACGATCTGTACCGTACAACTAGGCAAGCGACCTTTTCTACCGGACAAACAGAAGATCAGCATCCTGCACCTACTCAAAAAGAACAATCGACATCTTCTACTAGGAAAACACAAGATCAGCCGGTATCTAGATTGATGACATCTACAATTCAAACAAAAAAGTATTTGTTCCTGGTGGTAAATCGTTCACAATTTACTAACAAATTTCCTGGTGTCCCATTCACACTTTTAGCCGAAGAAGCGAAAGGGTTTTATAATTTGCCTTGGTTCCTGCTTCCTGGTCAAGGAGATGAAACACTGAACCGTATCAAATCGCTTGTGGATAATTCCATATCAGAAGGCCGTGTTGTTTTATACGTGGAACCTGATGATATGTCTCATTTTCGCAAGGAATCGCCTGGTTCAGAAAAGCGCGAGGCATTTCAGTCATTAGCCGGTAAAACCATAGTTGTACTTGGTGTTGTTGCGAGTAAGCAACTCGATGGACTTGGCTTACCGTTCTTTGCTATCAATTAAAGATGGTTTCGATTAACTAGGAGCGAACATAGACTATGGCATCCCTTGAATATCGAGTGGATCACGCAGAGCGTTTGCGAAAAATGCGGGATAGGTTGTATCAACTGAACAGTAGCCTGTCGTCCTTGCCGGACTTGGAAGTGGACACCGATGAACTGGGCAAAGAAAAACTGGTGGAGGAGATCAAGACCCTCACCGAGAAAATAGAACAGCGGTTTGGGCGAGTTTCCTCCCCAACGTGCAGCATCGCGGTTATCGGTCTTGAAAAACAGGGGAAATCAACCTTTGTCAATGCCTGGCTGGGCAAGCAGGCATTGCCCTCGGATACGAAACGCTGCACCTGGGCAACCAGCACCATCGTAAACGGTATGAACTATCAGGCGAAAGTAAAGTTCTCTTCCCGGAAAACCTTTGATGAGACCCTAGACGGACTGTTCAAAGACTTGGACGTAAGCAGAGATGAAATAGGGTTTCCCCTCCCTACCAATGTACGGGAGATGGAAAAAATGAAGGGTAAAGAAGGATGTCCTGCGTTCAAAGACTTGGAACAGCTCAGTAGGTTTTGGCCTGAAATCAATCAAAACCTTGGACGGACGGAACTTATCATTCAACCGGTGACTAATTCTATTAAGGATCTGAATACCGAACTGTTCCAGTATTTGTCACTGCGTTCAAAAGAATCTGGGGAAGAACAGGGCATCGCCTACGCGGTGGATCATGCGGACATTTATATGCCCCTGGCAGGCAAAGACCTGGAGTTTGCCATAGATGATCTTCCGGGCATTGACGCCCCGGGAAACCGTGCGGAAAACATGACCTGGAACAGCGTGGAACGCAAGGCCGATGTTATCGTCTTGGTGAAGAACGCCTTCAACAACGCCAGCCTCAACAGCAATGAAGAGCGAATCTGGGATAAGGCCCAGCAGTCGGACAGTTCCATTAAGATGACCGATAGGCTCTTTGTTATCCTGAATCAAGCGGATGCTGAAAAGATTGAACATGGCCGTGATTGTCATAGAATGGCCTATGATAATTTTTGCGTAAAGAATGTTCCCCAAAACCGTATTTTCTTTTGTTCATCCCGGGCTGAACTGTATAAGACGAGGGAAGGCCAAGATATTTCGTTTCCTTACAGTCCCGATGAATTTGAAAAGGCTATCAACAAAATAGGCAATTATCGTGGTCAGGCAGAGGGAACTACTGGTTTCTCTGAATTCAGGGATGCCATCTACCGGTTTCTGGAAAATGATTTCCCGGTTTTGGAACAGAAAGCTTTGCAGGCCTTGATCGAAGAACACGACCATACGGTACAGAAGATACGCACCCTGATTGAGGCATATCAGAATTCCACCACCTCCGAGTGCAATCTCTCTGCACGGGAACAGGAGCGTTTTGCTGAGTTGTGGCATCCCTCGGATTTACAGAAACGGAATACCGCGGGTTTGCGTACCGCTATTCTTAAAACCGTAAATGCCAGTATCCGGGATGTGGATGAAAAGCCGGAGGTGAGTGAGGGTTTCCTAAAAGGCATCCGCAGCACTATCGCTGCATCGAAGCAGCGCTTTCTCGACACGGTTACCCTTGAAGCCTTTAACGAGATGGATTTAACCGGACAGGCAAGCGCATTGAAAAACCATGATAAGATGGAACTGGATTATTATGAGAAAACCCAAGGCGCCTTGAAGGATGCTATCTACAAGGAATTAGCTGCGGATATATCCCGCAACATTCTCGGTCATGTGCGTTCTATATGGGAAAAAGCCGTGGCCGCGGCAACCCCTGAGGCTGAGAAAGGACTGGCTGCGGTGAGCCCCGATAGTATGAAAGAGGTGCTGCTCAAGTTTTTGAAACGTAGAGCCAATCCTGTTTTTGGACAAATCTTAGTCGATGATGCGGTGGAAAGCAGTACGAGTTATGGCTTTGCAGCACTCTTAAAATCCGTCGCCCAGGCCCCCGCAGAGTACCTTTTCCACAGTGGTGAAGACCGCGGCGCGGATCGTGCCCGGATCCTACACAAGGCAATTATTTATCAGAATGGGGTGGTCAGTAACAGCGTCAGTAAAGAGGTGGAAAAGGTTTTTGGTGAGAAGGGACCGTTTTCTTCGGCAGACTCCAAAGATGCTTTTGGAGAAAAGGTGCAGAACAATCTGCGTCGGGTAAGAGATATAGTAGGATTCTTTATGCCAAGGCCTTTTAACGCCCTTGCCTCGGCCGCCTTAAAAGCAGAGGATACCCCTAGGGGCACTGCCAAAAAAGAAAATCCCTTTATACAACAAGAAAACCCCTTTAGCGGGAATACATCGGTGCAAGAGAAGGCAAAGGCCGAAAAGACCGCGGAATCAGTAGTTGAAGAGCTCAGAAAACGGATTGAGGTATTCTACCTTATCCTTGAATGCATGCTCTTTGACAGCGATTTCGGTTTCATTGGGTATTACCGGGCGGTCTTGGAAGAATTCCGGGTCGCGGTAGAGAAGGAAATGAACGAAGGCGGAGCCATCCGGCGCTTTGCCGCTTCAAAATGCCGGGAGATATGGCCCAAGGAGCCGCTGTTCAAGGAAAACGATGAACGGCAGCGACAGGAACAACTCATAGCCGGCATACGGCAAATACTCGCCTAGCACCCAAACCCAATCCCAATACGCCGAATTTTTTTCTTTTTTTAAACTGATGGCGGAGCGTCGCACGTCCCTCCGTTCCTGTTTCGAGTAGCGCGTGCTATGAAATACTGGGGCATATATCCTGCGGGTATTGCAAACCCGGTGCAGCTAGCGGCAGGAACGAAGGGACGTACGCCGGTATCT
>JAISGE010000170.1 GCA_031263265.1 Treponema sp.
GGACGATTTCTTCTGGGCATTACGCTACGAGACCGCCCGTTACTTCCATGAAGACTGGCATGACCTGTTCCTGACGGTCTCCGGTATTGCCCCAGACGGTTGAATTCGGAATTGCTGGCAATACCATTAGGTTTATGGAAACCCTTGCGATACTAATACCGGAAAATCTCCTTAAAGCCGCAAACATGGACAGGAATGTCATGATTAAGATCATCCGTTATGATTTAGCCCTCAGGCTATTTCGTGAAGGAAAGATTTCCCTTGAACAGGGAGCGGAATTGTGCGGAAAGAATAAAATCAAGCCCTTAAGCGAACTACCCTCCGACATATAAGGGGGCGGCGGGAGTAAGCGGGGGCCTGGCATTTTTTATCCCCCGTGGTACTGTAGCGCAGTGGATTTCCAAAATGCCGGAAAAGGGGTAGAATGACCCATGGAGCTGGAATTCATCTTTCGTGATACAGCCTTTAAGCATGGGCTTGAAGAAGCAGATATTCGCCGTGCTTTTGATACCTGCCGTTACAAGGGCCGGTACAGCGACCGCGAAAACGTGTATCTCCTGCTGGGTTTCAATTTGAAGGCAAATCCGGTTGAAATACTCTATACTGAAATCGGGGAACAGAGCATAAATGTGTTTCACGCGATGCCTTACCGAAGCTAATTTTACCGCTTTTTTGAGGGAGATCTAACGCCATGACAGAAATAGAAACGAAAACCGGAATGACCGATGCCGAGTGTGAGCATTGGGACGAGTATTACACCAAAAACACTTTTGAGCCGGGGCCGAACCTGTTGAAACAGAGGGTAAAGCCCGGCTTTGCGCATAACACCCTATTGTTGAACGAATTGGATCAGGATGTTGCCGAATACATACGCTCCCAGGCAAAGGTGGCCCACATAAGTCTTACACAGATGATTAACGATCTTATCCGCGAGAAACTCACGATCCGTAGGTAACGCAAGTGCCTTGTCCCCTTTTTGGCCGCGGCGGGATCGTCAACTAGACCGGTAGGCTTGGTATCAATGGTCACCAAAGCGCCCTTTTCAATGTCCGCGGAGAACTTGACAAGGATAGTGACGACCGGTTCAAGAAGATGTTCGGTACCGGACATCGGCACCAGTGAATCGCCTGCATAATATCTTCCCGTTCAATGTAGGGATAATCGGCCAGCAGTTCTTCAATGGAAAAAAGCCGATGGTTTGTATGAAAGTATGCTAATTTGACATTAGCTTAGCCTGTTTTAGCAGCGGAACGTATGCGGAAACTGAAGTTTCCGCATAACCCTATTAAAGCAATGCCTATAACCAAGCCTTTATACCCCTAGAGGTATGTGATGAAAAAATATGCGTATATACTCTGGAGTATCGGGGGTTTAGCCTTCTTTAGCGCGTGTTCCTGTTCCTCGGAATCAGCTATTCAGCAGGTTCTGGGAATCAGTGCAGAAGCGCCGGTATTTCTTGGATATAAAACGGTTTCCGCTCAAGAACTATCCTTTCAATTTTCGCTTCCAGTCAGGGTAGTATCCATTCAGTTTGATCCCCCTCTGGAAATTATATCCATTCAGGAGGGCGCCCAGGTGGACCTCAGGGTGAACCAGGATCTCCCAGGAGGAGAAAGGGTAATGGTAAATATGGTGGTGGAAGATACCCGGCGGAATACCCTGAACGTACTTATGCCCTTTAGAACCAAGAACGACCGGTTGCCCTTGTTTATAATTACCGAACTGCGTACCGAGTATGCCAAGCCAAAAGCGGAATTTGTGGAACTGAAAACCCTAAGCCCAGGGAACCTGGGGGCTTTGCGGCTCTTCATTGCCAGTAATGGAGATACGCCGGTATTTGAATTCCCTCCGGTAGAGGTAGGCGCCGGGGAGTACCTGGTCATCCATTTACGCAGTCTAGAAGAGGGGCTCATCAACGAGACCGGTTCTGATCGGGGGGCCTCCAAGGGTACCGAAGCCTTCCCAGAATCCAGGGATTTTTGGGTGCCTGATGCCAAGGAACGGCTCAGAAAAACCGATGTGGTCTTTTTCATGGATCAAGACGACCAGGTACTGGAGGGCGTATTACTCAGCGAAAACCCCGACGTATCATGGGCCAAGGATACCGTGGCTGAGGCTGCCAAGATGGTAAACCTCCAAGAAGGCTGGCTCCCTTCCTCCAACCCTGAACATGCAATACCCACCAAAGCTACCACGGTTACCAGGAGTATTTCCCGGGACGAAACCGTTCCTGATAGCAACCGTGCAGAAGATTGGTATATCACCGCCACCAGCGGGGCCACCCCTGGTAAGCCCAATACCCTTAAACGATATGTCCCTTCACCATAAAGGACGAAGGGATCTTAGGGGTTTTATCCTGTGCCGGGTACTTGATATTCCTGATCCCTCTGTGCTAATCTAGGAAACCATGTTCTTTCAAGATGTTCTTGATACAGAGGATTCTAAAAGAACAGGGATTTTAAAAAGATCTATCTTGACTAGATCTTTTGGACTAAAAGGAAGCCATGCCTATGAATTCATTTTCACTGCTCTTAGGAGCGCCTGATGCGGCGGCTGCAGGAGCAGGGACAGGGTCATTTATTTCTACCCTCGTCCCTTTTGCCATGATTATTGCTATTTTTTACTTTCTTATTATTCGCCCCCAGAACAAAAAGCAGAAAGAAACCCAGCGGATGTTGAGCGCCCTCAAAAAAGGAGACAAGATCATCACCATTGGGGGTATTCATGGGGTAATCCAGAGCGTGAAGGAAAATTCGATCATCGTGAAAGTGGACGATGATACCAAGATTGAATTCAGCCGCAGCGCTATTTCCGGAGTCGAAGCCGTGGCAAAGGAAGAGAAGACCGAAAAACTGGAAGATAAGAAAGAAGAAGCAGAAAAGACCGGTGAAGCTGCACAAGCATCAAAGCCAAAATTCAGTCTTTTTCGTAAATGAGCAGGCTTGGTGCAATTCCGGCGTATCAAAAAGGATAGTGGAGCGTAGTTATGAGTAAATTGATTCGGTTTGTCATCATTATGGTAACGGTGGTGATATGTTTTATTTTCTTGTATCCAACCATACGCTGGTACTATATGGTACCCAAGGAAGATAAGGTCCAGGCATTGAGTTCTCGGGAACAGATTAAGATTTATTCTTCCCAGACAGCTCAGGCGGATCTGCAACAGCTTATCGAGGCAGCCCAGGCTGACGGGGAAGTACCGGTGGCCTTGTCTTCGGTGGTTCCCACTGCCAAGCATATCCAGCGAGATACAAAACTCCCTGCTCCTCCGCGATGGGACGCGGGGGCAGTGCTTTCTGTTTTTTCCAGCAGGCGTGAAGCCCTTGAGGTGATTGAAAGTAATTACCGGGAAAAAATATTTAAGCTCAAGGATCTCCAGAAAAATGCGGTTCAGTTGGGGCTGGATCTTTCAGGGGGGCTTAGTATTGTATTACAGGCTGATATGGATGCTCTGAAAGAGCGCCTTGGCCGGGACTTAGACGATACCGACCGGGAAGACGCGGTAAACCGGGCATTGGAAGTGCTTAACAGCCGGATCGACCGTTTTGGCCTCACTGAGCCTGTGATCCGCCGCCAGGGGGCAGACCGTATCTACGTGGAAATTCCCGGTACTGCAGATCCTGAACGGATCAATTCCATTATTATGGGTAAAGGAGGGCTGGCATTCCATCTGGTTGATACCGAAGCAGCCGCAGCTTTTAACAATTATTATGCAGCCCATCCTACGACAACCTTTGATAGTCAGGGTAATCTCCTGGATCCTACCATTGTGCCTTCTGATGTGCGTATCCTGGGGGTTTACACTAAGGATCGGTACGGCTTGGATGAATTTACCGGTTATACCGCGGTAAAAAGGGAAGTGGGCCTAGATGGGAACCGGATTCGCAGCGCCCTGGTTGAACGAAATAACCTGGACGGTAAACCGGAAGTTACCTTTATGCTGGATTCCGAGGGCGGGGAGATTTTCTATAAGCTCACCTCTACCAATGTGGGAAAATCCCTGGCTATTGTGCTTGATGACCGGGTGAAATCCCAGGCCACTATCCAGACCGCTATCCGGGATGCGGTGCGGCTTACCGGGTTTAGTGCAGATGAGGCAAATAATATCGCGCTTACCCTCAGAACTGCAGCGTTGCCGGTGGAACTGGAAGTGGTTAACCAGCAAAGCATCGGTGCATCTTTGGGAGAAGACACCATACGGCAAGGTCTGTATGCCCTGATCGGGGGCCTCGTGGCGGTGATGATCTTCATGCTTGTCTACTATAAGGGGGCGGGGATTAATGCGGTGATCGCCCAAATCTTGAACATTTATTTCATGTTTAGTGTGCTTTCCGCGTTTAATTTTACCTTGACCCTGCCGAGTATTGCCGGGTTTATCCTGACCATCGGCATGGCGGTGGATGCGAATGTTATTATTTTTGAACGAATGAAAGAGGAACTGCGCTTGGGGAAGAGCCGCAAAGCTGCCATTGACGCGGGATTCGACAAGGCATTCTGGGCCATCATGGACTCCAACATCACCACCTTTATCGCCGCCGTGTTCCTGTCCCAATTAGGATCCGGGCCGATCCAGGGTTTTGCCGTAAGCCTTGCCATCGGGGTGTTCTCCTCGGTGTTTACCGCGCTCTTCGTTTCCCGGCTCATCTTTGATTTTAATACGGATGTACTGAGAGTCAAGCGGCTTTCTTTGAGCTGGAGGACAAAATAATGAAACGGATCATTCCATTTTCTAAGTATTTCCTACCTGCTACGGTCTTATCAGGGATTTTGATCGTAGGAGGCTTAATCGGCTTTGTCATAAAAGGGGGATTTAATCTCGGCGTTGATTTTCAGGCAGGGCTTATTCAGGAGATTCAGTTTGCCCCTACCGCGTTTCGGTTGAGTTATGACGGACGTGGTAATGCGTCGATTTCCTTTAACCGGAATAATCTGTACATTGTTGTTTCCGGTTCAGGGATTGAAGGGGTGACCCATGAGTTTCCCTTTAGCAGCTTTGGAACCATTGATTCCTTGATGGCCGGGTTTTCTGGGATAGAAGGACTTCATGCTAGTAGGGTGGCTCCGGGTACGACTCCCAGCCGGCTGCTGCTGCAGAGCGCCCAAGGTAATCCCCAGCTCGGAGCAGATCCCTTTGTGGTGCATTATCTTCCCCAAGACGCAGAACCTATTGCCATTGAAGATGTCCGGGAAAGCCTGTTGCCCTTAGGCACGGTTTCCGTACAGGTTCTGGGAACAAGCGCTGAGCGCCGGTTCATGATCCGTATGGAAGATCAGGAAATCCAGGGAGGTGAAGGGATTTCCGCGGAAAAAATCATAAGTACCTTGGAAGCCCAGTTCGGCGCCGGGGGAGTAGCGGTAACCCGGGCCGACTATGTAGGTTCCCGGTTTTCCAAGCAATTAACCGATCAGGCGGGTTTACTCATGTTCTTGACCCTGCTGTTGATCATGATTTATGCCTCCATACGATTTAAACCTCAGTTTGCCATTGGCGCGGTTCTTGCCATAGCCCATGATGCGCTTATTATCGTGGCTTTTGTTATCTGGACTCGAATGGAATTCAATACGAGTACTATAGCGGCGATTTTGACCATCCTGGGGTATTCGATAAACGATACGATTGTTATTTTTGACCGGATTCGGGAAACGAGTCGCATATATCCACAAGATACCTTTGAGAATATTCTAAACCGGGCTGTAACCGAGACCCTCAGTCGTACCATCATCACTACGATAACGACCATGTTGGCGGTATTGTCCCTGTTTATCTTTACCACCGGTTCCATGAAGGATTTTGCCTTAGCCCTTTTGGTTGGTATGGTTTCAGGGGTTTATTCCACCATTTTTATCGCTTCAGGGTTTGTTAATTTGTGGAATATTCACGCAGAAAAGCGGGCTAAGAAAAAGCTCATGGGAGTGGCGGCTGTAACGTCTAAGGCATAAGGTATCCTGGGGTGAGACTCATTAAAGCTGAAGTCCTGGGGTATTGTATGGGGGTACGCCGGGCAGTAAGCCTGGCGACAGAAGCGCTCAAGGCTGCTGCTGGTGTTCATCCAGTATATACGGTGGGTCCGCTGATCCATAATCCCCAGGTGCTTGAACAGTTCCGCTGCCAGGGCTTGGAAGTACTGGATGAGACTGAGTACCCGGAGGATAGCTCCCCTGTATTGATCATTAGGGCGCATGGGATCAGTCCTCAGATAGAAACAAGCTTAGCGTGCAGAGGTGCCCGTCTGGTGGATGCTACCTGCCCCATCGTTAAAAAAAGCCAGATACAGGCCCGTTCCCTTGTCGCTGCAGAATATTGTCTATTTCTTGCAGGGGAACAACACCACGGGGAAGTGATCGGCATCCAGGGTTATGCTCCGGCTTGTCTGGTCATTGCTAATCCTGGAGAAGCAAAGGAAGCTGCAGAAAACCTCTACCACAGGACCCCGAGTGCTAAAACCGCGCTTCTAGGACAAACCACGATTGCCCCTGATGAATATCAATGTATTGCCCAGGCAATTCAAGTCTATTTTCCTCATCTGGAAATAATTGATTCGATCTGTAAGGCCACGAGGGATCGGCAGCAGGCTTTAATCAAGCTCTGTACCCAAGTGGATGCTTTGCTCGTAGTGGGAGGAAAGGAATCGGCTAACACCAGGCGCTTGTTGGCCATTGCTCAGACCCAAGGAAAAAAAGCCTGGCTGGTAGAGGCGACCTCAGAGATTCCTCCAGAGATTCGGGCCTACCCTACCATAGGACTTGCTGCCGGAGCGTCAACCCCGGATGAACTCATTGATGCTATCGCCCTAGCCCTTAGCTAAGTCCGTGAAGTACGGTAGTCATGTATTGCGACCGCAAGAATGTATTTTTCTTGTTGAGGAGATACTAATGCCACATGAGTCAGGGGGCATTTCTATTGCATCTTGACATTGGGAGTGAAAGTACTTGACAAAAAAATAATATCTGATAAAATGGTTACTTGTATTGGTGGAGGCCTTATAATGAAGTTTAAGAATGTAATGAGATTTATTTTGGCAGGAATTACCGCTTTTGGGGTGTTAAATATATTCTGTTTTATATATTATAATCTGCCTGTTCATATTACCTCAAAGACAGGTACAACGGATTACATTTGGGAAAGTAATAAGCATTATAGTAAAATGACAGAAGGTTATGGATATGGGAAAATGAATAATGAAGGATACAATAATATTGATGATTATAATAAACAGCCAATTGATATATTAATCATGGGATCATCACAGATGGAAGGAACAAATGTCCCACAAGCATTAACAACCGCTGCATTATTAAACAAACTATTGAGTACAAAGTATGTTTATAATATTGGTATTTCTGGTCATGATTTTCCACATATTGTAAATAATTTTGAAACAGCTATAGAATTTTATGAACCTAATGAGTATGTAATCATAGAGATTGGTTCATTACAGTTTAACGTACAAGCACTGGAAGAAAGTATAAAAGAAAATTTAAAACGTATCCCTTCTTATAATAATAACATTATGTTTCTTTTACAGAAAATACCGTATTTACGGTTGCTTTATAGCCAATATAAGCATTTTACTGAAAAGGATGAGGAAGACAGTCCACAACAAAGCAACATGGTATCTGATATAGTAAGTTATTCTGTTGCTCTTGATGATGTTATGAAAAAAATACACCTTGTTAGTACAGAACATGGTATAAAAACAATTATTTTTTATCACCCACATTTTAT
>JAISGE010000183.1 GCA_031263265.1 Treponema sp.
CAGGGCCGACAAAATGTGGGTGGAGTGAGCCGTGGGAAGGAGCGAAGCGACTGACCTAGGCGAACGGAACCCCGAGCCGCCTACTGGCGGCGAAGCGTAAACAGACCTGTTATGCGCAGTACCCCCGCCCTTTTACATTTATTTTTTAATTGCAAGTATTACTCCAAATTTCATAAACGAATATATACATTCCACATCTTTAAATCCGCTTTCTTCCAATAATTTTATTGTTTCTTTTATTGTATTTTCTTTATCCAGTTTTTTACGTTCATTCCATGCCAATTTTTCGTCTTCTCTTATTCCGCTTTGATTTATATAATTATACCACCATTCATTATACAATTGATTGATTTCTTTAGATGTTCCTATAAATTGATCCAGATTTATAAAACACCCTCCTTGGTCCAATTTTCTGAAAATGTTTTTATACAATATTTTTTTATCTTCATTTTCCAGATGATGTATTGATAATGCCGAACATATTAAATCACAGCCTTTTACCGGAATATCTTCTACATAATTATTTTCTATAAACTCAAAATTGTTTAATCCGTTAAACCGTTCTTTGGCTATTTCCAGCATATCTTTTGAAATATCAATTAATGTAAAATATGCATTATTATATAATTTATATATTTCCATTGTTAATAATCCGGTTCCAGCACCCAAATCCACAATATTATAAAAATTGCTTCTGTAAAATTTTAATAATGAAACAGAATTTTTATAAAAATCATCAAAACACGGGATAAAACATTTTCTATGGCTGTCATATTTTTGAGCAACATGATTAAATTGTTCTTTGATTTTGTTTATATCCATAATTCTCTCCTATAATTTTTGGAGGTGATCCACAAAGTATGATAGGCATTAAACGAAACCGTAATTGATGTAAAAAAACGCCGGTGGTGATCTACAAAGTATGATGACAAATTCCGATGTTAAGTTGATGAGATCTAATTCGTTGTATTACAAAGAGTTATGCTTACTTGTTTTTTTAGCATTTCTTCCTTATCATACTTTGTGGATCACCACCCTTTTTCAGCCATGCCTGGTGGGTTTCCACGAAAAAGGCGATGTCTTCTACACTTTCTACCCGCAGACCATAGCGATAATACACAAGAGCAAAATATCCACCAAATAATGCTTTTTGCAGCGGTCTATCCGGGGGTCCGGGATCCGGGCAAGTTCGATTCGTATATCCATTATTCCCCTCCAATCCTTCCCTGTTGGATCTTTTCTCTTTTTCTTGAAGGCTTTTATAATTCGGTTACCCTGCCCCAAGGCAAAGAAACCATTGACTTATGCGGTATAGGGTATTAGTATTCCCTCTGACAGCGTTAGAAGGGGAAGCACATACAATGAAAAAACGGGTTGCCCTGTTTGGGGCTACTGGATCCATAGGGAAGAGTACCTTGGATGTGATACGACAGGGGAAGGATGTTTTTGAACTGGTCCTCTTATCAAGCCATACCAATACGGAAGGGCTTCTTACCTTGGCTGCGGAATTTCCCACGGCAATCCTGGCGCTTTCAGGCCGTACCCAAGGGCCAGAAGCCATACCTTATTTCGGGTCCCAGGGCTTGCTTACCGCTATTGCCGCATGTGGTGGAGATATAGCGGTCAATGGAATCGCAGGGGCTGCAGGCTTGCAGCCTTCCATTGCGGCCCTCAATGCAGGGATGGACCTTGCCCTGGCAAACAAGGAAACTATGGTCATGGCAGGACCCTTGGTTCTGGCCCTGGCGCAAGAAAAAAAACGCCGGATCCTTCCGGTAGATTCGGAACACGCGGCCATTTTTAATCTGTTGGAAGCCCATGGCCGGGATCAGCTTGATGCAATCCTCCTCACCGCATCTGGGGGACCTTTTAGAAACTATTCCCCAGAACAACTCTCCGCCGTAAGCCCCCAAGATGCCTTGGCCCATCCGACGTGGAGCATGGGGCCTAAGATAAGCATTGATTCATCCACCCTGGCCAACAAGGGCCTTGAGGTCATAGAGGCGGCCCGGCTTTTTGCCTTGCCTCCTGAAAACATCACTGTGGTAGTACACCCCCAGAGCATCGTCCATTCCATGATACGATTCACAGACGGAACCATCTATGCCCAACTTTCCTACCCGGATATGCGGCTTCCCATTCAGGAAGCCCTCTCCTATCCTGCCAGAGGAAGCTGGTCTTGGAATGCGCTACACTTCGACGATCTGAACCTGGAATTTAAAAAACCCGATACTGCGACCTTCCCGATGCTTCCCCTGGCTTATGAAGCCCTCAGAAGCGGACCGCCCTATACCGTGGCCTATAATGCGGCGAATGAAATCGCGGTTACCGCTTTTCTTGAGCAGCGGATACCGTTTCTTGCTATACCCCGGGTAGTTGCCCATGTCTTGGATCGACCCTGGACCGGGGCACTCCAGCTTGAATCGATCCTGGCGCTTGATTCTGAGGCCCGATCTGCTGCGGCAGCTTGTATCAAGGCCATATAGTATTATCTTACCAAATGGAGTATATATAAAACTATGCTTATCATTAAAATCCTCATAGGCCTTCTGGGGCTTGGGGTTGTGGTGTTTGTCCATGAGTTAGGGCACTTCCTGGCGGCTCGACTGGTGGGTATTGAGGTGGAAGCATTTTCCATAGGCTGGGGTAATCCAATTCTAAAGAAAAAAATTGGCGCAGTAGAATACCGGATCGGTATGTTTCCTCTTGGAGGTTACTGTAAGATGCGGGGGGAAAATGAATTCCAGGAAGCCTATGAACAGCGGCAGCAGGCTATTGCCCCGGTGAAAGGTACCTTCTTTGGGGTAAGTCCCTGGAGGCGCATCTTGGTGTCCTTTGCCGGGCCTTTCTTTAACCTGATCTTCGCGGTCTTGGCCCTTTCGGTCATTTGGGGGGCCGGATTTGAAGTAAACACCCTAGAAAACAGAATCGTGTTGGCTTCCAGTATCAGCCCAGAAGAGCAATACCCTGCAGATGAGGCGAACCTTAAAACCGGAGACCGGATCATCCAAATCAACGATCAGCCGGTCGTCACCTACCAAGATATACAGGAAATTATTGCGGTCAATCCAGACAAGGACCTATCCATCAAGGTAGACCGGGAGGGCACGGTGCTGCCTTTGAGTGTGCGTCCCCAGTTGGATAAGCGGACCGGCGCAGGAAAGATCGGGGTCTATTTCTGGGCTGATCCAGTGGTAGCCTCGGTAAGCCCTGGCAGCCCTGCGGCTATAGGGGGTATCCAAAAGGGAGATAGGATTCTCCAGATAAACGGTACGGACCTACCCTATACCGTGGCCTTGCTCCCCATCATACGGACCCAACCTCCGATCCTATCCGTGCGGTTTGAACGGGAAGGCCAAGTCAAGGATACCGAGTTGATCCTTTCCTATACCGACGACGGTGGAACAGAACTGGGGATAAACTACCAAGTAGTCAATTACCATACGCCCCAGCTTTCTCCTCTGGGAGCCTTGGTCAAAGGTACTGAAGAAACCTGGAAGACCTTTGTGATATCTATCCGCAGTTTGGCCCTCCTGTTTAAGGGGATCGATTTAACCCAGGCGGTATCAGGGCCGGTACGTATTACCTACATGATGGGGAATGTGGCCACTGAAGGGTTTGGGGAAAGTGTGGGTACCGGGTTTCGTTCCATGGCCAGTTTCCTTTCCCTAATTTCTATTGCCCTCTGTGTGATGAACCTCCTCCCCCTGCCGATCTTGGATGGAGGGATGATGATGCTTTTTATGATTGAATGGATCAAACGGAAACCCCTGAACCCTCGGGCAATCTATGTTTTCCAGACGGTTGGGGTAGTGCTCATTGTTGGTCTCATGGCATTTGCGGTTTTTGGGGATATTCTCTATCTGGTGCATCGCTGATGAGCCTTAATACCGGTATCATCATTTGCGGACTAAGCCTCTTAAGTATCTTACCTGCAGCCTCTTGTCTATCCGCCCAAATTCCCCCTTCGGTTGAGAACGTGCAGGTAGTGTCGGGCGGTCATCGGGGAACCGTGCATACCCTGATTTATGATGAACAAGGGCGGCTTCTCAGTGCTGGGGCTGATGGGTTTTTGGGGATCTGGGATATCCAAAGGGCTGCAGCAGCAGAGCGTTTTCAAGTAAGCCCCTATACCATCATTGCTATGGCCCCGCGTCCTGGTACATCTCAAGTCGCTTTGCTGGAAAGGGACCATATAGACCGGTACCGCATTGCGGTATGGGATTATGAGACCAAACAAAACCGCTTTACCCTGGATTGCCGGTATCCCATCTCCTCTATTACCTATTCGGGCGGGGGTAATTTTCTGATCCTGATCCAACAAGGTAATCCGGGGGTACAGTTTGTTCACGCGGAAACAGGAGCATTGCTGAAAACCCCGGATAGTACCAGTACCCTGAGTTTTGCCGCTACCGGCAAGTCGGAACGGACCATGATTGGGTATGCCCCTTCAGGGGTTCTCTCCTATTGGGATCTGGAATCAGGGAAGGAAATCCGGCATTTTACCGTACCGGATCGTATATGGACACCCCTGTTATTCGGTAATAACCGGTTTATTGGGGGTATCGATCCAGAGGGCCTGGTGATTCTGGATGCGGTCTCTGGTACCATCATAACCCGGGAACGGAGTATTGTTCAGGGCAGGGTGTTTGCGCTGGGCGGAGAAGACCCTGAATTTATGTGTCTGGCCACGGGTCCTGCGGTATCCCGGCTGTACCATTTTGCCATTAGTATGACCGGCAGGCTGGAGATTAAAAACCAATGGCCCGTGCCTCCAAACCTGCCAGGGATTATGAGTGTCGCGAGTACTGCAGATGCCTTGGCCTTAGGTACCCTTGATGGGGGGGTGTGGCTCGGTAAACAGGATGGAACCGTGGCCCTAATGGAAGTGCGGAATCAGGAACGGATCACCGAAGCTGCGGTAAGCGGCTCTTTCTTGGCGTTTCTCACCGAAGGGCAGGTCTTAGGGTTCATACCTTTGGATTATACGCAACTGCAAGATAGGGACCTCATCCCCCTGGAACCGAGTACGTACACCCGTTTATCCTCGGATACTGAGCTAGAAGGTCCCGGCGCCAAGGGTTTTTTATTGTGGCAGGAAACCTCTACTGGTTTGTTCCCGATAATCAGAACCCTGGGGAACGATGCTCAGGAGGAAACCCTGGTTTTGAACCAAGTGCCCCTGCGCTT
The DNA here is from genome assembly GCA_031263265.1 of Treponema sp. GTDB lineage: Bacteria > Spirochaetota > Spirochaetia > Treponematales > Breznakiellaceae > JAIRLU01. Next base: position 5,191 of record JAISGE010000183.1, read on the forward strand.
TCCCCACCGTTCTGCGGTGCTTAGGGGAGAACAGGCCCTCTTTCTTGATGCTGCAGGGAATATTACGGTTCTTTCTACACGGACCGGGGAGCGCTTGTTTTCGTTTTCCTCTGAGGTTTCCTTGGACGCCACATTACTCAAAGATGGAAATATTCTCATCGGCCAAAGTGTAGTTTCTGGAAATACCCCCTTCCTCATGGTGAATAGTAAGACCGGGGAAACCCTACCCATCCCGTTCCCTGCTTCGGTGGGAGCCCGGGTGTACTGTGGAGAAAGCGGCATCCCCTATGGGGTGACGATAGATGCTCAGGAAGGGCATTTGAGTACCACCCTCACCAGGCTCTCCCTGGCGGATCCTTCTCGTTCAACCCGGCTGGCAACCTATCCCGGAGAAGACACCAGTTTCAGTATTGCCGAGTCAAAGGGGATCTTAGGGTCAACCTTGGGAGATGAAGGGGCGGTTCTCTATGATGCAAAGGGCACAACCCGCTTTGAACGGAGTCCCGGGCTTCCCCTGCGTCTCATTGCGGGGACCCGCTCTTGTATTGCCCTGGATACCGAAGGGAATATCGCATGGCACGATCCCGAATCAGGAGCGCTCCTTGCCCTCTTCCGCTTGTATGAAAACGAATGGATCCTGGAAAAACCAGGGGCTTCACTTATCCAGGGACCCCTGGCTCACCAGAACCCCCAGGCAGAATAATCTTTCAATCACCTATGACGCGGCGTATGTCTTTTTTAATGGCTTCCAGTTTCCGGGCAGCTTCAGCTTTTGCTGCAGGAAGGCCGTTGCTGCCCACTTCGGTACAGCAGCTTGCATAAAACTTGATCTTAGGCTCAGTACCGCTGGGACGGACGCTCACCACGGTTCCATCTTTTAGGAAGAACTGGAGCACATCACTTTGGGGCAGGTCTACCGGTTCTTTACGCTCAGGGTGGGCAGGGTACTTCCACACCAGTTCCTGGATGTCCCTAATCTTTGCAACTTCAATACCCCCCAGCACCCCAGGGGCTTGCTTCCGGTATTGCTCCATAATGCCCTGCATGATGGCCGGCCCTTCAGGACCTTGGAAGTATTTAGATATGCCCAGTTCTTGCCAGTACCCGTTGGTCAGATACAGGTCATCAAGCCGGTCAAGGAGGCTCTTTCCTTTGCTCCGCCAGTACAGGGTCATCTCCGCGGTCAGCGCCGCCGCAGAAACCCCATCCTTATCCCGTACTTCTGGTTCTACCAAATACCCATAGCTCTCTTCAGTACCGAAAACCACGGTAGGCGTACCAGCAGCTTCGCTTTTTCGCCATACATCGGCTATCCACTTAAAACCGGTGAGACATTCGATACATACCGCGCCGTAGGACGCGGCTACCCGCTGCTGCATCCCAGTGGTAACAATCGTGTTGACCATCGCAGGCTTGGGGGGCAGGTTCCCGGCTTCTTTTAACGACAGGAACATATAATCCGCTAAAAGCGTCCCAAGCTGATTCCCGGTAACCAAGGTAAACCCTCCCGCGTTATCCGGTACGGCAATCCCCAGGCGATCCGCATCAGGGTCCGTAGCCATGACCACATCGGCGCCCACCTCTTTGCCCAGCTTGAGGGCCAGTTCCAGCGCAGGGGCTTCTTCAGGATTCGGGAAAGCCACCGTGGGAAAATCGCCGTTTCCCTCCCGCTGTTCCGGTACGGTGATGACCTTAAGTCCTAAGCTCCCCAAGACCGACTCCACATGCATGGCTCCGGTACCGTGCAGGGGGGTATAGACGATCTTGACTTCTCCGGCCTTTGCCTTAATAAGGGCCGGTCTCAACAGACGGCTCCGTACCATAGCCTGATAGGGTTCATCAATTACCGTATCAATGATCTGTAAAAGTCCCTGGCTCAGGGCTTCGGCTTTATCTATTTCTTTGATGCTTGTAACGCGGTTTACCTCTTCGATGATTCCGGTATCATGGGGGGCTATCACCTGGGAACCGTCGTTCCAGTAGGCTTTGTACCCGTTGTATTGGGCGGGATTATGACTTGCCGTAACCACGATGCCAGTATCGCAGCCCAGTTGCCGTATGGCAAACGAAAGCTCCGGGGTAGGCCGTAAGGAGGAGAAAAGGTATGCCTTGATATGATTAGCCGCGAAGATCAGGGCCGCAGCCTCGGCAAACTCCTGAGAATAATGACGGCTGTCAAAGGCAATGGCTGCGGAGAGGGTTCCTGCAGCCGCCTTATCAGGAAACGCCTTCCGCACATAAGAGGCCAGGCCCTGGGTAGCGCTTTTTACCACCAGGGTATTCATCCGGTTATACCCGCCGCCAATCACCCCGCGCAATCCTCCGGTACCGAATTCTAAGTTTCTGAAGAACCGGTCTTCCAGTTCTTTCCAATCCTCTTGGGCTAAGAGCTTTTCCACTTCGGTCTTGAAATGAACATCCTTTTCTTTATGTATATAATCCTTCGCCTGAGCGAGGATGCCCGCTTTATCCATATAAACGCCTCCGATTAAGCTATACCATTAGTATACGGGGCCGTGTCAGGATGGGCAAGCACGACAGGTTAGGCCACAGGATAAACGCATAGAATTTGTTACTACTTTGTTGTATACTAAGTAAAAAAGAAAATGGAACAAGCGGTATCTACTAATCACGTTTTTTTTAACCGAGAGCTTTCTTGGATAGATTTTAACGAGCGAGTCCTGGAAGAGGGGCTTAGACAGGATATGCTTCCCCTGGATAGGTTTAGGTATTTGTCTATTGTCTCCTCTAACTTTGATGAATTTTTCATGATTCGGGTAGCAGCCATGAAACGGGCGTATCAGGGACGCACAGGTGGCTCCCCGCCGGATCCAGCAGGACTGAGTTATGAAGATCAACTCAAAGTAGGAATAGCCAAGATCCGTTCCATAATCCACCGGCAATATACCTGCCTTGAAGAAGAGATCTTTCCTGCTCTGGCCCAAGGAGGCTTGGAACTTCTGCGGCCTAAGGTCTATACGTCTTTCCATTGGGATTACCTAAGCTCCTTTTTTATGCGAGAAATTTATCCGCTCCTCACGCCCTTACGGATCAAGGCTACCGAAGCCCTGCCTTCCATTGAAAGTTTCTGGCTTTACGGGGCCTTTCTTCTTGCACCAGCAAGTGCGGAGGAAAGCCCCGGCATTGACCGGATCTCCATTATCCAGATTCCGCCTGTCCTGGATAGGATCATCTGGCTGCCTCAGCATCGGCAGACCAATGAAACCGGGACCGAGGAGAAAAGTTCCTGGGCACTCCTTGAAGACCTGGTGCTGTGCTTTGGGGCCGCGCTCTATCCCGGTTACCAGGTTAAGGAACAGATGCTCTTTACGATCAACCGGGATGCGGATTTTTCGGTAGATGAAAAGCGGGATGAAGACTTTATCGAAGCTATGGAAGAGGTTCTGGAGAGCCGGGGAAAGTCTATGGCGGTACGGATGGTTTTTTCACCGGGGAGTCAACGGCTTAAGGGTGAGTTGGCCCACCGCCTCTTATTGGATGAAGAGGATCTCTATGAGGTGAACGGTCCCCTGAATCTAGGGGGCCTTTTGGAACTGGTCAAGGCTCCGGGCTTTGATCAGCTCAGGGAAAGCCCGTGGAGTATCTATGAAAACCCTGCGTTCACTGACCTTTCTGTGGATCTATCCCTCTGGGACAGGATACGCCAGAAGGATGTGCTCCTGCACCTGCCCTACCAGTCTTTTGATCCGGTGATCCGTTTTTTTCAGGCTGCGGCGTACGATCCTCAGGTTATTTCCATTAAAACCGCGCTCTATCGAACCAGCGGTCAGTCTCCTATTGTGAAAGCCCTGGAAGAGGCTGCTCTCAAGGGAAAACAGGTAACCGCGGTGGTGGAACTTAAAGCCCGGTTTGATGAAGAACGAAATATTTCTTGGGCGAACCGGCTGGAAAAGGCCGGGGTTATAGTGATCTACGGGCTGTCCCGGCTCAAGGTACATGCCAAGGTTTCTCTGGTTATCCGCCGGGAAAATGACCGGATTAAACGGTACGTCCATCTTTCCACGGGGAATTATAATGACAAGACCGCCAAGCTCTACGAGGACATCGGCATCTTTACTGCCCGGGATGAAATTGCCTTTGATGCAGGGCTGCTGTTCAACATGATTACCGGCTATTCGGTGATTCAATCCATGCAAAAATTGGTGATCGCTCCCACGAGTCTCAAGCATCGCCTCTTGGATCTCATTGACCGGGAAACCAAACGATCACACCAGGATTACCCGGGCAGGATCATGGTCAAGATGAATGCCTTGGCAGATATTGATATGATCCAGGCCTTGTACCGGGCCTCTGCAGCCGGGGTTAAGGTCCTGCTCAATATCCGGGGGATCTGTATGCTGGTTCCTGGTTTGCCGGGATTATCAGAGCATATCCGGGTGGTAAGTATTATCGATCATTACCTGGAACATTCCCGAATTTTTTATTTTGCCAACGGCGGCGCTGAAGAGTTGTTTCTTTCCAGCGCAGACTGGATGCCCCGGAATCTAGAACGGCGGGTAGAACTCATGTTTCCGGTACTGCAGGAAGACCTAAGACGGCAAGTGCTGGGGATCCTGGAAGCCTATTTTCAGGACAACTGCCAGGCCTGGATCCTGGGAAGCGATGGGGTGTGGAGGCGCTCCCTTGATGGGGAGAAGCCCTACCGGGTCCAGACAGTCCTGCTTGCCCATGCCCGGGAAATTGCAGAGCATCCCTGGGCGAGCCGGGAGGAATTCATCGTGCGCCGCAGCCCCCCTGGGGAATAGCCTCATCGTTTCCTTGGGTTTTCCTTAAACCAGACCGGAGGTCTTAGTCGTCAATGCTTATCTCCCGTCCTGTTCTCAATATTTCTTTAACAAAGGGGTTATCGTTTTCCAGTTCTGATGAGGGCACGGCATGAGGTTCGAATACCATATCAGGGAAAAATCTTTCCGCTATTTTTAGCAGCCTAATTCCGATATTATGTTTCCCGATAAAATAATCCGAAAAGAAGCAAATATCAATATCGCTCCATTCATCGGGATTCCCCTTGGCGTAGGAACCAAAAAGATAGGCTTTGTCAATGGGCATATCTTTTCTTACCTCGTTAATATAATCAATTACACTTTTGTTCAAAGTTTCTGGGTTAACAACCACTGATAGGCCTCCCGCGTTTTATCCAAAATGGATTTTGCCGTAGCTTCATTGGTCATTTCAGATGCATTCTGCATATATTCGGTATAGCGTGTATTCTTGTAGCAATCGGATAATTGCCGGAACAGATTAAGATAATTCTCCTCAATTTGCCCCGGCAGCCTTTCGGAAAATTTTGAAAAAATAGCGTTGATATTATGCAGACGGGGAATATTGTCGTCTATATATAAAAGATAAAGTCCCTTTACGAGTTTTTCAATTGCTTGTTGGCACATAAAAACAACATAAACCCATTTACCGCTTTTAAACATGGCATCTGCCGTCTCAAGGTCATATTGGGCGTGTCCAAGCCAATAGCCGAATTTTTCCTCATCGGTCATTTTGATCCTCCGCCTCAAACATACTGTTTTCCAGTTCTTGCGTCAAAATGGTTCCAGCATCAACCAGCAATGTAACCTTACAAAAATAATTCCTTATGGACGTTTTTATCCGCAGGATAGGGCCAGAGCTTCCCATGAGTCCCTTGAAGCAGGTAGACCGTCCCACGTGGATCCTCCCATTCTCCGGCTATTGACCCTTCATGAAGGGGGATCTTGCCGCCCCCTCCAGGGAGGTCTACTGCATAAACCGGGAAACCCAAGCCGGAGATACGCTCCTTTAATTCCCGGTACAGGGCAAGGCCGGTTTTGAGGGGTACCCTGAAATGAGCAGTACCTGGGGCCAGATCCAACTGAAATAAGTAGTAGGGAGAAAGCCCCAAATCAAGACATTTCCGAAAGAGATCTGCCAAGACTTCGGCGTCATCGTTGATACCTCGAAGCAATACGGTCTGCACATGAACCGGAATTCCCTGATCCACACAGGCAGTAAGAACTTCCTGGGCTGGTTCGGCCAGTTCCCGGGGGTGATTGCTCTGTATCACCATACGCAGGGGGCGATAGGCTTTTAAGAGCCGGATTGTTTCAGGCGTAAGCCGGCTTGGATGAGTAATGGGAACCCTGGTACAGAGCCTCAGGAGGATTCCGGGCCTTGTATCCCTTAAAGCCCTGAAAAGTTCTGCCAAGCGCACATCTTCTGCGGTCAAAGGGTCTCCCCCGGAGATGAGGAGCTCCCGGATTTCAGGGTGAGCCTTAAGATAGGCAAGCGCGGGAATAAGCTCCACTGGGCTGATAAAGTGCTTGGGCTGATTTATCCACATCCGGCGGAAACAATAGCGGCAATACCCTGCACACGTTCCTCCTGCAAGGAGCAATGCCCGATCCTGGTATTGATGAATGAGCCGGGGCGCGGCTTGATGCAGGGCTTCTCCCAAGGGGTCTTGTAGGGCAAAGGGATCAGCCAAAGCTTCCGCGGGATTGGGGAGGAATTGTCGTCTGATGGGATCGGTTTTATCTGGTCCAGCCAGGGATGCAAAGTAGGAACTTACCGCAAAAGGAAGCCCACCTGTTTGCTTGATGGTTTCCAGGTAGGCTGCCTCGGTTGCATCCACCGAACCGGCCAGTGGTACAGGAAGGTCTTCCCATGATGTGATCAACGTTTTGGTCATTACCATGGAAAGCATACCCTAATCTGCCACCCGGTGCAAGATTCGCCAGCAGTTTTGTGCCCCGGGTTTGTCGCCCGCGGCTTTAACGGCCCGACCAATACGCTTCGGCCCAGTGCAGTTCGTCCCGCAGTCTTACCGGGTTTGTTTCCTTGCCGATAAGCACAAATTCGATGCCACTCATCTCCGCCCAATCCCGGAAATATTCCGCGGTCAAAGCACTCGAATACACCGAATGATGCGCGCCCCCTGCAATGATCCATGCTTCGGCGGCATCCCGCAGTGTGGGATATGGTTTCCAGAGCGCCCGGGCCACGGGCAGTTTCGGCATGGCATTTTCTATTTTGATTGTTTCTATTTCATTAACAATCATCCTGAATCGGTCTCCCAGATCAACCAGGGTTGCCAGTACCGCAGGTCCTGGCGCGGCGTCAAATACCATGCGGGCGGGGTCGGCCTTGCCGCCTATTCCCAGGGGATGTACCTCAATCC
>JAISGE010000204.1 GCA_031263265.1 Treponema sp.
AGGAGTGTTCATATGAAGTTTATTTCAGTAAGGGATTTTAGGACAACTTCGGCCAATATTTGGAAAACATTGCCTGAAGAACAAGAAATGGTTATAACAAACAATGGAAAACCTATCGCATTATTAACTCCATTGAGCGATAAAACCTTAGAAGATACTTTATCGGCGGTGCGTAAGGCAAAAGCAATAAATGCCGTGAAATTGATACAGCAACAGTCAATAAAGAACGGACTGGATAAAATAACATTGGAAGAAATAAATGCCGAAATAAAAATATCCAGAAAAGATCGGAAACGATGAAAATTGTATTAGATACTAATGTTATTGTATCTGCTTTATTATGTCCACAAAGTCTACCCGCAAAAATATTAGGGCTCGTTTTAAATGGGACTATAGGAATAGTGTATGATAATAATGTACTGTTGGAATATATTGACGTATTAAACAGAGAAAAGTTCAAAATAAACAAAGAATCGATAAAAGTAATATTTGAATTCATGAAAAATGATGGTGAATATACAATTTCAATTCCGCGAAATGTAAAATTTGCTGATGAAGATGATAGAATATTTTATGAATTGTATAAAAGTGGTGAAGTTGATTTTTTAATTACAGGGAATATAAAACATTTTCCCAAAGAAAAGAATATAGTAACACCAAAAGAATTTATAGAAATAATCAACAACTGAAATAGGGGCACCTACGTCTAACGAGGCTGTCGAAGCAGAAAACGCTTGACCTTTTTAAGCCTTTAAGGTGTTATAAGATATGACTTCCTTAGCACATTTTATCGTAAGAAGTACCAGGAAACACGAATGGATCAACATCACGGTTGAGGTTCAAAACCTCGTGACCGCCTCAGGGATTGCTGAAGGGATCTGCGTGGTTTTTGTCCCCCATACCACTGCGGCGCTGACCCTTAATGAAAATGCCGATCCTGATGTCCCTGTGGATGTTCAGTTGGCCTTGGATGCGATTTCTCCAGATCGAAGAGAATTCCGCCACAGGGAAGGAAATTCCGCGGCCCATACTCAGACGAGCTTGGTAGGGTCATCCGTCACCCTCATCCTTACCCAGGGAGTTCTGCTCTTGGGCACCTGGCAAGGGATCTGGTTTAATGAGTATGACGGCCCGCGGACCCGGAAGGTCTATGTCCAAGTTCTGGGGGAAAGGCCAGCCCCTTGACGTTTAGTTTCAGCCGGGCCTGGTTTTGATTACTGAAAAAACGCGGTCATACGGTATCGGAAAAATAAGCTATATTTAAATACAGTGGTATTATGAACTATTTATATGAAACTCATCTGCATACCTGCCAGGCAAGCGCCTGCGCCATTTCCCGGGGACGGGACTATATACGGGCTTATAAGGCATTAGGCTATACCGGCATCATCGTTACGGATCACTTTTTTAATGGCAATTCCTGCTTAAACCGGAACTTGTCCTGGAAAGACTGGGTAAACCACTTCTGTCGGGGATATGAGGAGGCCTGGGCAGCCGGGGAGCGGCAGGGGCTGGATGTCTTCTTTGGGTGGGAGGAAACCTTTGACGGGGACGATTACCTGGTCTATGGACTGGATAAGGAGTGGCTCATGCAGCACCCTGAATCCGCGCATTGGACTCGCCGGGAACAGTACGAGACCGTGCGGTTTTACGGGGGCTGTGTGGTGCAGGCCCACCCCTTTAGACAGCATTATTATATTGATACCATTCATTTATCGACCGCTTGTGTGGATGCCGTGGAAGTAGCCAATGCAGGTAATCACGAACAATCCTATGATGCCTTAGCCATGAAATACGCGCAGACCTTGGGGCTGCCGATAACTGCAGGTACAGATATACATGATGCAACGGATCTCAGGTGTCCTGATAGGATCTTTGGCGTATATCTAGATCGGAAGTTGCATACTATTAAAGATTATGTGACTGCTATCCGTGAACATACCCTGGGAAAATTGCGGATGAACCCAGGGCGCTGCGATTTCCAGGGAAATGAGCAGGTGAAACTGCCCGTAGATATCCGGGATAAGGATGACCAGTGTACCGGTGAGGATCTCTGGGATTTGCTGGAGCGCCACAAAAGGCTTTATCGGTGAAGGGGCGCAACCCGGACTTATATAGAAAAACCCGCCGTAATGCGCCTCCGCTTTACATGGCCCCCGGAATGGTGTACCTTAACGGACAAAACACATGGAGGCAGAAGAATGAAGACTATCGGCATTAACGGCAGCCCGCGCAAGGGCTGGAACACCTCTATCCTGGTGGAGGAGGCGCTGCGGGGCGCCGCTTCCAGGGGATCGGAGACGGAACTGGTCAATCTCTATGATCTTAACTTTAGGGGCTGTATCAGTTGCTTTGCCTGCAAGCTCAAGGGCGGGAAAAGCCTGGGCCGCTGCGCCGCCAGGGACGATTTAAAGCCCGCGCTGGACCGTATCCACGAATGTGACGCCCTGGTTGCCGGTTCCCCGATTTACCTCAGCGAAGTTACCGCCGGCGTGCGGGCTTTTTTTGAACGCCTTATCTTTCAGTACCTCACCTACGGTAATAAGGAAAGAAATACTTTCTTTGACCGGCGTATTCCCTCGGTTCTGATCTACACCATGAATATCGGGGAGTCCATGCTGGACGGCGCCGGGTATACGGCGAAATTCAAGTTTTACGAGGATAGCTTTGACCGGTTCCTGGGCCCGGCCAAAACCCTGGTTTCCACCGAAACCTGGCAGACCACGGACTATGGCCAATACGAGATGACCATGTTTGACGGCGAGGCGCGTAAAAAGCGCCGGGACGAGGTCTTCCCCGTGGACAGGCGGAAGGCCTTCGAGCTGGGCGCGGGGCTTTTCCCCTGACAAATCCCGTAAAGCCGCATAGGGCGGCGCTGGTCACCGAGTTGAGGGGTTTATAATGTGGTTGCCCTGCTCTGAGCTTGTCCTAGACTGGTTTTTAGGGTCCTGTTATGGCTATACTACAAGCATAGTAGCAAACAAAGGAGTGTTTAGTTGGAAACGCTTAAAAAGAATCCTGCATGGAAAGGCCGTCGGGGTCCGGTAGTGCTGGTCATCATGGATGGAGTCGGATACGGCAAATACAAGGACGGCGATGCAGTAGCCGATTCTAAGATGTATCATTTAACTGCCCTGCAAGCCCAGAATCCCCATACCCAATTAAAGGCCCATGGAAAAGCAGTAGGGCTTCCCTCGGACGATGATATGGGCAATAGTGAGGTCGGCCATAATGCTATGGGCTGCGGCAGGGTCTTTAACCAAGG
>JAISGE010000216.1 GCA_031263265.1 Treponema sp.
GCGCTCATGACCGCGCATCTCACCCTGCGGGGGGCTTTACGCCCAGAACTGAAAGCAGCCCTGGAACAGGCCGGGGCCGAGGTAAGCAGTGCAGAGGTGTATGCAGAAGAAGCAACGACCAAACACCAGATCCGGGCCTTGGTGCAGGTGCTTAAAAGAAAGGTTCCCCCAGAAACCGCGGCATTGGTGCATCTGGGGGCGACCAGTGCGGATATCCTGGATACTGCCCTTGCTTACCGGATGCAGGGGGTAACCCGGGAGATCATCCTGCCCGGTTTGCGGGACCTGGAACGGTTGTTGTGTGATTTTGTGGAACAAGAGGCTGCAAGCCCCCAGGTAGGCCGTACCCACGGCCAACATGCGGTACCCATCACCCTGGGTTTTGCCCTGGCTGAATACGTTTCCCGGTTGGGTAAGTCTATTCTAGAGATTGAGCGCCGTGTTCAAGATCTCAAGGGAAAACTCGCGGGAGCCGTGGGAGCCTACAACGCCACCGTGCTGATCACGGCTGACCCTGAAGCCCTGGAACGGCTCTACTTGCAGGAACTGGGGCTTGAGCCTTCGGAACATGCCACCCAGTTGGTGGAGCCTGAGTATCTCCTGCGGCTGCTTTTGGAATTCAACGTGGCTTTCGGGATCATCGCCAACCTGGCGGATGATATCCGTAACCTCCAGCGCAGCGAAATCGGGGAACTGCGGGAACGCTTTACCGAGGAGCAGGTCGGTTCGTCTACCATGCCGCAAAAACGGAATCCCTGGAACGCGGAACACGTCAAGAGCCTCTGGAAAGCCTTCATGCCCCGGGTGATGACCTTTTTCATGGATCAGATAAGTGAACATCAGCGGGATCTGACTAATTCCGCAAGCCAGCGCTTTATTGCCGACTATGTCTTTGGCTTCTGTCTTGGGGTAAGCCGGATGACCAGCATCATCCAAGGGCTTGAGCCGGATCATGAGCGGCTCTTGTCAAACCTGCAAGGGGAGCAGGGAGGTATTCCTGGGGGGATCATGGCGGAGCCGGCATATCTGTTACTTGCGGAAACCGGGGTTTCCGATGCCCATGAAGTGATTCGGCGGATAACCCTGCGAGCAGAGCAGGAACAATGCAGTTTTGCCCAAGCCCTATCCCAGGAAGGGCCGGTGCTGGAACGGATCGCCAGGAAACTGGTAGAACTGGGGCTTGTGGCGTCTCCTGAAGAAGCGCACGCATTTTTTGAGCGCCCCCAAGCCTACTGCGGCCTGGCCGTACAGAAGGCCACCGCCATTGCCCGGAAATACCGGGTACTGACAGGACACGCGGAAAACCGCTAGAGATCCTGGAATCCAAACAAGCAAAAAAGGAGATACAAGAAATATGTTTAACGAAGCGCTATCCTATGATGATGTGCTGCTCCTACCCGGGTATGCGGAAATCCTTCCCAAAGCCTGTGATGTGCATACCAATTTCTGCGGGGACTTGTCCTTGAATGTGCCCATTCTTTCTTCGGCCATGGATACGGTAACCGAAGAACAGTTGGCCATTGCCATTGCCCTTGAGGGAGGCTCTGGGGTCATCCATCGGAACCTGAGTCCTGATGAACAGGCCCAACAGGTGGCTCATGTGAAACGGTACCTCAACTGGATCATTGATGCCCCGGTTACCCTGGGGAAGGACGCCCGGATCCGGGATGTCAAGCAGATGATGGAGCGGTACAAGGTATCGGGTATGCCGGTGGTGGATCCTGAGGGAAAACTGTTGGGAATCATCACTAGCAGGGATCTGAGGTTTTGTAAGGATGAGAGCCTTTTGGTAACTGAGGTGATGACCCTGAAGGTAATAGTAGAACAGGGAGAACCTTCGGTATCCAGCGCCCGGGAGAAATTCGACCGGTATCGGATCGAAAAGCTGCCGGTGGTGGATGCCCAAGGTAGGCTCACTGGACTCATCACCGTCAAAGATATGGAGAAACATGCCAAGTTCCCCAGGGCAGCAACGGATAAAACCGGCCGGCTCATCGTAGGAGCCGCGGTTTCTCCCCAGGATTACCTGGTTAGACTGCCCTTGCTGAAAAACGCCAAAGTTGACTATGTGGTGCTCGATACTGCCCACGGGGATTCTAAGAGTGTCATGGAAGCGGTGCGTGGTATCAAAGAAGGATTCCACATACCGGTTATTGGCGGGAATGTGGCTACCAAAGAGGGAACCCGCAGGCTCATCGAAGCCGGATCTGATGCGGTTAAGGTGGGTATTGGTCCCGGCTCGATCTGTACGACCCGGATCGTGGCAGGGGTTGGCGTGCCCCAGTTTACCGCGGTGTGGGAGTGCGCTGAGGAGGCTGCCAAATCAGGGATTCCGGTCATTGCCGACGGCGGGATCAAGTTCTCCGGTGATATTACCAAGGCCGTTGCTGCCGGAGCCAATGCGGTGATGATCGGGAATCTCTTTGCAGGGCTTAAAGAGGCCCCCGGCCGGGAGATCATCTTTGACGGCCGTATTTACAAGGAATATCGGGGCATGGGCAGTATGGGCGCCCTCAATGACGGCGCCCGGGATCGCTATCAGATAGGCAAAGATGAGCATCCGGTTCCTGAAGGTATTGAAGGCCGGGTTCCCTACAAGGGAGAACTGCGGGATTATCTTGTCCAACTCGTCTCAGGGCTGCAAAAGGGTATGGGTTATTGTGGGTGCAAGACTATTGCGGAGTTAAAGCAATACCGTAAGTTCGTTAAGATTACTGCAGCGGGACTGCGGGAAAGCCATGCCCACGATGTAAGTATCACCCAAGAAGCGCCCAACTATACGAGGGCGTAAATCAGCACGCCTAAAAGCGTATCTAAGGGAATATAGGAGTATATATGAAAGTTGTGGTCATCGGCGCCCAATGGGGTGATGAGGGGAAAGGGAAGATCGTGGATTACCTGGCAAAAGAAGCCCAGATAATCGTCCGGTTTTCAGGGGGGGCTAATGCTGGGCATACCATCGTTATCGGTAATGAGGAGTATGCCCTGCACTTGATTCCTTCAGGGGTCCTGTATCCTGATAAAATGGTGATTCTCGGCGCGGGTATGGTGATCGATCCTGCGGCTCTTTTTACCGAACTGGCCATGTTAGAAGAACGCGGCATTGATACCACAGGCCGGGTTTTTATTGCCGACCGGGCACACCTGGTGCTTCCCCGATACATCCAGATCGATCGGGAACGGGATCAGGCCCGGAAAAAGCCCATCGGTACTACCGGCCGGGGCATTGGCATCACCTATTCCATGAAAAGCGACCGGGAAGGAATTCGTATCGCGGATCTTACCTGGAAAGACAAACTGGATGAATTGGAACCCGCGGACAAGGAGTTCCTTGCTCCGTATCAGGAACGATTGTTGGATATGTCTATCGACCTTTCCGCCTACCTGGTACATCGCAAGAACTCCCAGATCCTCTTTGAAGGCGCACAAGGAGCACTCTTGGATCTTGATTTGGGAACCTATCCGTATGTATCAAGTGGGATGTCCTGCGCCGCGGGAGCAGCGGTGGGGGGCGGGGTTGGTCCCCGGGCACTGGATAAAGTGCTGGGGGTGTTCAAGGCCTATACGACCCGAGTGGGGAACGGTCCTTTCCCCAGTGAATTCGACCCTGATTCTGAAGACGCACTGTGCCGGGTTGTCCGGGATACAGGCCGTGAATACGGGGTTACTACCGGGAGGCCCCGGCGCTGCGGTTACTTAGACCTGGTGGCCCTGCGCTACGCGTGTCTCACCAATTCCATTGATGCGCTGGTGATGACCCACCTGGATGTGTATGACACCTTTGAGGAAATCAAAGCCTGTATTGCCTATCGTATCGACGACCGGATCGTGGAAAGTTTTCCTTCTTCCCTTGAGGCCCTCAACCATGCCAAGCCAGTACTCCGTTCTTTTCCGGGTTGGAAGAAGTCCCTTTCCAATGCCCTGACCTATGAGGAATTTCCCCTGGCAGCTATGGAGTATATCGTATTTATCGAGCGTTTCTGTGAGACCCCCATTGACATCGTCTCGGTAGGGTATGACCGCAAGGAAACCATCATAAGGAAAAGTCCCTGGACTCGTTCATGATCTGGGAACCAGGGAGATAAAGCATGAAGCATAACGAGAAAATACTGATCCTGGATTTTGGGAGCCAAACCACCCAGCTTATAGGCCGCAGGATCCGGGATCTGGGGGTCTATACCGAAATCATCCCTGGGGACGCCTCCCTCACCGATACCGTACTTGCCGGTGTCCGGGGCGTCATCCTGTCCGGTTCCCCTGAGTCGGTGTATACCCCTGAAGCTCCGGTTCCGGATCCCCGGATCTACACTTGCGGGCTGCCCCTCTTAGGTATCTGCTACGGACTTCAGCGAATGACCGCGGATCTAGGGGGGCTTGTGGAGCCGCTCCCCCAGCAGGAATACGGTGGTGTAGAGGTCAGGATTTTTCCCGCAGACTTACCAGCGGCTCGTACTGATAAGGGGCAGCGGTTTTTTGCGGGTTTCGATAGGTCCATCCCGCTTTCCGATCTTATGACCGGAAGCGCCAAGTGTCCCACGCGGGATCTTGTTTTTACCGCGTGGATGAGCCACGGCGATACCCTGACGCGGCTTGCTCCCGGTTTTAAGGAATACGGCAGGAGCAGTACCGGCTTCCCCGCAGTGGTGGTCCACCAGGACCAGGAAACAAGACCCTGGTTCGGACTGCAGTTCCACCCAGAGGTGAGCCACTGCGAGCGGGGGCAGGAGATCCTCGCGGCTTTTGTGTTTGGGGTATGTGCGTGCGCTCAAGTCTGGACCATGGAACAGTACCTGGAACAGCTTAACGCGACGTTGGCCGAACAAATCGGTACCAGTCCGGTGCTGGTCCTCATTTCAGGCGGGGTGGACTCCACGGTAACCGGCGCCTTGTTGCTCAAGGCCCTGGATCCTGAGCAGGTGCATCTTATGTATATGGATACAGGGCTTATGCGAAAACATGAAACTGCCACCGTACAAAGCGCCTTGGAAGGGCTTGGGGCCCGGCATCTGCACATAGTCCGCGGTGAAACGGCATTTTTATCGGCCCTTAAAGGCGTGGAGGATCCAGAATCGAAACGTAACATTATCGGGGATATGTTCATCACCATTCAGGAACAAGAAGTTGCCCGCTTGGGGCTGCCGGATTCCTGTTTCCTTGCCCAGGGTACCCTTTATCC
>JAISGE010000071.1 GCA_031263265.1 Treponema sp.
AATTTATTACTCAATAATTCTTCTTCATTGAATAAATCTAATACATCTTTATATTTTTCCAATATTGTTTTTGATTCATTTACAACATCTTCCAATGTTTCATTTTTATATTTTTCATAATTTGTTTTATTAAATTTTTCTATATCCACATGGCTGACTTCTTCAAATGAACGTTTTAATTTTATTTATTCTAATTTATCTTCTGAAAATTTTACCCAACTGTTTATATGCCCTATAACATCCCTAACATTCCAATTTGAAAAACTTGTTTCAAGTATATTTTCATTTTTATAATATTCATAAAAATATGTAATTTTATTGGATATATAATCCCCTAATTCAAAAATGGTTCTTTTATCCATAGAATCCTCCTGTCTATATTTATTTTACACAATCTTTTTCCACAATTTTTTCAAAAAAATGTCGCATAACATTCCGACTGTTTACGACGTTTTAGCGGCCCGAATGCTCTAAGGCGGGGTGAAGCGTAAACATGCCTGGTATGTACGGTAGGAGGGTCCTCAAGCCGCTTGGGGGCCTTGCGGCCCCCAAAATAGTTCTGTTTCTAAAAGGCCCCGGCCTCACTGAGTTTCCGGGCAACTTCAACCATCTCAAAGACTTCAAGCTGATCATTCATCTGGATGTTGTCAAAACCCTCAATCCCCAGACCACATTCATAACCTGCGGCCACTTCCCGCACATCATCCTTAAACCGGCGCAAAGAAGCGATCTTACCGGTATAAATCACAATGGCGTCCCGGATAACATGGACACTGGCATTCCGTTTGACCGTTCCGGTCAAGACATAACAGCCCGCAATGGTACCGAATTTCGGGGTCTTAAAGGTGTCCCTAACCTCCACCGTAGCCATGACCTCTTCTTTGGTATCTGGTTTGAGCATCCCTTCCATGGCCTGCTGGATTTCCTCTACTGCCCTGTAGATGATGTTGTACTTGCGGATATCCACCTTTTCCTGATCCGCTAAGAGCTTTGCCTTGGGAACCGGCCGCACGTTGAACCCGATGATGATCGCGTTGGAGGCAATGGCCAGATCCACATCCCCTTCATTGATGGCCCCAGGAAGCGCCTGAATCACGTTGAGCCGTACTTCCTTGGTGGAGAGTTTTTCCAGACTTGAGCGCAGGGCTTCTGCAGAACCCTGTACATCCGCCTTGATGATAACCTTGAGTTCCTGAATCGCGCCGTCGCTGATGGTATCGTACAGATTATCCAAGGTGATCTTCTTGACATTTTTAGCATCCTCAAAACGTTTGAGTTCCTGCCGTTTACCCGAGATGCTCCGGGCCTGTTTCTCATCTTCCACCACTTGCAACGGATCCCCAGCATTGGGAATACCCTCAAACCCCAGTACCTCTATGGGCATAGAGGGCGTGGCCGCCTCAACTTTTTCTCCCTTGTCACTGAAAAGAGCCCGCACCTTCCCAGGCCAAATCCCCGCTACAAAGGAATCTCCGATTTTCAGGGTTCCCTTTTCAACCATCACCGTAGCCACAATACCCCGTCCATGGTCAATTCGGGATTCTAGGATCTTACCTTCGGCAGCCCGGTTGTAATTGGCCTTGAGATCCAGGATCTCCGCTTCCAGCAATATGGAATCAATAAGCTTATCGATCCCTTCTTTCCGCAAGGCTGAAAGCTCCACAAACATGGTCTGACCGCCCCATTCTTCAGGTTGAAGCCCCAATTCAGAAAGCTGGCTCTTTACCCGATCCGGATTGGCTTCAGGTTTATCGATTTTATTGACCGCCACGATGATAGGAACATCCGCTTCTTTAGCGTGGTTAATGGCTTCCACGGTTTGGGGCATGACCCCATCATCCGCGGCCACTACAAGCACGACAATATCCGTTACCTGAGCCCCTCTGGCCCGCATACGGGTAAAAGCTTCGTGCCCAGGAGTATCCAGGAAGGTGATCCGCCCATGAAGGGTATCCACCGTATATGCACCGATATGTTGGGTGATTCCACCGAATTCCCCGGAAACCACATCCGCACTCCGAATGGCATCAAGCAGTTTGGTCTTACCATGATCCACATGCCCCATGACCGTCACCACCGGCGGACGAGAATCCATGGAAAGCTCATCATCCACATCGGTTTCGATGAGGGTTTCCTCATAGAGGCTGATGATCCTGACATCCGCACCGAATTCCGCGGCCAACAGACTGGCAGTTTCCGCATCGATCTGCTGGTTGATGGTAACCATCATCCCCATACTCATGAGTTTATGAATCAAATCCGAGGCCTTGAGGTTCATCTTACGGGCCAGATCAGAAACCGACACCACTTCCATGATATCAATAGATTTAGGCACCGGATTTACTATATGGGCGATCTTCTTTTTCGTCTGGAGGAGCTTTTCCTCCATTTCCAGTTCTTTTTCCCGGCGGGTATATGCTGGTTTCTTGGATTTAAAGGACTTTTTAACCTGCCCCTTGTTTTCGATTACCGGCTGGCTCTGAGGGGAAATCCCCCCTGCCCCGGGTCGAGGAGGACCCCCTAATCTGCCCATTCCCGGTCGTTGTACTCCAAACCCTCCAGGCCGCTGGTTTCCTCCTAAGGGCAAGCCAGGCCGGGCAGGCCCTCGAGGCCGTGGGTTGCCTCCTGGTCTCCCAGGACGAGGACCACCCTGGGCGCCGAAACGATTGTTATGCTGGCCAGGCTCGGGATTCCGCGGACCCACTGGCTTACCCCCCACTCTGCCCGCTGGTCTTGGGTGGAAAGGAGGTTGACCGGAACGGTGCTGTGTATCATCCCGTGGACGCCTGGGGCCTACGAGTTTACCCCCCACCCTACCTGCTGCGGCTGCAGGCCGCTGAGTAACCGGGAAAGAAGTAACCACATTCCGGGAAAACGGCGGACGGTCTTGTCCTTGAGGTTTTATTCCGTTGGGAGTTGTACCCTGAGTCGGTACCGAGCTTGCTCCTGGTTCCCGAGGGGGTCTGGGAGCTATGGCTGGAGGCACAGGGAAGGAATTTTGTACGTCTCTTCCCTCTTTTACATCTTTTCCCTCTTTTCCCAAAACCTGCTTGGAAACTTCCCCTGATTTCTCTTTGGGCACATCAGGAATTCCCTCTCCCTCAGTAGGTCCCCGGGTAGCCACAACCTTGGCCTGAGGCTTCTTAACCGGAACACCCGGTCCTGAATGGGGAAGCGAAGCATCAGGAGTTTTTTTCTTGACGACGACACGCTTCTTGAAACCCGAAGCAGGGGCATTTTTTACCCCTCCATCTAAAGATTCAGGCTCATTCAACACCCGTTTAATGAGTTCTGCCTTTGGTTTTTGGGTATTATCTAATTCCTCAGCCATAATCCACCTTAATTATAATATCCGGTCTTTACTAAAACTGGTTATTCATCTTCATATTCAAAGCTCAACCCGATACCGCAATTCGGGCAACTGGTCATGTCTACCGTTATATGAGCGCCACATTCAGGACATTCATAGGCTTCAAGCTCTGGGGGTATCTCCTCATGAGTGGCCTGCTCATCTTCAGAGACCTTCCCTGCGCTACTCAGCGCAGCTTCGGATTGTTTTACTTTCTCGTCCTCTTCAACAATTTCTACATTCTCTTCTATCAGTTTATGTAAAGCCTCAAATTGTTCTGTGGTGATACCTTTGAATTCCGACACTTCCTTTGGGGAAAGTGCGAGAAAGTCTTCTATAAAATCCAGGCCCTTTTCTTGAAGCGTCTGAGCAATCAAGGGATCTACCCCAGGAAGTTCAGAAATCCGGGAAAGCTCATCCCCAAACCCTTCAGCATCCCCGAACAGTTCAGAAACCGCACGCCGGGATTCCGCGGCAATATCCATTTCTTCAAACTGGGCATCGGTTTTCACGTCGATAGCCCAATCCACCAGACGATTCGCCAATCGTACATTAAGCCCCTGCTTGCCTATAGCAAGGGAAAGCTGGGACTCGCTCACCACCGCCAGGGCCTGATGTTTACCCTCATCCAGGACAATCACATCCCGAACCTCAGCCGGAGAAAGGGCATTCTTAATGAAACGCCGAGGATCCGGATCGTACTTGAGAATGTCAATTTTTTCCCCTTCTAGTTCCTTGATGATAGCTTGAATCCGCACCCCTTTAAGCCCCACACAGGCTCCCACGGGATCCACATCATCTCGATTGGAATAGACCGCCAGTTTGGTCCGATACCCTGGTTCCCGGACTATCCTGTGGATCTCTACGGTTTTATCGTAAATTTCAGGGACCTCAAGCTCAAAAATCGCACGGACAAAATCCGTATGAGTCCGGGACAGAACCACCTGAAGACCTGCGGGAGTCTTATTTACCTCGTTAATGAGGGCCTTGATCCTATCATTAACCCGGTAGGACTCCCGGGGAGACTGGTACTTCTTGGGGAGGATGCCCTCAATTTTCCCCAAATCCACATAGATCGTGCCATTCCGTTCCCGCTGATAATACCCAATGATGATTTCCCCCACCTTGTTCTTATATTCAGAATACAGGCTATCTTTTTGGATTTCCCGGATGGATTGATGGGCGGTCTGCTTGGCACTTTGAACCGAAATACGATCAAATTCTTTAGGATCCACTTCAATGAGGATCTCATCCCCAATATCCGCGTCAGGATTCAGGGCTTGGGCTTCTTCCAGATCTATCTCTGAAACTGGATCGTACACTCCGTCAACAATTTTCTTTTTTGCATAAATCGAGACTTCCTGTTCTTCGTTGATTCGGACAATAGCATTATCTATATTTCCATAACGGCGTTTATAAGCCGCAAGGATGGTATTTTCGATAGTCCTGAGTATGAGTTCCTCCGACATACCCCGGTCTCGACTAAGCTGGTGGATTGCTTCTGATATATCTATAGCCACAAGCCTAAACCTCCTTTAAATAATCTAACGAATAATCTAACTTTGCCTTGGCGATACGCTCATATCCTAAATCGATCATTCCATCCTTCCCTTTAAGCACCAAATGGGTTTCATCCGCCTCCTGAAGTATCCCGCAAGACCAATCAGAAATATCAGTCCTGAAGCATTTTATACCTCGTCCAATATAATGGACCAATTCAGAACCATCTTTGATAATACGATCTATCCCCGGAGAAGACACCTCTACCGAGAGATCGTGATCTGGAAAGGCCAATTCCAGCCGGGGCAACAAGGCCCGATGCACTTGGGAGCAATCATCCACTCCTATTGTTCCGGGCTTACAGATCACCACCCTAACCTGTACACTTCCTCTGTGCCGTGACACCGATACATCTACCAGTGCCATACCAAGCCCCTGCACCACCGGGTTAATCGAATCAAATAAGGGATCCCCTTTCCTTGGCGTGAATCGCATTGGATCATCTCCTCAAGTAATCTGAAATCACCATGAAGCAAGCCTATCCGCTTTGGAACAGACGTCCCCACAAAAAAAGGGTCGCCGAACGACCCTTTTTGTAGTATGAATCTTGATTCATTGAATCTCCGACTAATAACCTACCATATCGCCACCGGAAAGTTTTGTCAATATGGGGGCTACAGGACCCATTCAGATAAGCCTATATCGTTTACCTGTTACAAACTACCCAGTGGTATAAAGCCCTGTTGTATCTGGTTAAAAAACCATACCACACCATAAGCTCATATATTGATCCTGCTAGGGGAGCTGATAATCCTCGGTTCAGTATAATTTTGATGATCCCTTACTGAACACGCTGCCTGTATACTCACGAATCAACCTGGAGGTGAGGGGAATTGAACCCCTGACCTTTTGAATGCCATTCAAACGCTCTAGCCAACTGAGCTACACCCCCAAACAATCATCTATAAAAACCCTGTTCTTGAATAATCCCAATATACTATATTGTTTCAAATGTTTCAAGTGGTTTAATCGTGTTTTACCGCAATTCTCAGTTTCAGGAAAAAATATCCCAAGTCACCAGAAACCGTATTATACTGAGAATTGCTGGTGAGGTTAATATGGGGATTGACGGGTAGTACGGTCTTCGATATGCTTATTCTCTATTGGACATAGATTGTGGTAAAAGATCGTGATAAAAATAGTGTGTAAAGTTCCCGCGCTGCTTATTATCGGGATGATTTGGTTCCTCTCATCTCAAAGTGTACTTCCTACTCCCAAGGGTATTCTTGGCTTTGATAAGGTGCAACATCTGCTTGCTTATGCAGTATTTGCGGTGGCTGCAGGCTTGTGGATTTCTCTGAAACAATGGAAAAAGACTCCCTTTAAATGCATGGTATGGATTGTTATTATTGTCGCAGCCTATGGGATCAGCGATGAGGTACATCAGTCTTTTGTACCAGGCCGGGACTGTAATGTGTGGGACTGGGTTGCCGATACTATCGGTGCCATCCTGGGGGCAGGGCTAGTCATGCTGAGTGCCCAAAAACTTGAAGCGAAACTTCCCGCTGCATAAGAGCCGACGGTCGCCTCTTTCCTCAAATCCGTGTTATTTTTTGTTTTATTGCTGATTTCATACTATAATTTTCAATAATAAAGGATTATAGAGTTTCCATAACGGGTTCCGTATTAAGTTGTCAAGTTCAGACTTAGGGTTTGAAGCTGCGCTTAAAAAAGATGCCGGCCTGCTTGAGGGCTTGAATGTGTATAAAGGTAAGTGCATCTCGCTTGCCTTATACTTTCGCGGCTGAAGTCTTATAGTACCAACCGCAATTTTAGATTATGAGGGGTTTGCAGAGGGGCTGACCCCTCCCGCCACATCGCTCTAGGTCTTTTCTGCGGTGTTTACCCCCGATAGGGGGTATTTTTATAGAGTGAGGCTCTTTCAAAAAACTGAAGTGCGCCTGTCAGGAGTGAACCGGGAGACATTTGAGAAGATGAAAACCATCCTCCAATTGGGGGCAATTGATGACTATGGTAACGATCATGCTTCATAGTATCATCTTTTGTCCTCTTTGCCTTTCTGTTATCCATCATACTTTGTAGATCACCGCCGGATTTGGATTAGGGCACAAAGGTGATGTTCCCCTTCTGCATAAAAAACATATTAGGCGGTTATCGACTTTCCCGGTTCAAAACTCGCTCGGTCTAAAAACAATACAACATGTCGTATACCTCTTGGGGGCTTTCCGCTGCCGGAATCACGGCAAAAGATTTCGAGTTAAGCATCTCAAGAAGACGGCTCAACACACGCAGATGATACTCCCGAGAGGAGACGTCCATAAGGAGCATGAAAATCGTATGAACCGGTTCAAGGCTCCCGTACTCAATCCCTGTCCGGGAAAACCCTATGGCGCCGATTATACCATCGATTACCTGACAATACCCGTGAGGCACTGCAATCCCGGGTAAAATAGCGGTATTCAACCTGTTTTCCCGGGAGATCACTGCATCAAACATTTCCCGAGGGTTAAATTTCGGGTGTACCTTGACAATGGTTTCAACGAGTTCTTTGAAAGCCTCATCCTTGGCCTTGCTTTCCAAATCGAGCTTAATGAGGTCCTGTCTAAATATATCACTTAGTTGCATTTATTGGTTCTCCACCTTATTCCATAGTCTTCAAAAACTATTTCTGCGGAACCTATCCCCAAGCTGATAAAACCGCAGACACCAATTTTCCTGGGATACCTCTTTGCATTGGAGCGCAGGGCACCCCGGATAAACGGAAAACAAAATCTACGTGTATCTCTCTCCATAAAAAGCCGGAAACAACGAGGAATCAAATACATGCAAAAAATTATTCTCTCTTTCCCGACCCATCTTTCAAGAATCTCCGTAGAAAAAAATGACAGGATAGGAAATCAGATGCGGAGTTTAAGAAGGATTGTATTCTGGGTAGCTATAAAGCTGCTGTTTGAATTTGTCCTGAAAGGCGATTGGTAAAACGCGAAGGCTGCATCGTGGTTTCTGCAGGGAATAGCTATACGCTGAAATCCTGTCCGTATGGGAGCAAACTGCGGATCTCCGGTTTTGGTAAGCAGTACCGGTTCCTCTGCGGGAGAGGGGCTAACATTGTCAACCACTCTGGTAATGCTGTCGATTTCCTCTGCAGCAGAATCGACAGCCTGAAGAGATTCCACCACCCCAAGGCAATAAGTTACCAGGACAGCTGTGGCGGTGAAAATCGTTATCAGTATGCAGGCCAGTCGATTCTGCTTTGACGAAATCATGGTTTGAGTATACCACGTTCTTGAAAATTAGACAAGACATAAAGTTGACTATTCTGATATGAAAAAGTTTATTTGCATCATACCGGCCCTGGGGGAACTGCGCAGTCCTTGGCAGTTCCTGTCATGATTGCTAGTCCGTGTTCTAGAGCAGGCAGGATACATTCCAGGTTTTCCTTGGCAGCTCGAGGGCTGCCGGGTAAATTGATTATCAGCGTTTGCCCCCGGATCACGGCAACACTGCGACTGAGCATAGCGCGGTTTGTTTTTTGCAGGCTGTAGGCCCGCATGGCTTCGGGGATTCCTGGAACCAGCCGTTCCGCAATGTCCATAGTTGCTTCCGGGGTGTAGTCCCGGGGAGAAAATCCGGTACCACCGGTAGTCAGAATCAAGTCTGCTTGGTGTCGGTCACAAAGGGCGCTCA
The DNA here is from genome assembly GCA_031263265.1 of Treponema sp. GTDB lineage: Bacteria > Spirochaetota > Spirochaetia > Treponematales > Breznakiellaceae > JAIRLU01. The sequence goes on from JAISGE010000071.1 coordinate 8,558, forward strand.
AGTGTTCCACCAGCTCCGCTCTTTCATCCGGGAGGATCCGGTACAGGACCACCTCATATCCTGCTTGGATGAGCATATCCCGGATAAGGGGACCGCTCTGGTCAATCCGTTCCCCGGCAAAACCTGTATCGCTGACCGTAATAATAGCCGCCCTAAATGACATCTATCGAATCTCCTTTTTCTACTGTGCCTTCTTCAATAACCTGGGCAAAAATACCTTCTCGAGGCATGATACAATCCCCTACCTGCTGATAAATCTGGCAGTGTTGATGACATTCTTTACCTATTTGGGTTACTTCAAGGAGAGCATCAGACAAACGCAGCCGAGTACCTACCGGAAGGGTCCGCAGATCGATTCCGCTTACCACGATATTTTCGCCGAAATCCCCGTTTTCCACGATTCCACCCAAGCGCTTAAATTCCGCTATTTTTTCATAGGATAAAAGGCTTATCTGCCGATGCCAATTACCCCCATGCGCATCCCCTTCTATACCATAACCGGCAACAATGCGGATCCGTCCTGGAACTTCCTGTTTCCTTACCCCGCGGACATGGCTGATACAGACCGCCATAACCGTTCCATCCATGCTCCTGCTCCTTTTGGGTGGGTTTTTCTTGCCGGATACAGCATATCAGGCCTTATGTATTCTGCCAAGAGTACCTCTTATATATTCAAATCGTAAGCTACCCATTGATCGAGGGGGATATCTATCCTACTATATCAAGTAAAGAGGAAAAGTATGAAAGATCTAGCTCATATCCGGTCTAAAGCGGCTTTTATTATTGACATGGACGGGGTTATTTACCACGGGAATCGTTTACTGCAAGGAGCCTTGGAATTCGTGGAATGGCTCTCCCACAATAACAAGGCATTTATCTTCTTAACTAACTCAAGCGAACGTTCTCCCCTGGAACTATCTCAAAAGCTGGCCCGCTTGGGGATCATGGTTGACCCGGAACATTTCTATACCAGCGCCTTGGCCACTGCAGGCTTTCTAGCCTCCCAACGTCCAGGAGGTTCGGTATATGTTATTGGTGAACCTGGGCTTATTCAGGCCCTCTACGATGTAGGTTTCACCATGAACAACGTCAATCCTGATTATGTGGTGGTGGGTGAAGGCCGGGGCTATAGCCTTGAAGCCTTGGAGCGGGCGGTCCGCTTGATTACCAACGGAGCCAGGCTTATTGGTACTAATCCGGATCTGACAGGTCCTGCAGAAGGGGGCATTGTTCCGGCCTGCGGTTCCCTGGTAGCGCCCATTGAGTTGGCCACCGAAACCAAAGCCTATTTTGTGGGTAAACCCAACCCCTTGATGATGCGCCACGGCCTGCGACGGCTTAACAGCCGGCGGGAGGATACCGCCATCATCGGTGACCGGATGGATACGGATATTGTTGCAGGGGTTGAAGCGGAAATCGAAACCGTGCTGGTCCTTTCTGGGGTTACGAGCATCGCCGACATTCCCCGGTTTCCCTATCAGCCAAAAAACATCCTGGAAGGGGTGTTTGAAATACCCGAATAGGGGGCCTGTCTCCACTTTTGCGGCTTTTTTCCACTCCAAGGGTCTTGCATCTCCTTGCTTAGCCTTTCATCGAACTCATGTTGTCGAACGAGCAGGTACTGTATGTATTTAGGATGAGGCGGAACGTGTAGCCACTATCTCCGTATTTCACCGCAGCAAACCCGTGAAACAGGAACGAAGGGACGTAAACCTTATGCTCAAAGTACTCAGCTCTCACGTTGCCCCCCGCAGGGGTCCGCAGGGAATATGGTTGCGTTTGATTTTTTTGGTGGTGGTCATCTCCATAGGCGCATCCAGGATGGTTATTTTCTTGATTCGTTGATAGGGCAGAAGCCGCTGATTCACTTCGGCGATAATCTGGTTTATCCGACCGGAGATCTGGTCCATAAGCCCGCCTGCCGCATCAGGGAGGGTCTTGAAAAAATCAGGGCTGGGATATACCAATGCCTCAATGCCTTCGGACTTCATTTTTTTGTTCAGGACAAAACCCCGAACCAGTATCTGTTCGATTTCTTCAAAGAGCTGGAATTCATTTTCAATTTCTTCAGGATAGACGTTCTTACCCCCTTCGGTAACGATCATGTTCTTGGCCCTGCCGGTGAGGTATAGATACTGTTCACTGTCTAGGTAGCCCAGGTCGCCGGTCTTGAGGTAGCCATCCGGCGTAAACGCTGCCGCGGTCTCTTCCGGCATTTCATAATATCCCTTCATCACCATAGGGCCTTTCACGACGATTTCACCAATGCCCCGTTCATCCGGGTTGAGTATCTTCATGTCCATCTGAGGAAGAACCTTGCCCACACTGGTTTCTTTATAATGTTCTACGGGGTTCAGGTTGATGATAGGAGCGGTTTCAGTAAGGCCGTAACCTTGAATGAAATCAAGCCCCAACTGGTTGTATTTCCTAAAAACAGCAGGCGCCAGAGGCCCACCTCCACAGATACATATCCGCAGGGTGGAAAGGGATGCTTGACGCAAGACTGAGCCGAAGAGCTTTTTACCGGGATTAACCTTAAAGACTTTTTTAATAAGCCCGGAAAGACCCATGAGCAAGGAAACGAGTCCATACACCACAGGCCCTTTTGCTTTGATTCCCCGCATGATCCCTGCCAGGAGCTTGTTAAAAAGCAGGGGCACCCCCAGGAACATGGTAATCTTGGCTTCCTTGAGGTCTTTCAAGATCGTCTTGGTAACCATTCTTTTGCCAAAGACCACTTCCGCGCCAGTGGATAAGGCTACTATGAGTACCGCCAGCATGGTATAGGAATGGTGGATCGGGAGGAGCGCGTAAAAAACATCCGTATGCAGTATGATGAGGTTCCCCTGGGCGAGGTAACAGTCCGCAACCATGTTCTGATGGGTCAGCATGACCCCCTTGGGAATCCCGGTCGTCCCCGAAGTAAAGAGGATCGCCGCAATGTCCATTTCCTGGGCTTCCTGGATTTCCACTTCTGGCCCATCTAATTCGTAAATATAGGGATGTACTCCTTTTTTGAGGGAGACGATGTTGGTTAAGGACCCGGGCTTGCTCTTAAAGAAGGGGTATTTTTCCTCATCCACAAAGAGGATCTTGGCACGGGAGGTTCTCAGAAGTAAATCAATTTCCTCATTTTTTAACTGATAATCTATGGGAACCACTATGGCACCGGCAAAAAGGATACCTAAGTAGGCCACGGTCCATTCAGGAGCGTTTTTACCGCTTACCGCTACCGTATCTCCCTTACGGATCCCCTGACTATAGAGCCACCGGGCAAGAGCGTTTATGATACGCAATGATTCCCGATAGGTGAGACTGATTCGATCCGGCTCATAAATGGTAAAACAGGACCGTTCTCCGTACCGGGAGACGGTAATCCGCATCATCTCAGGCAGGGTGGGCCATAATCCGCTGAAGGCCTTACCCCGGAACTCATCTAAAAAAGCCCAGGGGGTATATGCAGGATTTTTTTCTCTCATATAATCACCTCTGTTTTATTCGACCAGGAATCAGTCTTTTAGTTGCAAGCATAGGTACGCCTGTTTCAAAAGCTGACCGGGTGAAACAGCCTCACGTAAAACTCAACAAATGCGGCTGTTATGTGGATTTACGGACGTGCCGGGTAAGGTAAGCATTTCGTGGGCGCTTGCTTTTTTGTCTGAGGAACATCCTTGGAGGGGAATGGTCGCCAAGACACATAAAGACCGTGTGGTATATCAGGTAAACCTGGATTTGACACCGGCATGGAACAATTAACGGAAAAGAAAGTACCGTTTTGTTACAGTCTTATGGATAGTGCGTATGATTCAAAAGTTATTGATGAGTTTATCAGGAGCCACGGGCGCATACCGATCATTGATGTGAATAAACGGAAAGACAATAACCGTCCTCCGCTTGACCCGGCAAAACAGGAACGGTATAAGATACGGACAACGGTAGAACGGGCGAACTCACATTTGAAAGACAGCCTTATACCCCGTGCAATATATGTGAAAGGCTGCAAGAAAGTGTCGTTCGTGTTAATGACCGCGGTAATATGCCTGGC
>JAISGE010000013.1 GCA_031263265.1 Treponema sp.
TTAGATGATAGCGGGAATAAATTTGAAAAATATTTTTTGATATTAAAGGAAAGGATAAAATATGGGAAAAAACATTATACCAAAGTGACAGAATGATTTTTATAAAAATGGAAAAAAATAAAAAATCCCCGCCCCAAGGGGCGGGGTATTGAAGATTTCACCTTCAAATCTTCGCGTATGCGGGGGAACAAATCCCCCGCACCCACAGTTTTAACCGCCCCAGAGGGGCGGGGTATTAAACCCCAAGGGAATAAAGAAAGCGACCGCCCGCCGTCCATGGCGGGCGCTTCGTAACAGTTTTTACTTCGTCTAACAGGTCTGTATGCGGTCCGCGCCTTCGGCGCTCCAGGGTTCCGTTCGCCTAGGTCGGCTACGCCTCCCACGGCTCACTGCACCCACATTTTGCCAGCCCTGGACTTGCTACGCAAGCCCTTATACGGGCTGGCAAAACGTCATATACAGCCGGAACGTTAGACGAAATAAAAACTGAAAATATCCGAAGAATGCGCCGCATCCATGCGGCGCAGAAGAAAAATTTATATAAAAAAGTAATGCCAAGCACCTTCGGCGCTATTAACAGAGGAATAAAAACACAATACAATAAAAAATAAGGTATACAAATGAAAACGGAATAAACCATATTACAATTTCTGTAAAAAATGGTGATACGGTATTTCCTTTTTATAGTGAAAAATCCGAAGAATGTACCGCATCCATATGGCGCAGAAGAAAATTTATATAAAAAATAATGCCAAGCGCCTTCGGCGCTATTAACAGAAGAATAAAAAACAAAATATAATAGAAAATGGCAAAAGAATGAAACGGAAGGAGATTCATTGTATATTTTAGATGATAGCGGAAATAAATTGGAAATACATTTTTCGACATTAAGGGAAAGGATAAAATATGGAAAAAAACATTATGACAAAGGGACACAATGGTTTTTATAAAAGATAAAAAAATAAGGTGGTGATCTACAAAGTATGATGGAAGAATCCTTGTACTAATCTAAGGAAAGCTAATTCATTGTAATATAATGAACTATGTTCATTAGTCTTTAGCCAATTTTTACCTCATCATACTTTGTAGATTTATCTAAAGTTTAAACAGCAGTTCTTCGTAACCAGGGAACGGCCACGCCTGCTTGGAAACCAGTTTTTCCAGTGCATCCCCACGGCTACGAACCCCATCCATAGCAGGCCGTACCTTATCAAAATACAGCTTAGCCTTGGTGAAGGGATCCTCCTCTTCCTGAACCTCTGCCAAAATCGTTTCCAACTTGGCGGTCTCATCGTAGAGTTTCGCCGCAAGATCCGCAATGTCTTTGACCCGTTTCGCCTGAGGCACGTTGGTTGCCCCCACCGAAGCCAGGGCTGCCGCATCTTGGGCAAGGGTACCGGCATAGGCAGTGGCTGCAGGGAAGATGTAACGCCGGGCCATGTCTATGGTAACCCCGGCTTCGATGTTGATCTGTTTGGCATATTTTTCCAGGTAAATATGATACCGGCTCTCCATTTCATCCTTGGAAAACACCTGGTGGGCCTCAAAAAGGGCAATGGTTTCACTGCGGATAAGGACGGTAAGGGCATCTACGGTGTTCCGCACATTGGGGAGTCCGCGCCGTTCTGCTTCCCGAACCCATTCATCTGCATAACCGTTGCCGTTGAAGACCACCCGCCGGTGTTTAGCATAGGATTCTTTGATGATAGCCTGAATCGCCTCGTTTTTATGGTCCGCCTTCTCAAGGGTATCTGCAAACTCAGACAATACTTGGGCCACCGCCACATTGAGGTAGGTATTGGGGGTCGCAATGGATTGAGAAGAACCTACCATGCGGAACTCAAACTTGTTCCCGGTAAAGGCAAAGGGGCTGGTCCGGTTCCGGTCCGACACATCCTTGGGCAGGTTAGGCAGGCTCGTAACCCCCAGCTTTATCACCGCTCCCTCTTCGGTTTTAGCGCTGTTTTTTCCATTTACGATGTTATCTAAGATTTCGGTTAAGGGACCACCAAAGAAGATGGAGACAATAGCCGGCGGAGCTTCGTTGGCGCCTAAACGGTGGTCATTGGCAGCGGTGGCCGCAGAAGCCCGGATTAAAAGGGCATACCGATCTACCGCTTCCACCACTGCCGCGGTGAAGAGGAGGAACCGGGCATTGGATTCAGGGTTTGCCCCAGGATCAAAGAGGTTGATCCCATCATCCGTAGCCATAGACCAGTTGTTATGCTTCCCTGAGCCGTTTACCCCGGCAAAGGGCTTCTCGTGGAGCAAGCCTTCCATGCCATGCCGGCGGGCCACGCTCTTGATGGTCTCCATGACTAACTGGTTTGCGTCCACTGCAGCCGTGGTATTGGTAAACACCGGGGCAATTTCAAACTGATTAGGAGCCACCTCGTTATGTTGGGTCTTGGCAGCAATCCCTACCTTCCACAACTCCGTATTGAGTTCCCGCATGAACCCTGAAACCCGTTCCTTGAGCGCCCCAAAATAGTGATCCTCCATCTCTTGACCCTTGGCCGGCATGGAACCAAACACCGTCCTGCCGGTAAAGATGAGATCCGGCCGCTGATCATAGAAGGCTTTATCCACAAGGAAATATTCCTGTTCAGGGCCTACCGTCGTATATACCCGCTTAGAGGCTTCATTACCCAAGGCCCGCAACACCCGCAGCGCCTGTTTGCTCAAGGTGTCAATAGACTTGAGCAGGGGAACCTTCTTATCCAGGGCCTGACCATAGTAGCTGATAAAAGCCGTGGGTATGCAGAGGGTCGTACCGGTCTGATCCTGCTTGAGAAAAGCCGGGCTGGTAAGATCCCAGGCAGTATAGCCCCGGGCCTCAAAGGTAGCCCGCAGGCCCCCGGAAGGGAAGCTCGACGCGTCCGGTTCACCTTTGATAAGTTCCTTGCCGGAAAACTCCATGATCACCCGTCCGTCCGTAGTGGGGGCAATGAAGGAATCGTGCTTCTCCGCGGTAAGCCCCGTGAGGGGATGGAACCAGTGGGTATAGTGGCTTGCACCTTTGGCCAATGCCCAATCCCGCATGGCCGCAGCCACCACTTCCGCTACTTCCAGGGTTAGTTCCTTTTCCCCTGCCTGAACCGCCAGAATTTCCTTATAAATATTCTTAGGCAGCCGTTCCCGCATGACTGCATTAGAAAAACAGTTGGAGCCGTACAAGGCGGCAACCGGGGTTTTGGTAAAATCAACAATACTCATACATTCTCCCTGATAAAACAAGCACTATAATTCATAGTAATCGTAAGCAAAATATATGCCACACTATAAATCATTATAATAACCTTGTCGATGACTGGTCTTTAACCAATGGCTATGGATCCGGTCTCTCCTGTCCTTATGCGGATACATTCCTCAATAGGAAGTACAAAGATCTTCCCATCGCCAATCTCGCCGCTTCGGGCGCCTTTGATGATCGCCTCAACGGTTGGTTTTACGAAGGTATCGTTCACCGCAATTTCGATACGCACCTTCTTTAAAAGATTAACTTCTATTTCAACTCCCCGGTACAATTCGGTATACCCCTTCTGCTGGCCGCAGCCCATAGCATTGGTAACCGAAACCTTGTAGACCTCCGCCTTATACAGTTCCTGTTTAACCTCGTTCAATACATGGGGTTGTATATACGCAATAATGAGTTTCACCACGCGCCTCCTTACATGTTGCTGAAAATCTGGAAGCCTGCATAGGCTTCGGTCTTATGTTCGGTGATATCAAGGCCCATAAGTTCATCCTTGGGCGTAACCCTCAGCCCCAACGTGGCCTTAATTGCCAAAAAGAGCACCAGACTGGTGAGGGCAGCCCAGGCTCCTACCGAAAGGATTCCCACTGCTTGTATCCCCAACTGATGGAATCCGCCGCCATGAAGCAGGCCTACCGCAATACCTTCCGTATTGCCCCATATCCCTACTGCCAAGGTACCCCAGATACCGCACACCAGATGGACTGAAGAAGCTCCTACCGGGTCGTCGATCTTCAGTACCTTATCGATGAATTCCACTGCACCCACCACCAGGACGCCGCCGATAAGCCCTATCACCACCGCCGCTCCCGGAGAAACCACAAAACAGGAGGCGGTAATAGCCACAAGCCCTGCTAAAGCGCCGTTCATGGACATGGACGGATCGGGTTTCTTGAACCAAATCCAGGAAGTGATCAGCGCGCTCACCGTTCCTGCAGCAGCTGACAAGGTAGTGGTAACACAAACCCGGGCAATCGCGGGATCCATACCTGACAAGGTGGATGCCCCGTTAAACCCATACCAGCCGAACCACAGAAGAAAAACCCCCAAACAGGCCAAGGTCAGGTTATGCCCTGGGAAGGCTTTCACCGAGATAGTCCCATCCGGGCCTTTTACATACTTGCCCTGCCGGGGGCCGAGAATCGCCGCGCCTACCACGGCAGCCCAGCCCCCTACGGAATGTACCACCGTTGAACCTGCAAAGTCATAGAAACCGAGTTCTGAAAGCCAGCCACCCCCCCAGATCCAGTGTCCGGATATGGGATAGATAAAGGCTGAAATAAAACAGGTATATACCAAATAGGACCTGAACCGGGTTCGTTCTGCCATAGCTCCGGAAACAATGGTAGCCGAAGTCGCGGCAAATACAACCTGGAAAAACCAATCCCGGTAAAAGGTATAGTCTCCCATGGGACCCTTAAAGAATTCTGAGGTACCGATGATTTTCAGGGCGTCTGCACCGTACATGAGTCCCCAGCCAATGGCCCAATACACCAGGGCGCCGAAACAAAAATCCATCAAGTTTTTCATGATGATATTGGTAGCATTTTTTGCCCGGGTAAGCCCGGCTTCAAGCAAGGCAAAGCCCGCCTGCATGACGAATACCAGGATCGCCCCACAGAATAACCATACCATATCCAGTGCATCTTCCAAGGAATAGCCTTCTTCTTGGGCAAAGAGGGAGATCCCGAAGTAAAAAAACAGCACTGCCAACACCATAATCTTTTTCCGCACGTTTCATGCCTCCTTAAGGATACTATCCAGTATTTAAGCAGGAACCGTGCCAATCTAATCATGGGAGCAGTTTTCCCGTGGTTTTTCTGGATTGAGGTGAAGGTCCTGGAAATTAGTACGCCCCCAGGTAGGCATTGTCCGGTCTTACTGGGTAAGAACAAGCGTTCCTTGGTATAGCATACCGTTTTTTTCATACCTATAAGTATGAAAAAAAATGATATCCTACATATTTGTATGATCTATTTTATCTATCAATGATGCTGGTATCGAACAGTAATTCCCGTTTTATGGTACAGAGCGGAGTTTTCTGTTCGATCATTTGCAAAAGATGTTCCAGCGCGGCATTACCTATCTCCGCCACGGGCTGGGAAATCACCGACACCGGATACTTGAGATAGTCAAACCAGCGATTGTCATCAAAGGTGATAATTTTCAGCCGTTTCTGTATATCGGCGCCGAGGGTATCGAGGACCGCAATAAGCTCATAACAGAGAGTAGATGTCGCACAGACAAGACCGTCAAACCCTTCGTCAAAGATAAATTGTTTAATCAAGGGGAAGGAATCTCCCCTATTGTACTTCAAATAGAGCACCTTGGGGATAGCAGTCTGATCAAACTCAAGTATGGCTGATTTATACCCCAAAATACGCTGTCTTATAGTAGAAACCGGATCGGAATAACCGATAAAACCGATTTTTCGGGCTCCTTTTTCAAGAATACACTTGAATCCCAAGTAACTGCTGCGAAAATTATTTATTCCGACGGATAAAAAATTATGAGACTCGTATTGACGATCTATCAAGACCACGGGGATTGAAAGATTCTTAAGAATCCTGGGCATACGATCCGCATTGGCAGGAGCCAGGAGCAGGCCGTTTACATTCCGGTCCAATAATACCGAGATATTCTTTTTTTCCTTCTCATAGTCCGCTTCGGAATCACAAAAGATAACCGATACTCCGTAATCGGTTACTACCGATTCAATAGCTTTAATCATAGCAACGTAGTAATCTTCCCGGGCGTCCGCTAGAATAACCCCAATACACACCGTTTCTTTATTGGATTTTGCCATTTTTGCGGAACGATAGTTTAGTTCCTCTATTACCTTTAGTACCGCATCTTTTGTTTCCTGATTTACATTCCTGGTTTTATTAACAACATGAGAGACAGTAGTGATTGAAACACCGGCTCTTAGAGCAACTGCTTCCATAGTAAGGCTTTTGGGTCTCATGAATTAACCATGTCATTATTTGGGAAAAAAAGCAACCATTCAAGACCCACAGAATACGGACCTATTGAGGGGAGAACCTGGCACCGTAGTAGGGAGGCGGAGCACCGCTGTATGAGCTTATGAGTTTGCGCAAAAAATTAAAAAAAATATAAATTTGCGCAAAATTTTGCTTGACGCCTATAAAAAGCTAAGTCATAATTCAGATATGGTTGAAAATGTTTTTCTAGAATTAAGAAACATTTCCAAGGCTTTTCCGGGAGTTATGGCCTTGAACAATGTTAGTTTTTCAGCCCAGCACGGCGAGGTACATGCACTCTGCGGCGAGAATGGCGCGGGAAAATCAACGCTGATGAAGATTATTAATGGAATTCATAAGGCGGATTCTGGCGAGATCTTTATAGAGGGGAAGCCGGTTATCATTCAAAATCCCGTTGATGCCCGCAAGCATGGTATTGCTATGATATTTCAGGAATGTACCTTCGTACCAGAAATGTCCATAGCGGAAAGCCTTTTTTTAGGGGACCTTCCTGTTGACGGATTTCGTCGTGTAGACTGGCGCTTTATCTATAAAACAACGGAAGAGCTGCTCCACTCCGAAGGCCTCTTGGATAATCCCCGGCTGGTGGACGGCGTTCGGACCAAACTAAAGTATCTAACCATCGCGGATATACAGATGTTTGAAATTCTCAAGGCAATTCATAAGGATTCTCAGGTTATTATTATGGATGAGCCTACCTCCTCAATCGCGAAAAAAGAGGCGGACGATCTGCTCCGAAAGGTTATTGATTTGAAGAATCGGGGCAAGAGTATTATTTATATTTCCCACAAGATGGAAGAGATTTTCAGAATTGCCGACCGGATAACCGTATTCAGGGACGGTAAGGTGGTTGGTACCGATACGGCGGATCATTTGAATATTAATAAAGTAATTACGATGATGGTTGGGAGGGAACTGAGTAACGATTACCCTAAAGCGGAAATACCGATAGGGGAAGAGTTGTTGCGGGTAAAGGACCTTAAGCGTACCGGTGTATTTTCAGGTATTAATTTTGCCCTCCATACCGGAGAGATTGTCGGGTTTGCGGGACTTGTCGGAGCAGGACGTACCGAAGTTGTCAGGGCGATAAGTGGACTTGATCCGATTGACGGCGGGTCTATTTTTGTACGAGGCAAAGAAACGAGCATTAAAAAAGTATCCGACAGCATCGGGAGCGGTATTGTTATGTGTTCAGAGGATCGCCGTCGTTACGGTTTGGTGTTGATCCGTAGTATCCGCGAGAATATTGGTTTACCGAATCTCGACAGATATATATATGGAGGACACCTTCATCACAAGAAAGAGTTTGACGAGGTACAGAACCAAGTTGGAAGTCTCAAGATAAAAACTCCTTCGGTTGAAATCCCTGCGGCAAATCTAAGCGGTGGTAATCAGCAGAAGGTAGTGCTCGCTAAATGGATCATTAAGGACCCTTCTGTACTAATTCTAGATGAACCGACTCGGGGCATTGATATTGGCGCGAAATATGAGATATATAAACTCATGAATGAAATTATCAAGGACGGCAAGAAAGGTATTGTAATGATATCTTCTGAAATGCCGGAACTTCTGGGAATGTGCGATCGGATTTATGTTATGTGCAAAGGAACTATTGTCGTGGAGATTAAACGCGAGCAGTTCTCTCAAGAATTGATTATGCAATATGCAACCGGCAGCCTCAAGGCCGCCGGATAACAGAAATTAAGGATAGAACCATGAATGACAGCAAAAAATTGATGACAAAGATTTCCGCTCTATTAAACAAGTATAGTATTTTGGTTATTCTGATTGTGGTGTTTATTATCAGTTCGTTTCTAAACAAAAACTTTTTAAGCATTACTAATCTTACCAATATTCTGCGCCAGAATTCGGTTGTTTGTATATTGGCTTTTGGTGAAACCATGCTGATCATATCCGGGCTTATCGATCTTTCTTCGGGCGCGGTTCTGGCTTTTTCCGGTGTTCTGTCTATAGCGGTATTCAAAGCAACCGGTAATTTGGCTCTTGCAGTTTCCATGGGTCTCATCTTGGGCGTATTCTTTAATGTCATAAGCGGTTTGCTGGTAAGCATTTATAAAACACCGCCTTTTATCGCCACCCTAGCGATAACTACCGTTGCCCGTGGAAGCGTTCTGCTCTTTACCCAGGGACAGGATATTTATCAAATCGGAAAATTCGAGGTCTTTGGGCAGGGATCCTTGGGAATAATCCCTTATCCGGTTATTTTTATGGCGGCCATGCTTGTTATTACCTGGTATATTCTCAATCATACCCGATTTGGACGCGCTCTTTATGCTATCGGAGGTAATGAGGAAGCAGCCAATGCATCAGGGATAAAGGTTAATTTTACTAAATTTAACTGTTATGTAATTAACGGTCTATTAGTAGGGCTTGCGGGAATCATATTTATGTCCCGTGTTAACGCGGGTATACCCAATGCGGCCGTAGGCTACGAAATGGAAGCTCTTACCGCGGCAATTATCGGAGGAACCAGTTTTTCAGGAGGTATGGGAACGGCAATCGGTACACTAGCAGGGGCTTTCATTGTTGGTATACTTAACAATATCATGAATCTTCTTGGGGTCAATTCTTATTTACAACAGATTATTAAGGGGTTTATTATTGCTTTAGCGGTGATTATGGATATACAAGCTAAAAAACGCCGTTCTAAACCAAACGACGTTGGAATTCAGGCTGAAAAATCAAGCAGGTAAAAAGGTCATTAAGCGGGTAACGCTTAAAATAAAATTTAGAGTTCTGGAGGAAGAAAGATGAAAAAAATTATTGGAACCGTGTTGGTGTTGATACTGACTTGTTCATCGTTTGTTTTTGCTGGAGGAACCGGTCAAAGCAGCGGTAAAAAACGTGTGCTCTACATTGCCCGAACCCAGGGTGATGCTTTTGCAGCGTGGCTTGCCAATGCCATGAAGGAAGAAGCCGCAAAGTATCCCGACATTGCCCTTACCGTTCAGGATGGTCAGTCCAATGATACCCAAATTGCCAGCTATATTGAGAATGGAATTACTAACCGGTACGATGTTATCGTGGTTCAGCCGCAGAACACCGAAGCCCAGCGGCCGCCGGCGGAAAAGGTAGTTGCGGCGAAAATTCCGCTGGTTACCGTAAACCTTCGTATCCCCGGTATGGAAAACACCAGCAATAGTGTTGACGCCAGTCCCTATGAGCAGGGAGGGGTTAATGCCCGGGCAGCGTTAAGCCAGGTTCCCCAGAACGCCAAAGTAGTTGTGTTGAACGGTCCTGCTGCCCATCCTCACTCCAATGAACGCCGCCGGGCATGGAAGCAGGAATTCTTTGATAAGCGTCCAGATGTCCAGATTGTCGGTGAACAGTACGCCAACTGGAATAAAGATGAAGCTATGCGGTATATGGAAGATTGGGTACAGGCCAATGACCGGATCGACGCGGTTTGCTCCATGAATGACAATATGGCTACCGGCGCCATTGAAGTTATCAAAAACAATCCAAAATTCAACAATCTGTTGGTTTACGGAGTTGACGGTACCGCCGAAGCAGCCCTGCTCATTCAGGAAGGTAAAATGACGTCTACCTCTTTCCAGAACGCCTATTTATTGGCGGAAACCACCATGAAGAT
>JAISGE010000143.1 GCA_031263265.1 Treponema sp.
AAAGTATGATAAGGAAGAAACGCTAAAAAACAAGTAAGCATAACTCTTTGTGATACAACGAATTAGCTCTTATCAACTTAACATCGGAATTTGTCATCATACTTTGTAGATCACCTCCAAAAATCGTACTGCGCATAACAGGACTGTTTACGCTTCGCCGCCGGTAGGCGGATCGGTAAATGCTACGCATTTGCTTATTCGGGCGGCCAAAACGTCGTAAACGGCCGGAACGCTATACGCCATTTTTTTTGAAACTACCCCTTTTCTCGTTAAATCTAATGCTTGTTCTTTTAAAACTTCAGTTTTGAAGAGCCTCTCAAGTCAAGGTAATACAGGTCGATAAGAATGTATGAACCAAAGAATTTATGTGGATAATTCAGCGACAACCGCGGTTTCTGAAAAAGCGTTGTCGGCAATGCTGCCCTATTTTCGTGAGCATTTCGGTAATCCCTCGGCTCTTTATAGTTATGGACAGGAAGCGAAAAAGGCATTGGAAGACAGCCGCGGTATGGTCGCCAAGGCCATTGGAGCGTTAAACAATGAAATCTACTTCACCTCAGGCGGAACAGAAAGCGATAATTGGGCAATCCGCAGTGTTTGCGAGTCAAAAAACAAGATGGGCAAACATGTCATTTCAACGGCAATAGAACATAATGCGATTTTGCGGACGCTTGAAAAAATGCAGGGAGAAGGGTATGAGATAACCTTACTTAAACCTGATAAAAACGGGCAAATAGCAGCCGAACAACTGGAAAACGCGATACGCAAAGATACTATTTTAATAAGCATTATGATGGCAAATAATGTTGTTGGAACCGTACTGCCAATTAAAGCATTGTGTGAAACTGCTCATAAGCATCACATTATCTTTCATACAGACGCGGTTCAAGCAGCCGCACATGTACCCATTAATGTACGCAGCCTTGGCGTTGATTTACTGTCAATGTCAGCGCATAAGTTTCATGGACCAAAAGGTGTTGGCGCACTGTTCGTAAAAGTAGCGGTTAAGCCGGCAGCCTATATCACTAGCGGTGGACAAGAAAAAGGGTATCGTTCCGGTACTGAAAATGTGCCAGGTATAGTCGGTATGGCAGCAGCCATAAAAGAAGGTACAGAAAATTTGCAAAATAACACGCGGCAGCTTACGGCACTGAGAGATAAACTCATTGAAAATACGCTTAAAATCCCTGGAACCTATTTAACCGGCGACTCCGCTAACCGTCTGCCCGGCCATGCTTCTTTTGTTTTTGAGGGTGGTAAAGAAGGCGCTTATTTAATAAATATGCTCAATGAAGAAGGGATTTGCGCAAGTTCCGGTTCTGCTTGTTCCGCTTCATCAATAGAAGCACCTCATGTACTCATCGCCATGGATTATGATAAAGAAATTGCACAGAGCGCAGTAAGAATATCCCTTTCTTATTATAATACTGAAAAAGAGATTGATACCATTAATGAAAGATTACCCCTGCTTATAGCGGAATTACGGCGGCGAAAAGAAAAGACGATCCGGTAAATGAGCCTGTTTCGGATACGGACAAGGAAAGTTTGGGTATCCCCTTGTCCATGATACAATCCGTACCTTACTGGGGCGTAGATGCAGGCTTGATGGCAGGATTATCCGGAGTCTTTCGGGAAAACGTACATGCCCGACGGGCCGCATCTTCCGGGAGCGTAGCAAACGCACAATAGTCTTTCATTTCAATGGCGTCCACCAAACGTCCCGGTACTCCTCCGGCCTGCATGAGGAGTTTCGCCACATCCCGGGCAGAAGCCCCATGACGGCGTCCAAGCCCCACATAGACCCGGGCAAAACCACTGTCTGGAACCAGGGCAAGGTTTCCCTTAGATGACCAACCCCTGGTAACATGCCGATCTTTGCGATGGTCTGAACGATCTTGTCCGTCGAAATCATGCCGGGAGGAAAACCGCCGCGTTCCCAGGCGTCCCCGTCCCTCATCCCGGGGCGTAGTTTCTTGAAATTCCGTAATGGAACCGTACCGGGAAGGATCAAGCATATCCCCAAAGGTAAGGGCAATGAGGGCCTCTACCGCGCCTTCGCTGCCCAACTTTTCTATGAGTTCCCGGCTCACCTGGGCATGGAGCGGCGGAACTGGGGAGCAGGCATCTCCTATGTCTTCTGAATCCGGCATAAGGGGTATGTCCGTTTCCGCATTGATCGGGAGGGGACTCCAGTTTGCAGGAAGTGCGGCACTCACGGACAAAAGAATCCGTTTTTTGATGGCCTTCATAACCGATTTTATCTTAGGCACCTTCATCCATTCGATTTTAGTGCCCAAGGTTCGTTCCATATTACGAGACAAATGGTTGATTTTCCCTCGTTCTGCGGGCAGGGCAAGACTGATGGCTTTGCCCCGCCTCCCGGCTCGTCCGGTTCTACCGATACGGTGTACATAGGTTTCCCGGTCATTGGGAAGGTCCCAGTTTATCACATGGCTAAGCCGTTCAATATCAAGGCCCCGGGCAGCCACATCAGTGGCTACCAAGATGGTGGTGATTCGGGAACGGAAGCGCCGGAGGGTTCGCTCCCGGGCCTCCTGGGACAGATCCCCGTGGATAGCCTCGGCTGCATAAGCCCCTTCAACAAGCCTTCGGGCGAGTTCGTCGGTTCCCGCTTTAGTAGCACAGAAAATAAGGCCGTAGAAATCATCTGCCCCGTCAATGATCCGCCGTAGTGCCTCAAGCCGGTCTTCCTTCTTGACTACCAGGTAATACTGATCCACCGCAGGCTTTTCATCTTCTGGGGCGCTGTCTTCCAGGATTTCCACGTCGCCGATATAGTCTCGGACGATCCTCAGGATACCTTCGGGCATGGTCGCGGAAAAGAGGGCTACCCGGCGCTCACTTTTAACGGCTTTGAGGATCGTCTCCACATCCTCAAAAAAACCCATATCCAACATTTCATCGGCTTCATCCAGGATGCACCAGTCCACTGCGGAAAGGTCCAGCACCTTCCGTTCCATAAGATCCATGATACGGCCTGGGGTTCCTACCACAATTTCAGTACCCCGTTTGAGATCCAGGATTTGATTTCTGATGGAAGAGCCGCCGTAAACCGCCGTGATCCGGGGAAAAGGCCCCGTGGTGAGGGATGCAATTTCTTTAGCAATCTGCAGGGCCAATTCCCTTGTAGGAGTGAGAATAAGCGCCCGGGGCGCGTGTCCCCCTTGGGTGAGTTGCTCAACCAAGGGTATGCCAAAGGCAGCGGTCTTACCCGTACCGGTCCTGGCCTTTACAATAAGATGCCCCTTATCTGCAAGTAGCCGGGGCAGGGCAATCGTTTGAATAGAACTGGGCGCCGTAAAACCCTTTTGGGTTAAGGCATCAAGTATCGTATCGGATAAACCGAAAGAAGCAAAAGGATGACAGTCTGTAGTCATAGGAGTAGTATAAAGAGGATTGCCAGGTAAATACAAGCAGGGATCCCAGGCATCCCATGGCTGCTCAAGGGGGTACTGGTATGCAGATTACAGAAGTGCTCAAGACCGGGAGCGCTTATTCCCGGGTAAGGTTTGACGATGGAACCGAAGCCCAGGTTCCTACGCCCTATGCCCTAGCCGGTAAAGACTATATTTCGGTTAAGCTTTTGAAAAAAGACCGCCGGTATACCCAGTATGAGGGAATTCACCTCTCCGCCCGGCTTGAAGGGCGGCATGGGCTTATCATCAGGAACAAAGATACGATATGCCGGGCCATGATTGCCCAGACTCAGTGGGCATGGAAAGCCGCTCAGGTGTGGTGTTTGTTTATGATGGATGTTACTCCTGGGGATACCTTTGAGACGGCGGTGGATTATTTTGAGCGGAAGGGGATCAAGATGCGGGTTTCTGGTTAAGCCTGCTCAAGCGATAACACTCAAGTTTTGAAACAGGAGTAATTGAAAACATACTGGTATTGGGATATAGTCTGCTTGTTGGGGGTCTTATGAAAATCAGCAAAAAAACCTTTGGAATGCTTTCATCAGGAAAGAAAGTATACTTGTATACCCTGCATGCCGGGGATCTATCCCTGTCCCTCTCGTCTTTTGGGGCAAGCCTCACGTCCCTGCTCGTGCCTTCCCGCATAACTCGGAAGGATGATGTACTTTTGGGTTATTCCACCCTAGAAGCCTATACCCATAACACGCCGTATTTTGGCGTTACCATTGGCCGTTTTGGCAACCGGATAGGGGGAGGGCGCTTTTCCCTACAGGGTACCGATTATACGTTGTATCAGAATGATGGTTCCCATACTCTGCATGGGGGCAGGCGGGGTTTTGACAAGGTCCTCTGGAAGGCCAATGCCTATGAAGAGCGGGATGGGATCTTTGTCCGCTTTGAACTGACCAGCCCAGATGGGGATGAGGGGTTTCCAGGAACCTGTAAGGTTGCGGTGAGTTACGGCCTTACCAAGTCCAATGAGGTGATTGCGGACTACCAGGCCAGGGTAGATGCCCCTTGTCCCGTGAATCTGACCAACCATGCGTATTTCAACCTCGCCGGGGAAGGGAAGGGGGACATCCTGTCCCATGAAGTAGCCATTTATGCAGAGGCTTATGTGGAGGTTGACGGCTCTCTGATTCCCACCGGGAGATTAGTGCCGGTTGCGAATGGCCCCTTTGATTTCAGGAGCCGCAAGCCTATTAAACAGGATTTTGATGGGGTGCCTGGGGGCTACGATCATTGTTTTGTGCTCAATAGCGATCCGGGGAAACTGCGTCCCTGTGCTGAAGTATATGAAGGAAGTTCCGGCAGGCGCCTGCGGGTGTTTACTACCCAGCCGGGGGTTCAGTTTTATACGGGGAATCAGATCGGGGTAGTCCAGGGAAAAGCCGGTTCGGTGTACACCAAACAGAGCGGCTTCTGCCTTGAAACCCAGCACTTTCCCGATGCTCCCAATAAGCCCCAGTTTCCGTCGTCCATCTATGGTCCTAAGCAGGATTACCATGAAAAAGCCCTGTTCGCCTTTGATTGGTAAGGTACGTAAAGTAAAACAGAGCAAAAGTAAAAGTAAAAGTTATTTTTTTACTTGTAAAAATCTTAATATGTTATTACAATGATAATAAATCTAGCGTTTAGTGAAGTCGGTCTGGAATGAATAGGATGCAGGGTACGACCTACTAAATGGAACAGCCGGAATGATTAGGGAAATAAAGAGGAGATTATGGACATCCAACTTCAGGAACTTATTGATAAGATAAAAAAGGATGGAATCGAATCCGCCGCGGAAGAGGCAGCGCGGTTGAAATCTCAGGCCGAGGAACAAGCCAAGCGTATCGTCGAAGTGGCGCAACGAGATGCGGACGCTATCATTGCTAAAGGGAAAGCAGATGCTGAACGGCTGGAAAAGGCGGGTATCGTAGCCCTTGAACAGGCTTCCCGGAATCTTGTCTTGGCCTTTAAGGGTGAAATTCAGGCGCTTTTGGATACCATTATTGCCCAACGCTTGAGGGAATCTTATACCGAGGATACCCTCAAGGCAGTACTTCCTGAATTGTTAAAGACCTGGGCTGCCAAGGGTAGTGATGAACTGGATCTCATCCTCAGTGAAAAGGCACTTAAAAATCTTCAGGCTTATTTTAACAATATCTTGGCCGATACATTGGCGCGAGGGCTAGAACTCAAATCGGATCGGAATCTTGCCGCAGGTTTTCGTATTGCCCATAAGGATGGATCTGCGTATTACGATTTTTCCGCTGAATCTGTTGGGACCCTGTTATCAGCGTATCTTAACCCTCGTTTGGGGGAGATTCTAAAACAAGCAGTAAAAGGAAGCTAGGTGGTGGCTTATTATTATCTTATAGCCCAACTTCCTTATCTTATATACGGCCAAGATGCACCTATGTCTTCGGTTCAGTTTAAATCCCTCTGTGAATCTGAACTAAGTCCTCGGGATGCGGCATTATTGGAGCTGTGTACTTTGGATCCGGAACCGGAAGCTGTACGGACTGAGGGAGGAGAAGGTGTTTCGTACCGGGATGTGCCTATTACTACGGTTTCACCGTTTATTAATGGGTGGCGAATCTGGGAACGGGCATTGCGTTTGAATCTTGCCCGGTACCGGGCGCAGCATTTAGGCCAAGAAGGGTCAGTGGATCCGCCGGAAGAGCCTATGGAAGCAGGGGCCTTGGCAAAGACGGCCCTGGGTTTAGATTCTCCTTTGGAAGCGGAACTTTTCCTTGACCAGGCCCGGTGGAACGCTATCGAAGCCTTGCAGGGGTTTGATTATTTTGGTGTTACGACTATTTATGCCTATCTTCTGAGGCTGCTCCTTATGGAGCGCCGGTCTTTATTCAGGCCAGAGGAAGGGTTTACCGCGTATAAAGGGCTTTATACCGCTATCATGGCGGCTGCTAGTGGACTTGAGTCCGGGGGGGGCTCCAAGTCTGAAATCAGTATTGAATCGGGAGAACCGAAATGACCGGAACAAAAGGAACAGTGGTCGCCGTTAACGGCAATATGGTGAGCGTCCGTTTTGAAGGCGCTGTTTCCATGAACGAAGTCGGCTATGTCAAAGTGGGAGATAAACGGCTCAAGAGTGAGGTTATCCGAATCCGGGGAGATATATCCCAGCTTCAGGTTTTTGAGATCACCAAAGGGATCGCCGTAGGAGATACGGTAGAATATTCCGGGGATATGTTGGCCGTAGAAGTGGGACCCGGTCTTTTAGGACAGGTTTTTGATGGCCTCCAAAATCCCCTTCCCAAGCTGGCTCAAGAGGCGGGTTATTTTCTTGAACGAGGGGTATACTTGGATCCCCTGCCTTTGGATGTAGCTTGGACCTTTACTCCTGCGGTCAAAGTTGGGGATCAGGTGGAACGGGCAGATACCCTGGGAACGGTGCCGGAAGGGTCCTTTACCCATCGTATCATGGTTCCTTTTAACCTGTATGGTTCCTATACGGTGGCGTCCATCAAGGAAGCCGGGTCGTACACCATCCGGGAGACCATTGCGGAACTAAAGGATGAGAAGGGAAATCGCTTTCCCGTGGCTATGTCCTTCCGGTGGCCGGTAAAACGGCCGGTGGATTGCTATGAGGAACGGCTCAAGCCGGAAGAGTCGATGGTTACCAAGGTTAGGCTGATTGACACCTTCTTCCCGGTGGCTCGTGGGGGAACCTATTGTATCCCTGGTCCTTTTGGGGCAGGTAAAACCGTACTCCAGCAGATCACGAGCCGTAATGCGGATGTGGATATTGTGGTCTTGGCAGCCTGCGGGGAGCGGGCTGGAGAAGTGGTGGAAACCCTCAAAGAATTTCCAGAACTCACCGATCCGAAGACAGGTCGTTCTTTAATGGAACGGACGGTGATTATCTGTAATACTTCTTCCATGCCCGTAGCGGCCCGGGAGGCTTCAGTGTACACCGCGGTAACTCTTGCGGAATACTACCGGCAGATGGGGCTTAATATTCTGCTCTTGGCGGATTCTACGAGCCGGTGGGCCCAAGCCATGCGTGAAATGTCGGGTCGCTTGGAGGAAATCCCCGGAGAAGAGGCGTTTCCAGCATATCTGGAATCTACCATTGCCAGTTTCTATGAACGGGCAGGGTTAGTACGGCTTCGGGATGGGTCCATAGGTTCTGTTACTATAGGAGGGACGGTAAGTCCTGCTGGGGGTAACTTTGAAGAGCCGGTAACCCAAGCAACCCTTAAAGTGGTGGGGGCTTTTCATGGACTTTCTCGGGAACGTTCAGATGCCCGCAAGTACCCTGCCATTCATCCTCTGGAGTCTTGGTCTAAATACAAAGGTATTATTGAGGAAGATAAGGTGGCATACGCCCATGGTTTTATGTTCCGGGGTAGTGAAGTAGAACAGATGATGAAGGTGGTGGGTGAAGAAGGAACCAGTCTGGATGACTATGTAGTTTACCTTAAGGGGGATTTCCTGGATGCGGTGTATTTCCAGCAGGATTCCTTTAATCCTGTAGACTGTGCGGCAATTCCCAACCGGCAAAAACATACCTTTGCCATCATTCTCAAGATATTGGCCTCCCAGTTTACCTTTCCAGATAAAAATGAGGCTCGAAGTTGGTTCAATCGGCTCCGACAGCGATTCCTGGATTACAATGGGACGGAGTGGGAAAGTGAGCAGTTCAAGGCCCTGCAAAAGGAGCTTGAAGTTGCGGTGGCTGAACGATCCCAGGGACTTGATAAGGCGGCGGAGCAATTCCTGGCGTAGGATACAGAGGGAGGATCAGCAATGAACAAGGTATATAGTAAGATTGAATCCATTACAGGGAGTGTTATCACCGTCAGGGCTGATGATATCCGGTATGGAGATCTGGCAGAGGTGGATACCGTATTCGGTACCTCTTTGGCGGAGGTAAACCGTCTGGAAGGCAACTTGGTTTCCCTCCAGGTATTTGCTGGAGGCCGGGGTATTTCCACAGGTGATACGGTGCGGTTTTTGGGACGTTCGATGCAGGTGTCTTTTTCTGAAAATCTCATGGGTCGGGTTTTTTCCGGCTCTGGAGAACCGAGGGATCGAGGTCCAGCGCTCCATGAAAACCTCATCTCCATTGGTGGGCCATCGGTAAATCCTGCGCAACGGATCATTCCTCGAAGGATGATCCGAACGGGCATTCCCATGATCGATCTGTTTAATACCCTGGTGGTTTCTCAAAAGCTGCCTATTTTTTCGGTTTCCGGGGAACCCTACAACGATCTTTTGGCCAGGATTGCGATGCAGGCCGAGGTTGATGTAATTGTTTTGGGGGGCATGGGCCTTAAATACGATGACTACCTGTTTTTCAAAGATACCTTGGAACAGGGGGGCGCCCTTTCCCGGACCGTGATGTTCGTGCATACCGCCTCAGATCCTACGGTAGAGTGCCTCATGATTCCTGATATGTCCCTGGCAGTGGCGGAACAGTTTGCTTTGCAAGGTAAGGATGTACTGGTATTGCTTACGGACATGACCAATTTTGCCGATGCCATGAAGGAAATCTCTATTATTCAGGAGCAGGTACCCTCTAACCGTGGGTATCCGGGAGACCTGTACAGTCAGCTTGCGAGTCGCTATGAAAAGGCGGTAGATTTCGACACCGCCGGATCCATTACTATTCTAGGGGTTACGACCATGCCGGGGGATGACGTGACCCATCCGGTGCCGGATAATACCGGGTACATCACCGAAGGGCAGTATTACCTCAAGAACGGTCGTATTGAGCCGTTTGGCTCCCTTTCCCGGCTTAAACAGATGGTCAACGGCAAGACCCGCTCGGATCACCGGGCATTGATGGATGGGATGATCAAGCTTTATTCGGCCTACAAGGATACCTTGGAAAAAAAGGCTATGGGTTTCATTATGACCTCCTGGGATGATAAGCTCCTTAAGTACGGGGATCGTTTTGAAAAAGGGATGATGGATCTGTCGGTCAACATTCCCCTGGAGCGGGCGCTTGATTTGGGTTGGGAGATCTTGGCGGACTGTTTCAGTCCTGAAGAGACGGGGCTTCGCTCCGAACTGATTGCGAAGTTCTGGCCCAAGAAGGATTAACAGGACATGGCAAAGATCAAGCTGACCAAAAACGAACTTAAGAAGCAAAAAGATGCCCTTAAGATGTATCAGCGGTATCTTCCAACGTTAATGCTGAAAAAACAGCAGCTTCAGGCGGAAATTAGAACCACTGAACTGCGTATTAAAGCATTGTTGGCGACCAAGGATCAGGTAGATGAATCCTTTAAGCCTTGGATAGGGGTGTTTTGTGAGACCGGGTTCTTTAGCCCGGATCTGGTACAGATCCAGAGCATCACTACAAGTCGGGGAAACATTGCCGGGGTATCTATTCCTCTCTTTCATGGGGCGGAATTTTATACTAAGCCTTATGATGTGGCCCGGAATCCCCTGTGGCTTGATAAGGCAGTAGAGAAAATGAAACAAGTCTTATTGTTGGATCTGGAAGCCCAGGTTTTGGAAGAGCAGCGGAAACGGTTAGACCATGAATTGCGGGTAACTACCCAGCGGGTGAACCTGTTTGAGAAGATCATGATCCCTGAGACCAAGGGTAACATCAAGAAGATTCGGGTTTATTTAGGGGATCAGCAGACCTCCGCAGTGGTTCGGGGCAAGATCGCTAAACGAGGAATGGAGAGGGCTGTGCAATGATTGTACCGATGAAGAAAGTATCCCTCGTGGTCATGGATAAGACCAGGGAAGCATCCTTGGAAAAGCTTCGGGAAGTGGGCTTGGTGCATCTGGAGAAACGTTCCGTTACTTCTGATGCTCTTTCGGCATTATTGGATCGGAAGGCCAAGGTTGAAAGCGCTTTGGGTTTATTGCGGCCCTATCAGGGGCAGACTCAGGTTGTGGCAAAGCAGGAACTGGATGGGGCGGAACTGGTGAACCAAATTTTGGCTCTGGGAGATGAGCGCAAAGTCCTCCAGGAACGGTTGCTTGTTACGATTAAAGAACAAAGCCGTATTACGAGCTGGGGTAATTTCAATCCGGCATCTTTTAAAGAGTTGGCAGCCCAGGGGATCGTGCTTATCCCTTATAAACTCCCTCCCAAGGTATATGCATCCCTGGGGAAAGATGATTCCTTTATCCGGCTTGGGGCGGATAAAGCGACGGTGTATGGGCTTAGTGTGGGTAAAGAAATTGCAGGGGAAATGCCGTTTGTCCTGCCGGAACATTCTCTTAACGAGCTTGGGGAGATCATACAGGAGATCCAGAGAAAGCTGCAGGATATAGAGGCCAGATTTGTAGCGTTTGCCCGTCAAGAGGATGGAGTTCATGCTGAACTTGAAGAGCTTGTCCAGCATATTGCCTTTGAGACCGCTCGCGCGGGTATGGATCGAGTGGAATCGGTTCCTGTGGAGTTTACGGTTTCATGGCTTACCGGGTATGTACCCAATGATTCGGTGGGAACCTTGAAGCGGGCGGCTGCGGAAAACGGCTGGGCCTTGGCCTTGAGGGACCCGGAGGAAACGGATAATCCGCCGACCCTGGTGCGAAGCAACGCCTTTACCAGGCTGATTCAGCCCTTGTTTAAGCTCTTGGGAACTACTCCGGGGTATCGGGAATACGATATTAGCCTATCCTATTTGCTCTTTTTCAGTTTTTTCTTTGCCATGATCTTCGGAGATGCAGGATACGGTTCAATCTTGTTTGTAACTGCCCTTATTTTAGGGATAAAATCCATGAAGCAAACCGGGAAAGTTCCTGATGGGATACTACTTTTGGGCTTGCTTTCCCTGTCGACTATCTTGTGGGGAACCCTTACCGGTGCATGGTTTGCCATGCAGAACATTCCTAGGTTCTTGGCGGGCCTCAAGGTTCCTTTCCTCGCTTCGGAGCAGAACATTAAGCATCTTTGTTTTGTGGTTGGGGCAGGACAGATCGTGCTGGCCCATCTCAAGAACATCAAAAAGGAACTGCCTTCCCTGACTGCCTTAGCCCAACTGGGTTGGCTCTGTATGGTGGTTGGACTGTATTTTCTGGTACTGAATCTGGTATTGTCCAAAACCGAATTTCCGGTTCCTTCCTTTGCCTTGTACCTTATTGGGGGCGGCCTTGTGACTTTTTTCATCTTTGTCGAACAAAAGGGAGGGAACTTTCTTAAAAATGTAGGAAAGGGTTTTGCCAACTTCCTGCCTACATTCTTGAACGCGGTATCGAGTTTCTCGGATATTATTAGTTACATTCGTCTCTTTGCGGTAGGTCTTGCAGGAGCTGCTATAGCGAGTAGTTTTAACGGCATGGCGGGGGGGCTACCCGCTGGTCCGGTTCGCATCATTGCAGGGGCGTTCATCCTCCTGTTCGGTCATGGGCTTAACCTTGCCATGAATGCCCTTTCAGTGGTGGTTCATGGGGTACGGCTCAATTTATTGGAATATGCCGGTCATCTGGGAATGGAATGGTCTGGTTATGCATATTCACCCTTTGCGCTGAAACATAAAGCGCGGCCGGAGTAACGTTTAAGGGAGACGGTGAGCGCTTGAAGCGGCTCGCTCGGTATCTTCTTAACCGGTTTCGGAAATTTATACAGTCCAAAGGAGACGTGGTCTGGAAATTTTAAACAAATGACTAAAATGTTTAGAAAATCCGGATGTTCCGATGGTTAATTTTTTGTTAAATAAATGAGTTTATTTAGCAAACCAAATTAAGGAGTATATATGAATATTGGATTGATTGGAGTTGCCGCCTGTCTTGGTCTTGCTGCCTTGGGTTCTGCTTTAGGTGCGGGGGTTGCGGGTATGTCTGCCATCGGAGCATGGAAGAAATGTTTTATCCAGAATAAACCGGTGCCTTTCATCCTGGTAGCCTTTGCGGGTGCGCCTTTGACGCAGACCATCTATGGGTTCATTCTGATGAATAGCTTAGTGGGTTTGAATAACCCGGGTGCGCAATTAGGGATTGGGGTATTTTCAGGACTTGCCATGGGCGCTTCGGCCTTATATCAAGGTAAATGCAGCGCCTGCGCTTCGGATGCCTTCGGAGAAACCGGTCAGGGTTTTGGTAACTACATTCTCGTGATTGGTCTTATTGAAACGGTAGCCCTGTTCGTGATGGTATTCTCCTTGGGTCTTGCAGGCTCCTTGTAAAGGTGTATCGAAGTATACCCTTTACCGGACTTTAGGGTGCTTGATGGGTCATACTACACGGGTAATCAAGATTGGCGGGTTTGGTGCTGTTGAACCGGTCATGCTGGGCGGTACTTTTCCAGTGGTTATACAGACCATGTGGAAAGACCGCCTTTCTTTTTCTGATCTTACCGGAGTTGCAGGAGAGGAGATCCTTTCCCGTATTAAGACCTTGGCGGCTATAGGTTGCGGCTTACTCCGGTTTGCGGTGCCTGATAGGGAATCTGCGGATGTGGTGGGAAACTTGGCATCCATGGTTTCCATGCCCTTAGTGGCGGATATTCATTTTGATTA
The DNA here is from genome assembly GCA_031263265.1 of Treponema sp. Lineage (GTDB taxonomy): Bacteria > Spirochaetota > Spirochaetia > Treponematales > Breznakiellaceae > JAIRLU01. The sequence goes on from JAISGE010000143.1 coordinate 12,875, forward strand.
TACCCTTGCGCTTCGTTGTCTTGATTTTCCTATTGCTAAAATTCGTATTAATCCGGGCAACATCGGCAACCGGGAAAAGGTTGAACAGGTGATTGCTAAAGCCGCTTCAAAAGGGGTACCCATACGGATAGGGGTGAATGGGGGGAGTCTTCCTCAGGATCTGCGGCGTTCTGTGGCAGAAGGCCGCCTTGATCAGGCAGAGGCTTTAGTGCAAGCCGCACAGCGGGAATTGGATATCTTTCAGGAATTGGATTTTCCCCATGTCTTGGTCTCAATGAAAGCCTCTTCTGTGGCCGATACTATAAAGGCGAACCGGCTCTTGGCGGACCGTACTGATGTGCCCCTGCATATTGGGGTTACCGAAGCAGGGCCCCTTATCCCCGGGGTGGTCCGGAATACCCTGGCTATTCATGCCTTACTGTTGGAGGGGATTGGGGATACGATTCGGGTGTCTCTTTCGGATACTATGGAGCGGGAACTCATTGCCGGGAGGGAGATCCTGAGGAGTGTGGGAACAGGTACTGGAAAAAAAGCGGTACGTCAGGGGGTGACCCTTGTTTCTTGTCCTCGGTGTGGGAGAAACAGTTTCGATACCCATGGTTTTACCGAGGCTTGGCAGAACCGGTTGTATGCTCTGGATCGGGATCTTACTATTGCCGTTATGGGTTGTGCGGTCAATGGGCCACAGGAAGCGCGGCACGCGGATCTGGGTATCACTGGCCTGGGAAACAAGGTGTTTTTATTCCGGCAAGGGAAGGTAGTGAGAACCATTAACGTGGAGGAGGCGGACGCTGCCTTTGGGGAAGAACTGGAGTGGTTGTACCATGCAGCGCAGAAGTAAAAAAATGAAAAAAGCGCGAATTTTAGGGTTTCTCGTATTTTTTCTCTGTGGGTCCCTAGTAGGGGCTCAAAGGCAAACTGAGCGTCCTTATTGGTTTAGTCTTGAACAGGGAAAGTCCTTGTTTAGAAAGGGAGACTATGGAAACGCTCTTTTGGCGTTTGAGGATGCCCGCCGGGATCGCCGGGAACTCTATACCCGGATGGAACAGGATCTCATTGATTTGTTATCGATTCCTGAGGTGCGTTTGTTAGGGGATTCGCTGGATCAAATAGAGCCTTATATTACCGAACGGTATCAGATAAATGCAGCGGCTGCTCTCCGGGAGTTGTATTTTCGGGTACCCCGGGCATCCCTGGAAGGATCAGCTACCAGGGCCTTGGAAGCTCTGGGGCATCTTAAGTATTATCCTGAGGCGGAATATTGGATAGGAGAAAGTTACCGGGTTGAGGGAGAATTGGGGGTGGCTTTGGGCCAGTATCAGAAGGCCCATGAACAGCGAGTCTTTTTGGAAAATCCTGGGTTTGATATAGAAATTCTATATAAGATCATTGATATTCTTAAAATCAGGCAAAATTATACTGAGATGGAAAAGCGGCTTCTGGAGACCCTTGAGGGAGATACCCTATGGTCTGGGGGGAGAATGAATCTAAATACCAAAAGCGCCATGCTCAAGGTCTTGGAGAACGATGGAATTAACCGGTTTTTAACGGTTTACCGGTATAACAATGCCCTGGTAGAACGGGCACATCGACTTTTGGGTTACTATTACTACACCTCAGGACGATACAACCGGGCCGTGGAACACCTGATGTTCTCATGTTTGATTCAGAATACCATTGTGATTGAGGAGGTAATCCGTACTCAGTATGATTTTACCTTTACTTCCCTGGAGAACCTGCTCACGCAAGCCCTTAAACGGCGGACGTTGGTGGAGTATATTGAAGGAGCTGAATACTATAAGACCCTCTATTATATGGGAGCAGCTTTGTATGGTGATGGCAAGTTGGTTTCTGCAAGGCGGTTCTGGACATTCTTAAGCGGACATTCTGATGCAGGTGAATGGGGCGGGAGGGCGCGTAGTCAGTTACGGAGTCCTTTTGTGGAGCAAGTGGTAGAAATGCCTTGATACATGGGTACTGATTAGGGGTATGGTTGGGAGAAGCGGACAGGGCATTCAAAAAAGAATAGTTGCCATTGAGGAGTAATTAATGCAGACGATTATGCATGTGGATAATAGCCTATTCTTCAGAAAGGTAATGAAGACGTTTCTGGCGGAACATGGATTTTTGGGTGAAAGTTTTTCCCAAGGAACCGAAGCGCTTGAGGTTATTGCCCAAGGGCATGTAGCTTTGGTCATTACTGGGATGGTCCTTTCCGATATGAATGGCTGGAAATTTATTAAAAGAATCATAACTTCTTCTAATGTTCCCATTATTGTGCTTACCTCAAATACGTCAAAAGCAGAACAGTACGGTTTGAAGGCTTTAGGAATTAAAGACCATATCCTCAAGTCAGGAGCATGGAAAGAAAAACTCCTGTCCCATTTATACCGGTTGTAAGCCTGGGGTTCTTGGGGGATATTACCAAGAAAAGTCTGCGAATTATACGAAATAATCCGTGAAATCTGTCGCCTTGTTTTAAATTGTTGCCTTGATTGTAAGTTCAGAGCCGATTGACAATCAGTGTACCTTTATGGTATTTTTTATAGATACATTATTAAAGCAAAGGCCTTATAATGGCGAGGAGATGTTTCTATGGCTCAGAGTAAAAATTCCCGTACGTCCAGCGCTACTCAAAAATTCTTTTGTTCTTGTGGCGGAGAAGTTAAAATGAAGACCCTCTTTGAAAAAGGTAAAGTTAAGAATGTTGCCGAATGTGAAAAATGTAAGCGTTTGGAACGGCGGCCTTCGGATTTTAAATGAAGCGTCAGGGGTTTCTTATAACCAACGTTGGTTTTTGAGTAAACAGGGTATGAGGAAAGGAGTAAACAATTGATAGGAGGAGGATTTTCCTTTGGCAGGTAAAAACAGTTCTGCGTTCAAACGGCACCGGCAGAGTGAAGAACGGCGTATCAGAAATAAGGCGGTAAAAAGTTCCGTCAGGACAATCACCAAGAAATTTGTGGTGTTAGCTCAAAAAAAAGAGCTTGATGCAGCGGGAGCAGCGCTCAAAGAGATGATAAAGAAAATTGATACCGCTGCACAGAAAGGGATTATCAAAAAAAACACCGCAGCTCGCAAAAAATCAAGGATGCAGCGGTTCTTTAATACGATTAATCAAACTGTAGCTGCTCAGTAAGTACGGGGTACACAAAACGGTTTCAACGGTATTTTAGTATTACCTCGTATATAGCCCAAGCGGTATGATCGGGTAGAGGGATATGAGATAAGGAAAGGGGAATGAGGGTATAATGATAGAGAAAAAGTATACCAAAGCTGATCTGATTGATTCGGTGTATCGTAAGACCCGTATTGATCGAAAAGAGGTACAGACAATTATTGAGTGTTTCTTAGATACGATACAGTCTGGTCTCTTGGAAGAGGCGACCCTTGAATTACGGGGATTTGGGACTTTTGAGTTCAAAATAAGAAAGGGTAGGGAAAAGGCAAGAAATCCAAAAACCGGAGCAACCTTGTCGGTTCAGGCTCATGGGGCAGTTACCTTTAGGCCGGGAAGAAAATTAAAACAGGATCTATGGGGCTTGGGCAAGGAGAAAGGGTCTGCTGATTTCAAAGATAGGGAAGTCTATGGGCAGGAGCCTCAGTAAGGGTACATGACTGGGGTTCAAGGCGGGAACCAGATACTACCCAAGGGGCTTATTCCTATGGGAGCAGTATTGCTGGGGGCAGTATTGTTTGCCGGCGGGTTTCCCAATCTTGTATGGGAAGAGGGTTTACCTTTTTTAGCATGGATTGCCTATGTGCCGGTGTTTTGGCTTACTTATCAAGTGGGCTTTGCGAGTTCTTGCCTATGGGGGGCTCTTTATGGGTATGGGGCATATAGTCTTTTTAATTACTGGTTAAGCGCTTTTCATCCGCTGGCAGGTTTAATCGTAGGGCTCATTTACCTTGTGTTTTTTATGCTCCTTTTTCCTCTCTTGAAATTGGCGGTGGTTCTTTTTCCGCGGCGGGGATATCTGGTCCAAGGGCTTTTGTGGATAAGTTTTGAATACCTGCGTACCCAAGGTTTTTTGGGGTATTCTTATGGTATCACCGGATATTCCCAGTGGCGGTTTATTCCCCTTATCCAGATCGCCGATACATTCGGGGTCTGGGGGGTTTCTGTGTTGGTGGTGTTTCCCTCGGCGTGGTTGGCCGCAGCTATAGCTCGTATTGCAAGACCTGAAAAACGAGAAAAAGAGGGAAAACAGGATCGGATTAAGGTATTTTTAGTGCAGGAAGGGGTACCGGGGATGATGTGGCTTGGGGCCTTAATCGGGGCTTTGGTTTATGGCTATACCGCTCAGGTAGATTATGCTCACGCTCCTTCCGCACGGATAGCCTTGATTCAGCATAATACCGATCCATGGTTAGGGGGTATTAGGGAATACCGGAAAAATTACGAGGTCTTGAAACGGCTCTCTGATGAGGCCCTCAAAGCAGATCCCAAACCGGATCTGGTGGTATGGTCTGAGACTGCCTTTGTTCCCCGGATTTACTGGCATATCACGTATCGAGATGATCAGCTCTCGTATACCTTAGTGAAGGAACTTATGGATTACTTATCCCTTCAGGAAGTTCCCTTTATTATAGGAAACGATGATGCCCGCAAAGACCCGGCGAAGAATCCTGGAGCAGATCACCGGGTTGATTACAATGCAGCCATGCTCTTTGATCGGGGGCTTATTACCGGGGTGTATCGCAAGCTTCATCTGGTACCTTTTACTGAGCATTTCCCCTATGAAAAACAGTTGCCGTTGATCTATGAGGCCCTCCGTAATGCGGATACCCATTTCTGGGAGCAAGGGAACGAGGCTACGGTGTTTACCGTTAACGGCCTTACTTTTTCAAGTCCTATCTGTTTTGAGGATACCTTTGGTTATCTATCCCGGGATTTTGTGCGGAATGGGGCTGAACTTATTGTCAACCTTACCAATGACGCGTGGTCGAACAGTCTCCCCGCCCAGATGCAGCATCTGTCTATGGCTGTGTTTCGAGCAGTGGAAAACCGGCGGGCTATGGTGCGTTCCACTGCTTCGGGCCAAACATGCGCGATAGATCCCAACGGCGCCATTATAGCTATGGCTGAGCCTTTTATTGAAACCCAGTTGACTGTCCAGGTTCCGGTGATTACTCTGGATTCAGGGTATACCAAATACGGGGATTTTTTGCCTCAATGCTGCGTGGTTGCCACGGTTATCCTATTGATCCTCGGTATCGGAGGGAGTATACTAAAACAAAGTAAAAAAGAGGGCTTTGCGGATTGACAATGTCATGTACCTCATAGGAAAATGAATAAAATGAGTTTTTGTATAACTGCAAAGGCTCATGAGATGTGTTTAATGTTTAAAAAAGGAAGGAAGATATGAACTCTCATAAGAAGATACTCATGGTGGATGATGAGCTTATCAATCTTGAGTTCTTTGAAGTCATGCTTACCAAACTTGGGTTTATCGTAGAAAAGGCCAGTGACGGAGTGGAGGCGCTAGAAAAAGTACGGCGTTTTTATCCGGATCTTATCATATTGGATAATATCATGCCTCGGATGTCCGGCTGGGAATGTACCAAAGCCTTAAAGGCAGATCCCCAATTTCGGGAAATTCCTATTATTATGCTTTCTGCCTTGGATGATGTTAAGGATAAGGTCGAGGGCTTTGAGCTGGGGGTGGATGATTATATCACCAAACCTTTTAATTTTTCTGAGGTTCTGGCACGGATCCGGGCACTGCTTCGTAATCGGGATCTGTTTACTCAGATTCGGGTACGGGAGACCTGTTTGGGCCTTGCAGAAGAATTAAACACCGATATAAAAACTAATTTAGTGAATTTTGTGCACAGTATTGATGCCTTGGACAACGCCATTGCCCAGATTGCCCCCGCTGGACTTATTGCTCAGGAACATACAGAGCAGCAGGATACTTTGGCTCAGGTCTTGGCGTTGGTGCAGGACAAAAGTCGAGCGGTAAGAAAACAGATTGCCGAATTAGATGCCTGTATTGAGAAGACGATTCTGGACTGGGAGGATATAAAAAAAGATAGTAATGGGTTTATGGTTGGTGAAAATCATAGCCGAAGTCCCAGGGATCAGTAGGTTCTTAAGAGCGGGGGTATAGAGTAAGCTGTTGTCCTATGCTGCGTTTGTAGTACTTTAAAAAAGTAAAAAGATGAGAAATTAAGGTAATACATGGCTAATCAAGAAGGAAAAAGAAAAGAGGGTTCCCGCTTAGTCACTTTTGGGGTTGGTACGCGCTTTGATGGGTACTTGAAATTTACCGAGACCCTTTGCATCCGCGGACAATTTAAGGGTACCATAGAAGCTCAGGGTACCCTGATTGTGGATAAGGGAGCGGTGGTTGAGGCGGATCATATCTCGGTAAGTTCCCTCGCGGTATATGGAACCGTGGTGGCTCCGGTATATGCAGTGGATAAGATTGATATGTTTCCTGGAGCCAAAGTTCGAGGAGACCTTATTGCTGCCCGTTTACGGATTGCCGATGGGGTGCTGTTTGAAGGCCAATGTACCATGACCCAGGTAGAGCAGGAGGTAGAAATATTCTCAAGGCCGACTCAAGAGATCAAAGCGGAATTGCAGAGAACCAATGAGTGATGCAGAAAAGGTGATTAGCCGTTTGGCTGCAGCTTCCCAGACCCTCGTGGTGGCAGAGTCTTGTACCGCGGGACTGGTGGCAGACCTCTTGGCTCAGGTTCCGGGAGCTTCCCGGGTATTCTGGGGCGCTTATATTTCCTATACGGTAGCAGCCAAGATCGCTATGCTCGGTTTGGATGCTGCGGTGATCCGACGATACGGGGCGGTGAGCCGGGAAACTGCCTGTGCCATGGCCCAGAGTGCACTGCAACGGAGCGGCACTGATATGGCTGCTGCGGTAACCGGTTTGGCAGGGCCTGAAGGGGATGGTACAAACGTGCCTGTAGGAACCGTATGGATAGCTACCGCGGTACGGGGGGATGAAGTGCAGGCTCAGGTATTTCACTATACCGGTTCCCGGCAGGACTTGCGTTGTGCTGCGGCGAGAGCGGTTATAGGAGAACTCATACGCCGGCTTTAGTTAAACTGAAGAGTACATAAACGATTTTGTTCAAGTGGGTGGCTTGACAGAGAAAATGCTCAAAACTATATTAAGGAAAGAGGATAATGAAACCGCGAATGGGCTTGTATTATCCTTATAATAGCTGTAATTGAAAGCTATAATCCTTCAAATGAAACATACTAATCTTAACAGGAAACGACCGGCTTGGGGTATAAGAGGGTAGATGCTTCTCATTTTGTTCTTCCAGGAACGAAATAACGAGAAATAGAACAATAGATGATATGTTGAGGTTGTTTCAAAACTTCAGGTTTGAAACAGCAACCTTTAAAAAACGCAGGCTCTCGAAGCTAAAGTCTTGAGAACCTGCAAGAGCCAACTAAACCCTTGCCCGAGTTTTGAATGGCTCAGTTAATCGAATAATACAACAAAATAATTGAATAGGTGGTTTACATCAATGGCAGTAGTACGGAAAAGTCGAAAAGTTGAAACAACGGAACATGAAGAAGCCATGGCTTTTGATCGGGAAAACCTGCTCAAGGAGAACAGTATAGACAAGGCTGAATCCACGATCCGGTCTTTCGAGGGTACCCTTGAACCAGGAGTTCCAGAAGCCAGGGATTGGGAAGCGCCGATGGTTTCGGAAGAATTACGGGACGATGAGGCTTTGGATGAAGAGAATGGGGAACGGCCAAACGGCCGGGTGGTGGTGCGGACAAAACTTCGACGAACCTACCGGACTCGTTGGGAATCGGGAACGCCTCCTGAAGGGGCAAGCCCCGAAGAAGTTCCTGCAGTAGATACGTCTTATCCAGCTCCCGCCAAAAACCGAAGTCGGGGCGCATATAACCGTAGCGTGGCTAATGCTGCAGGAGGATCCGGGGTATCCGCTCCTTCTGGTGAAGGGGCTCCGGTACTGCCCCTACCGACTTTACCCAAGAACCTTCCTTCTATGCCGGACATTTACGGTAAACCTGAACCCAGGATGGATCAGGATAATGGCAAGTCCCGGCTCTGTATCAATGAACTCATCCGGCTTAACATGATAGATCTACGGGAATTGGCAGGGTGTTACAGTATTTCCCATGAAGATATGATGTCCTTAAAAAAGCAGGAGATTGTCTTTGCCATCCTCAAGGCCCATACAGAACGAGGAGGCATCATCTATGCCTATGGGTCCCTGGAAATACTCCCGGATAGCTATGGTTTTTTGCGGAGTCCCCAGAATTCCTACCTGCCTGGGCCAGATGATATTTATATCAGTCCCAGCCAAATCAGACTTTTTGCCCTTAAAACCGGGGATACGGTCTATGGCCAAATCCGCAGTCCCAAAGAACAGGAGCGTTTCTTTGCCATGCTCCGGGTGGAGACGGTGAACTATGATGATCCCACCGTAGCCCAGAACCGGATTCCCTTTGATAACCTCACCCCCTTGTATCCCAATCAAAAACTCGATCTGGAAACCATTACCGAAGATTTTTCCACCCGGATTATCAATCTTTTTTGCCCCATTGGAAAAGGGCAGCGGGCTATCATTGTGGCGCCTCCCCGAACTGGAAAGACCATTATGATGCAGAAGATCGCCAATGCCATTACTAAGAACCATCCTGAAGTATACCTTATTGTGCTACTCATTGATGAGCGGCCTGAAGAAGTTACCGATATGGAGCGAACGGTCCGGGCAGAGGTTGTTTCCTCTACTTTTGATGAGCAGGCTTCCCGGCATGTACAAGTTACCGAAATGGTCTTGGAAAAGGCCAAACGGTTGGTGGAACACAAGAAGGACGTGGTGATTCTCTTGGATTCTATTACCCGGCTTGCCCGGGCCTATAACCAGACCATCCCTACATCGGGGAAGATCCTCTCAGGGGGTGTTGATTCCAATGCCCTGCATAAGCCCAAGCGTTTTTTTGGAGCAGCCCGGAACATTGAGGAGGGGGGGAGTCTCACCATCATTTCTACTGCCTTGGTTGAAACCGGAAGCCGCATGGATGAAGTTATCTTTGAGGAGTTTAAGGGTACTGGTAACTTGGAAATTAACCTTGATAGACGGCTCTCTGATAGGCGGCTCTTTCCAGCTATCAACATCAAGAAGTCTGGCACAAGGAAAGAAGAACTCTTGCTTTCCGAAGAAGAACTCCAGAAAATATGGATCCTTCGAAAAGTTATCAACCCTATGGAAGATATCGAGATCATCGAACTGCTAGTTGACAGGATGAAGAAAACCAAGAATAATGAAGCGTTCCTCAAATCTATGAATACCGGAACTGCTGGTATGGATTGAGGACTTTATCTTTTTACATTTTGCTATTTAAGGATATCAAAGGATTACGATATGAAAGAGAAAATTCATCCTAAATATGTACCGGCTAAGATTACCTGTGCCTGCGGGAATGTGATCGAAACTCGTTCTACGGCTCGAGACATCAAGATCGAAATTTGTTCTGCCTGTCATCCCTTCTTTACGGGTAAGCAGAAACTGGTGGATACTGCAGGCCGTATCGAACGATTCCGCAGAAAGTACAATATCAAGGACTAACAAACCAAGGCGGTGGGATCTGATTGATCAAGGGAACGTGAATCGTGCAGCACGAAGAAACCATCGAGGTTGAATTATTAGACACCACCCTCAGAGACGGCGCTCAGGGACAGGGGATTAGTTTCTCTATACAGGATAAACTCTCCTTGGTTCAGGTCTTGGATGAACTGGGGATTACCTGGATTGAGGCAGGGAATCCTGGGAGCAACCCCAAGGATATGGAATTCTTTCACCGTGCTAAGCATCTCAAACTGGAACATGCCCGGCTCTGTGCGTTTGGTTCAACCCGGAAAAAGCATATCCCTCCAAAGGCGGATCCGCACCTTCAGAGTCTTTTGGACGCTGCTACTGAAACTGTCGTGATCTTTGGGAAAAGCTGGAACCTCCAGGTAACCGATGTATTGGGGGTGAGCCTTGAGGAGAATTGTACCATGATCGCCGAGACCGTGGCTTTTCTCAAGGAAAAAGGCCGTACCGTAATCTACGATGCAGAACACTTCTTTGACGGCTGGCGCGCTCATCCTGAATATGCCCTTAAAACGCTGTATGCAGCCCTGGAAGCAGGGGCGGATCGGCTTGTGCTCTGTGATACGAATGGAGGCAACTTTCCCGATTGTATCGCCCAAGGAACCGTCGCCGCGCTAAAGCTGATACCTCCTACCCAAAACCCGCCTCTGGTAGGTATCCATGCCCATAATGATGCGGATATGGCCAGTGCCTGTTCCCTCACCGCAGTGCAAGCCGGATGCCGCCATGTCCAGGGAACCCTTTTGGGATTTGGGGAGCGGTGTGGCAATACAAGCCTGGCAGCGGTAATCCCCAGCATCGTGCTGAAATTGGGGCTTCGCTGTCTTCCCAGGGGAAAATTAGAACAGCTTTTTCAGTTGAGTCATCGGGTTGCGGAGATTGCCAATGTAGCGATTCCCGACAATATGCCTTACGTGGGAGCCCATGCCTTTTCCCATAAAGGGGGGATGCATGCCGACGGAATCCTCAAAGTACGCCGTTCTTTTGAGCATATTGATCCTAGCTTAGTGGGGAATGACCGGCATTTTCTTATGAGCGAGGTAGGGGGCAGATCCGTTATTGCCGAACGGGTCAAGAAACTAGATCCAACTATTTCCAAGGATCATCCGGTTACGGCAGCTTTAGCCTTACGGCTCAAGGCCCTGGAAGCTGTGGGCTGGCAGTTTGAAGGGGCTGATGCTAGTTTTGAACTTTTAATCCGTCAGGAACTAGGTACCTATAAGCCCCTGTTCAAGATCGATGCCTATCGGGTAGTGAGTGAGCATCCCAGCGGAGGGTCCATTGCCTGCGCTCATGCCTGGGCTAAGGTATGGGTGGACGGCCAGCATGAAATAGCCGCGGCCGAAGGAGACGGACCGGTGAACGCCCTAGACGGCGCACTCCGCCGGGCACTGCAACGGTTTTATCCTGAACTGGAACAGGTGCGGCTTTTGGATTACAAGGTCCGGGTCATTGATGGTAAAGACGCCACTGCTGCCAAAGTCCGGGTGCTTATCGAATCCACTGACGGGGTCAGCACATGGAATACCGTAGGGGTTTCTGAAGACATCATCAATGCCAGCCGTGCTGCCCTCGTAGATTCTATCGAATACAAACTTTTGGCTGTCCATCTTTAGTCGTGTCATTTCAAGCTGCGAGAGCTTGAGGCAATTAAGGTATTCCCATTATAATAAAGCCATGAAACTTGCCAATAAAATTACGTTGTTGCGGATCGTTCTTGCGCCGATTCTTTTTCTCATTTTTTTTATCCCCCTGATAAGCAGCCGCTGGGCCGTGGTGTCGGTTTTTATCATGGTTCCCCTGCTCATTATTGCGGAACTGACCGATTTTTTCGATGGTTATTACGCCCGTAAACGCGGTGAAGTGAGCAGTTTTGGTAAGTTATTTGATCCGTTTGGGGATGTGATCCTGCATTTTACCCTATTTATCTGCCTGACCCTTACGGGAGCGGTGCATCCTTTGGTCCTCGCGTTGATCTTTTACCGTGAATTTTCCATGAATTTCGTCCGACTCCTGGCTATAGAAAAAGGGGTCGCCATTGGAGCCGGGAAAGGCGGAAAATTTAAAACCCTGTTTTATATCGTTACCATTTTTTATTTTCTGCTTTTTGAAAGCCTCCGCCGCTTAGGTATCGCCATACCAGAGGTGCCGGTTTTACCGATAATCGCCGCGCTCCTCAACATCGGATGTGTTATTACCGCATATAGTTCCTTCATCTCATATCTTGTTCATTTTAGGACCCTGATAACCGGTAAGCATAGCGAACGGTCCCCGTAACAGTACCGATCTGTTGAGACCATAAACCGGATTGATTGCGAGAAATTGACATAACCATGGAGATCGCTTAGTGTATAAAGGGACGTGCAGGAGATACCATAAGCCTCACCGACATCATAGGCAAGAAAATCAGGGGTTTCGGTTCGCTCCAGAGGATCGATTGGCTAAAAAAGGCGAGTATAGAACAGATTATATGAAAAGATACGAGATGGTACGGGAAATATTCAACTCTTGTAGTAATAACCAGATGCGGGATGTGTTTATTAAAGAGATCGAGACCGATAGCGTAGATCATTCGGTACAGGAATTCCTTATCGGCGCCCAGGTACAGTACGAAAAACAGGAGAATCCCGATGGCTCGGTCATCTTCGACATAGACACCGACGGGATAAAGCAACGGATCACCTTCACCGAACTTGCATGATGCATCTGGTTCAGGCGGATGGATTGGGGTAACGCACGGTGTAATAGGCACCCGCTTCTTTTATCTCTTCTTATTTTATAGTATATTTAAGCTAGTTTCAAAACACGTACTGAAATAGGGTTAATATAAAAAATGTTAAGAGAGGAGAGCCAATGAAACTATACAGCCGTGGACAGGTAATACGGTTTTGTGGGTTGAGCAGTCTCATCGTTGTCATGGGTGCGGTGTTTTTTGGATTGCTGACCCATAAAAGGGATGCTGCTCAAATTAGTGCTGGGGCAGGTTCCAGGGTATCGGAGCAGCACCAGGCAGATCTGCCGGACTTGGGCTATCCTCAATCCGTCCAGCTCAATACCGCGGATCTCCTGCCTTATACCGAGGATGAACGGGAAAATATCACGATCTATGAACGGCTTAATGAGGCGGTGGTAAACATCACCACTGAAACCGTAGCCATCAACTGGTTTCTTGAGCCGGTACCCCAAGAGGGAGGTTCTGGATCGGGGTCCATCATTGATACCCGGGGCTATGTATTAACCAATAACCACGTAATAGACAACGCCTACAAGGTGTTTATCAATCTTGCCGATGGGAGTCAGTTTGAGGGAACCGTGGTTGGAACTGATTCGGAAAATGACATCGCGGTTCTTAAATTCAATCCTCCCCGAGGCGTTGAACTGCGAACCGTACCTTTCGGGTCTTCCGGGAATCTCAAGGTAGGTCAGAAGGTATTGGCTATTGGGAATCCTTTTGCACTGGAACGAACCTTGACGGTGGGTATTGTTTCTGGTCTAGGTCGTCCCATCCAGACTTCCAAGCAGCATATCATCCGGGATATGATCCAGACCGATGCATCTATCAACCCGGGGAATTCCGGAGGTCCTCTGCTTGATACCCAGGGCCGTATGATCGGCATCAATACCATGATCTATTCTCCTTCCGGGGGATCCGTGGGTATTGGGTTTGCAGTACCGGTGAATACCGCCAAGCGGGTAGTAGCCGAACTCATCGAATATGGAAAAGTCAGGCGGGGCTGGATTGACGCATCAGTGGTACAGCTTTTTCCTGCCCTGGTCCGGTATGCAAAATTGCCGGTGTCTACCGGGCTCTTAGTTTCCCGGACCAAGCGGAGCGGTTTCGCAGACCGGGCAGGTATCCGTCAAGGCAGCGAACCAGTACGGTACGGTTCTAGTGTGATTTATCTGGGGGGAGACATCATCACCGCGGTTGACGGTATGAAGACCGATACTCTGGCGGATCTCTACTCGGCCTTGGAAGATAACAAGCCTGGAGAAAAGGTGGCCGTAGAAATCCGGCGCGGGGGAGAAACCATAAAAGTGGAGATGACTTTGGCAGACCGGGAAGAAGTGTTAAACCCTGAAGGGGTACGCTAACTAGAGTCTTCCGGTTTGACGGTAACTGAGATAGGCGGTTTCAGAAAATATCAGATGATCGAGAAAATGTAATCCGAGGAGTTCTGCAGCAGCTTTGAGCCTGAGTGTGATGTCATCGTCTTCGGTAGAGGGGGTAAGCTGGCCGGAAGGGTGGTTGTGAGCCACAATCACCGCACTGGCCCGATCCAGGAGCGGATCGGCAAATACTTCCCGGGGATGTACGATGGTCCGGTTAACCAGACCAATAGTAACGATCCGTACTGCCAAGACCTCATGGGCTCCATTCAATGAAAGACAGATAAAACGTTCCTGTCTGCGATCCGCATGGTGGCGGATCAGATCATAAATATCCTGGGGATGATGGATCCTAGTTCCTGCCACGCCCCATCGCCGTCTGCTGAATTCCAGCATGGCCACGATGGAACAGGCCTTGCTCTTCCCCATTCCTTGGAAAAGGGACAGTTCCTTTACCGGAGGAATCCCTTTTTCTTGATCTAAGCGTTCCAGTAATGCCTTTGCCAAGGTGTGGGTATGTTTGCTCCGCATACCCACATTGAGGAAGATGGCAAGTAATTCCTGATCGGACATCGCATCAGGCCCGGCGCTGATGAGTTTTTCCCGGGGATCTTGCTCCTGAGAGAACATACCGGATTCGACCCCCTGACCAGGATCCCGGACTTCAATGGTGTTACCACAATCTAAATAGATACAATCCATACCCTAATAACGATACGGTTATGGGTTATGCTTTAAGACCGCCCCAAAAATGTTAGTGTTGTTCCAGAGCTGCTGCCAGTGCCTGGCGGGGATCGCCCTTAGCCGTCAAGGTTTTCGCAGCAGCGATAAACAGGGGTAGATCCTCACCGGAACGTTCATAGAGGGCCTTGAAATAATCCCCCTCATCGTAATAGAGGCGGAAGAGTTCCAGATATCCATTATTCACCGGTAAACGGGAAAAGCCCCGGTACGCATCGCTGTTGAATCGGGTTTCATATTCTGCAGCAAACCGGTTTTGTGCGGCCTGGATCAGGGTTTCCTTCTGCTGCAACTTTTCTGCTCGATCCAAGGAACTGGTATACAAGGCATCTAACTCGGCTATCATGCCCTGTATGAACGCCAGGTAAGCCGCCTGATCTCTTTCAGCATCTATCATGCGCTGGTATTCCTCAGCATCAGGACCAAAACGCTTTTCCATGTAAAGCCGGGCTCCCTCACTGCCCACAAATTCTGCCAATTCCTCGTTGAACTGGGATTGCCCTTTCAGATAGACCGTGGCATGTAAGGTTTCATGGATAATCAGATCCGCCAGATGATAGATAGGATAGTCCCGCATATAGGAATAGAGGGGATCTGAAAACCAACCCAAGGTGCTAAAGGCATCAACCTGCCGGATCCATACATCAAGCCCCTGTTTCTTGAGCTTTTCCGCTTCCTTACGGGCATCCTCTGGATTGAAAAAACCCTTATAGGGAACCTTACCCACCACAGGAAACCACCACTCATGCCGGGCAAAGGAATCCGCTGCAGATGCAGAAACTACTGCGGCTAAGTAGTCCCGATTAAGCGCAACGTATCGGGTATAATTGGTGCTTTCCTTGAGTCCCAGTTCTTCGACGGCAAAGCGACGAATATCCTGAATGGCTTCCACGAAGCGGCGGTTTTCCTCAAACTCCTCGGGAGTAGCCGTATCCAGGAGGGATTCCAGAGGAATCCCCCGGTGCAGATACCCCAGCATGGTGAAGCCCTGTTTCAGGGTATAGCAGCCGGAAAAAAACACCATACCGCCAAGAAGGAGAAAGGTCCCTCCTGCTACCGGCAGGAAGGACCATAGAACGGAAGGTATTGGTTTCATTAAAGGTAAGTATAATGAAGAAAAGGAAGAGTGAGTAGATCAGATGAGTGGATATAAGACCGCATACCACCTTAGGATGCACCAACCTTAAACTTGGAGACTTCTTGCACCAACACCATAATGCTGTCTTTGTTCTGTACAGTCAACTCGTTTATCTTATTTACCGCTACATTCACATTATCCGCCCCTACGGCCATCTCGGTCATACCCTCGTGTATTTCATGGGTTACTGATGCAAGGTTCTGGCTCTCCTTAATCACCTCTTTGCTCCCTTGCTGCATCTCCTTTGAACTCCCCTTCACCAAAAGCGTTACGTCATTCACCGATCCCACCGCTTCAAGTACCTGTTTACTCCCGGCATTCTGTTCTTCCATTGCCTGCCGGATGTATTCTTCCTGGTCGGAAACCGTCCGTACCCCCTTGTCTATGGCTTCAAATTTGTTCAACACCGAATCAGTTGATTTGCTTATCTTGTCTATAGAATCTTTGATCTTCTTTACCACTAAGCCAATGGTCTTTGATTGTTCCCCGGAAGATTCCGCCAGCTTCCTGATCTCATCCGCCACTACCGCAAAACCCTTCCCCACTTCTCCTGCATGTGCCGCTTCAATCGCCGCATTCATCGACAAGAGATTCGTTTGACTTGCGATGTTTTCCATCACCGCATTGATCTCCAGCAAGCCTTCGGATTGCCGGGCTATTTCCTGTATATCTTCGGCTACTTCCTGAAGTCCGCTGCGCCCCACTTCAGAAGCAGAAGCCAGGGATTTTACATTAGTCGTGTTTTTTACCAGCACTTGGGTTACCGATTGGATATTGGTAAGCATCTGTTCAATAGCCGCTGAGGAGCGGGATATGCTATCGCTTTGCGTATCAATATGGCCGTTAAGTTTATGAATCTCCTGGGTGATCTGTTCCATGGTTACACCGGCTTGTCTCACTCCGGTGGACTGATAGGTTACTCTGCCTTTAATGTTCTGGATATTGGCGGTAATCTCGTTCATGGCCGCAGCACTTTCCGTCATATTACTGGCAAGATCGCTTCCAATATTCAATAGACCGTTAGCTTGATCTTTTATGACGATGACTAAGCCTTTGATCCGTTCCATGGTAGCGTTGAAATACTTTGCCAAGTCTCCTATTTCGTCCTTTTGATATACATTCACGGTTTTCGTCAAGTCTCCCTCTCCTTCGGATATATCCTTGAGGGTATTCGCCACGATCACGATGGGTTTGGCAATCCTATGAGCAACCATAAAGGTGATAACCGCACCGATAAGGATCACGGCAATGGCCAGGACAATCATAAACTTGGTAAGCGTATGGATATCATGCAGAATAACATCTTCAGGGCTCTCTACCATAATCGACCAAAAGTTATTATGCCCTTCCCCTATGATAAATGGGTACTGTACCGTATAGACTGAAGCTTTCAGAAGCTCTGAATAGGAGGTCAACTCAAAGGTCTGTCCGTTACGTATGGCTTGTTCGAGCTGGGTCTCATATCCGAAATAGAAGGTGTCCACTTCCCGGTAGTTCTTACCAACTCGGTCGGGGATAAAACTGCCAATGATGGTTCCGTTGGTTGAATACACCGAGACTGCATAAATATCGTCATTGGTATTGATGATATTTTCAATAACCCCTTGGATGGCCTGGGCATTCACGATAACTCCTGACGAGGCGATGACTTGCTTGGTCTGGGGATGGATAACCGGCACCTCTATAGTGATGGTCAAGATTTCCTTTCCTTGAGAGATCAACGGCCGGGGATCTCCTATGATCACTTCTCCCCTTGCCATATCTCGCTCTATTGATGCAACATCGGGGTAGGAAGTATATTCGGTCATTCCCTGTTCTTGATGATAATAAGGGGCAAACTGACCGCTTGTGGTTGACCCAGGGGTTCCCGCATAGTCACTGTCCTGGCCGTCTAAGACATTTGACTTCCACACCCCAAAGATACCAATGAGGTCTTGCTCGTCTACCAATACGGCCCGCATATTTTCCCTAAACCAGAACCGTCTTATAGAGGGGTCAATGGTCTCGAAGTCCGCCATGATACCTCCCAGTACCTTGGCAACCCGGAGGTAGCCTTCATACTGGCCTTGAATAAACAACGCCTGTTGAGCAGCCAGACGATTCAAACTTTCTTTGGCACTTGCAAGCTGCACCTCAGAACTCCGATAAAGGCTTATAATGACAAGGGAACTTACCCCGATGATGAGGATACTCATAACCACCATAGTTAGCCTATATTTCAAACGCATATAAAGCTCCTTAAACAGTACCTTCCTAGATTACATCTTGGCGAATTAAAAATACTACACTACTCCTTCAAAAAAGGAAATAAAACAAGAGAACACAAAGGACCTATATATTTTATAGGGGGGGGGGGGGGGGTGTAAACAAATAGAGAAATGAGACGGCATTTACAAATTCCTCCTTTGCGCTGGATGCCTAAAATTATTTTGTTCAATATAAGCATAGATCACCATCACATGTCAAGTAAGAATTACTAGCAATCTAAAAAAATTACCTTGACTTAACATGAGTTCGATGAAAAGCTAAACGAGGAGAGGCAAGCGTCTTGCATCGTGGAAGCCCCGGATAGACGGCTTATCGGTCTCCTCATCTAGGCGGCTGTGCCGCCGCCATACAATCAGGTTTTATTGCCCTTTCAAACCGTGTTCGTAAAGTTCCCCAATGGTTTTCATCCAGTGGGGAATGTCGATGTGCTGAGGACAGAGGGTCTTACATGCGCCACATGCAATGCAATTTGATGCACGTTCCGCATCCTTGAAAAACCCGTATTCCATTTCAAAGTGCATCTTTGCCATAGGGTTCGACTGGGCGGTTGCCCGTTTGTAATTGTTGTATACCCCCAGGTTCTTGGGGATTTCAACGCCTTGCGGACAGTCCATACAGTAACGGCAACTGGTACAGGGAACTGCTCCTGCCTTACGGTAGGCTGTCAGGGCTTTTTCAATCACCCCGCGCTCTTCATCGGTAAGCGGCTTGAGGGGACTCATGGTTTGTACGTTGTCTTGTACTTGTTCCAGCGTGCTCATACCGCTTAAAACCACCTGTACACCGGGAAGGGAGGCGGCGTAACGCAGCGCCCATGCTGCAAGACTCGCCTGGGGGTCCGCGGCTTTGAGAATCCCGGCCGCTTCCTCAGGCAGGTTTGCCAGGGATCCGCCCCGGATAGGTTCCATGATGCATACCGGTATGTTTTTTTGCTCCAGGATCCCGTACAATTTCCCTGCTTGCTGCAATTCCCAATCCACATAGTTAAGCTGAATCTGCGCAAAGTCCCAGTCGTATTGTTCTACGACTCGTTGCAGCAGTTCAGGCCGGTCGTGAAAGGAAAACCCAAGATAGTTGATAAGCCCCTGCTCCTGTTTTTGCTTGAGCTTTTCATAGACCTTGAGGGAAGTTACGGTCTGTATATGGGCCTGATTGATATTATGGAGAAGGTAAAAATCAAAGTAGTCGGTTCGGCATTTTTTAAGCTGCTCGTTAAAAATACGTTCTACATCCTCCTCCGCTTTAAGCGCCATGAGCGGCATTTTGTCGGCCAGGTAAAAACGGTTTCGCGGGTAGCGGGAAAGCGCCTCCCCTGCAAAGTATTCTGAATTGCCGTTATGGTACATCCATGCGGTATCAAAATAGTTTACGCCCTGTGCAAGAGCAAAATCCACCATTTCAATACCTTTAGCCGTGTCTACATCCCCATAGTCCCCGGTACAGGGCAGCCGCATCAGCCCAAACCCCAACAACCCTATGTTTCCATTCTTCAGATTTCTTATTTCCATTTAGGTACACTCCTATCATGCTTACCGCAATGAGCTTATGCTACTCGTTAGCGTTAACGTTAAGTCAAGTACTTGAAACGGTTTTTGAAGGGAAAAATTTAGGTTTGCCGTTTCCTAAACCGGGCCACGTAAAGGGGGCCCATGCCGCCGGACACATCCGGGAGGATGAGCCTTCCTAGCGCGGTTTTTTCACCTTCCGGGAAATCCGGTTCATCCTGCAGCACCTCATTACGGTACTTTTTCAAAAGCCGGGAAACCACCCCGTCGTTTTCTTCCTCAGAGATGGCGCAGGTAACATATACCAAAGAGGCACCGGGTTGTAATAGGAGAAATGCAGCGGAGAGGAGGGCCCACTGCCGCCGGGCAAGAAACCGGGGTCGGCCAGGCTTCCACTGGGCCAGGGCCGTTTCATGGCCCAAGACATGCCGTTCACTGGAACAGGGGGCATCTAGGAGGATACCCCCAAAACGGTTCAGTTCCCGTTTGCTACTCCCAAGGCTCGCCGCATCAAATCCGGAAACCGCTACCCGGCTCCGCGTCTCTGGATCCAGATGCTCCTCCAGCACCTTGAGGAGCCGTCGCCGCCGCTCCCGGGAAGGCTCATTGGCCAGGAGCCTCAGTTCTGAGCCTAATGCTGCAGCCAAGACCAGGCTCTTTCCCCCTGGAGCAGCGCAGGCATCCAGGATGAGTCCTACCTTGGGAAGCCTGAGGGATTCCGCGGCTAACACCGAACTCCTGTCCAGGGTATAAGGAACCCGTAAGCCCTGGGTAAAGGCTATGCTTACCCGTTCTTCAAGCAGACTTTTCCGTAAGGATTCCCAACGAGCACGGTAGATCGCCCGATAGTATGCTTCAAAGTCCGGGTTACAGAACAAACCGCCCCTACTTTCTTAGCGTTTTTTTTTCTGAGCAAAGGTTTTCATTTTTTGCAAGGTTTCTTCTGAAAGGAGATGTTCCATCTTACAGGCATCTTTTTCTGCGGTATCTGGGTTAACCCCAATAATATCCCGTAAAAATAAGGTGAGAAAGCTATGGCGATTCCGAATTTCTGCTGCCTGAATTACCCCTTGGGGAGTCAAGGAGACTCTGCGGTATCGTTCGTGTTCTATCAGTCCCTGTTCTTCCAAGACCTTAAGGGCAGTCAACACCGAAGGCTTTGAAACACCCAGCCGTGCTGCAATATCCGTTACCCGCACCTCACCATCATCCGCAAGGAAACTCACCATTTCAAGATAATCTTCTAACGACTGAGTCATATCTTTTTATTTTGGAGGATGCACCCTGATTTGTCCAGTAAAATGTTTAAAAACAGGGCATCATATCCCCAAATCGCTGGGGCAGGGCTGTCTCGAAGGTTCGCGGTTCCTGAGTTCCCGGCAAGATCAGGCGTAAACTCTTGGCATGGAGCATGAGGCTTGCCCCCGGAAAACAGGGATCCGGTATGCCGTAGAGGGGATCTCCTAGAATAGGATGCCCAATATACCGCAGATGTACCCTAAGCTGGTGGGTACGGCCGGTGTAAGGCCGCAGGAGCAGCAGGGAATGGGTGCCCCACGACCGGATTACCCGGTAACGGGTGAGCGCGCGTTTACCCTGCTCCCGCGAAACCGTGAACCGTTTCCGGTCCCGGGGATCCCGGATGATACGGGTCTCGATAAGACCAAAGGGGACTGCTAAGGAACCCCGCACCAAGGCCCCGTAGCATTTCCGTACCTTCCGGTTTTTGAATTGGTCTGACAAAAAGGTCAGGGCCTGGTCATTATACGCGGCGATGATCACCCCAGAGGTGTCTTTATCCAAGCGGTGTACAATACCAGGCCGAAAGGCTTCCCCGGCTGCCAAGCCGCCTTGGTGGAGCCGCCTGAACAAGAGGGCATTTGCCAAGGTTCCCCGGTGGTTCCCCGCGCCCGGGTGCACCACCATGCCTTGAGCCTTGTTAAGTACCACTACCTGCTCATCTTCATAGATAAGTTCCAAAGGCAGGTCTTCGGGAAGTAGGTCCACCGGTTCAGGAGCCGCCCAGGTAAGCTCCAGTTGATCCCCGCTTTTCACCAACCGGGAACGTTTTACCTCTTTCCCATTGAGCCGGGCGCGTAAAGCCCGGGATTTTGTCTGTGAACGGGTCAGGACCCCCAGATACTCCGCCACATACCGGTCAAGGCGCAGCGGTCCGGGAAGCCCGTCTGCTACGATACCCCTGTACGAAGGCACGTCAAGGAGCCTCGGCTTCGGTGGATGTTCCCTGGTTTTCCGGGACCACGGGCTTTCTGATGATAATCGGTACCCCTTCAGGGAGCTGTTTGAGTTCCCGGGCCTGTTTGTTTCGCTTATGCTGCACGATAAAAAAGTCAACTAGGGCTATGAGCACCGAGCTTGCCGCGGCTATGGCAATGGTCTGTTTTTGCTCATCCTTGGTCATATCCACTGCCCCGGCAGCTTTCGCGGGCCAGGGGGCATAACGGGTATCCCAATCATGGGTGGCGCAGCGATAGAGATCCACCACCGTGAGGGTGAATAACATGGTAAGCGGAAAAGAACCAAACGCCACGATCTCCCCCCGCCTGAGATCCTTCACCCACTGGGGGAAACCCGTGGTATCAAACGCTCCGGTGGTAGTTTGGGCATGGACAGGCACGAGGACCCCTAAGCACAAGCCAAGCCCTAAGGCTTGTACCATCCTTCTATTTATAAGCTTCATGGATACCGTTCCCCAAACAGGGCGGTTCCTATCCTTATCAAGGTTGAGCCTTCTTCGATAGCAATTTCAAAGTCCTGGGACATCCCCATGGAAAGACACGACCAATCGCAGGAGGGAAACCGGGAGGCTAGTTTATCCCGCATAAGAACCAGAGACTTGAAGGCTGCGCGAACCTGGGCCGTATCATCAGTATAGGGCGCCAGGGTCATGAGTCCCCGCAGGACCAGCCCTGGATAGGATAAAACCTTGTCCGTTGCCCGGTAGAGCTGTTCTTCATCGAGAAAACCGCTTTTCGTTTCCTCCCCGGTATGGAACTCCAAGAGTATCCCCAAGGGTCTATCCCGTTGCGCGGTCAAGGTTCCCAGTTCGCTGATGATCCCCTCCCGATCCACCGACTGAATACCGTCAAAGAGGGATACTGCGGCCTTTGCCTTATTACGCTGGAGAGAACCGATGAGGTGCAGTTCTAGTTCAGGGTGCTGCTGTTTTAAGGGGGTGAATTTTTCCACTGCCTCTTGCACCCTGCTTTCCCCAAAAAGCCTGATCCCTCCTTGCCAGGCTTCCTCGATTTCTGCAGCACTATGAAACTTCGATACTCCCATGAGCTGAATTGCAGCCGGATTCCTGCCGGAACGGATGCAGGCTTCTTGGATCCGTTCCTGTATACGCCTGAGCGCGTCCCTGATTGGCATGAGCTTGTTCTCCTTACCTTATAGTTCTGTTTTCTTGATATGGTCTAATACTGCGGCTAAAGCAGCAAAGTCTTCAAGCCCCAATACCTCGGCCCGTTTATCCCCGGATATACCGCAGCGCTCCAAGACCTCCCTGGTGATAGGCGCCGGGTCCTTGAGTATTCCTGGTTTAGTATGTATATACGAAGCCACGAAAGCGTATAAGTTATGGTTAAGGGTTTTGCGCCGGGATGCAAACAAGCCCCTGACCAAGGCTCTAAAACAAGCCGGATACAAGCGGGGGTCCACATCGGTGCGCAGCTCAAGCCTAAGCCCCTGGGACTCCACATGGGGAACCGGATAAAAGGAAGCGCCTTTCAGGATGCTCAGGGGCTTAATGGTGTAGGCCGACGTACAAAGCACGGAAAAAGAGGAGTAGTCCTTGGAACCAGGCGTTGCCCGCATACGCTGGGCGAGTTCCCGCTGCACCGTTACCACCATACGGGTGAAGAGGCGGTTTTCTTCGATGAAAGTCCCTAAGACCCGGGAGCCAATGGTATAGGGCAGGTTCCCCAGTAGGTACGTTTCCTCTCCGGCCTGGGCCCAGGTTTTAAGCACATCCCCGGGGATGAGGCAAAACCGGGGATGGGTTCCAAAAAAAGTACGTAATACCTGGATAAACCCAGGATCTATCTCAAATGCCTTCACCCACGCCCCTCGTTCCAAAAGTTCCCAGGTCATGGCCCCCAGGCCAGGCCCAATCTCCCACACCCCATCCCCCGGCTCTAGTTCAAGGGCATCCAGCAGGGTCTTCCTGGCGCCGGGGTTAATCAAAAAATTCTGTCCGAATTTTTTCCGCATCCCTAAACCGTAAGTGTCGAGAAAGGCTTTAAGCGCTAAAGGGGAGTCATAGTTAAGTGGACGTTGGGTTGAGGCGGTAGGTAAGACCGCGTCATGCAGCATATCATGCAAAGGGGACAAGGGTGCTCCTCATGAGGGTTTGTCTATGGCTCAACACCATGAGCGCTCCCGACAGCCCCAGGGACAACGCGGCTGTGGCCAGGGTATCTGAAACCGGTATTCCGGGAACCTGGGCTGCCAAGGAGGCTAACCTCATGAGTACATCATACAGGAAGCTCAAGATAAGCCCAAGATAGTTCCCCGGCAGGATCAGTGCGGCCAAGGCTCCCACCATGAACAGGGTGGTTAGGGGTACGATAATCAGGCCGGCTAGGATCCCTATGGGCCGTAAGACCCCAAAGAAACAGACCGTGCTTGCCGCGGTAGCGATGAAGGCGCCCAAGGATACCGCCAGAGGCTGAGCCAGGACTTCGGGGATCCTACCCTGGATAAGTGCATGGATGGCCTTACCCACCGAAAGGATGCCTGCCAAGGCCAGATACGACAGGATGAAGGAAATACTCTGTCCTGATTCCGGGCGCAGGAGGATCTGAAGCAAAAAAGCCGAACTGAGCAAGGCAGTTCCTTGTCTTGGGAGGGAACCCAGGACTGCCAGGGTTCCCAGCAGGTACATGATGGCGGCTCGTTCCAAAGAGGGGAGGTTTCCCACCAGGTATACATACCCCAGGATACAGCACCCTCCCACAAGGGCTGCGGCCTTGAGTCCCAAGGCTCTTCTGAGGAACAAGGCCAGCACCGCGGTAAGAATGGCCAGATGCATCCCGGAAAGGGCCAATACATGGGAACACCCTGCGTACAGATATGCTTGGGAGAGTTCAGTATCAAGCTGGTCTTTTACCCCTAAAAGGAGCGCCCCTGCCAGCCCACCCCAGGGATCTGGGGAGAATCGTTTCATAAGCGCACTATGCCCCCGAGTCCTCACCTGTTCCAGCGCAGGTGCAGGGAGCAGCAGGTGTACTGATTGCGCCTGGAAGTATTTCCCCTGGGTGCCTGCTGCCGTGGTCCTTGAGGAGCGGAGCGTCCCTTCCAGGTATACGGTGCTCCCCCGGCCAAATTCCTGTAAGCGGGGGATAGTCCCCTCTGGGAAAAATACCAGCAGGGTTCCTGCTGCCGATGCCCTGAGTTCCCTGTTCCCGGATACCTTCTGCAATGTCAGGTATCCCATACCCCGGCTATCCTGAAAGGCCCTAGGATCTTCTTTGAGGGTTCCGTAGATACCCTTGATCTGGTCTTCGGGGATGCCGAACCAGAGCGGTTTTACCTGGTTTCCCACCCCAAGCCCCAGACTGAAGCCCAGGCTTAGGGTAATGCTGTATACCCTATACCGGCGTACATGGCGGTACGTGCTCAGGGCCTTACCAAACAGCGTTGGATGTTGGGTCAGTACCTGCATAAGGCTTCCCAAGACGCCCATGACTAGCAGTATCCCCAGCAGCCAGGGAAGCCCTTCCTTCCTCGATAAGAACCAAAGCCCATAATAACTTACCGCAGCTCCCAAGGCTCCGTACAGGAGGGGAGGTACTTGTAAGGTTTCTGCCATAGCCACCTCTCTAAGAATATGACCTTAACCTGGGATTTGCTTTAGACAAAACACCCTATTCTGTCCTCAAAATGGGTTATTTTGTAGACAAAACATCATAATATTACAATGAATTAGCTTTCCTTAGATTAGTACAAGGATTCTTCCATCATACTTTGTAGAACACCACCTACATACTTAATTGAGGCTGATTTTCTCTTCAACGCTTTTTTCCGAATACTATCACCACTACTATGCGATGTTTATCATGGACGCCTTGCGGTAAGCGCCGCCTTTTTTCTGCAATCTGGGCAAAGTTTTCCAAACGGGTACGCGGCGGGGAGCACCCTTTCCCGCGCCAGTTCCAGCGCTTCTTTGGTCGCAAAGGGAACGCCACAGCGCTCGCAGGGGACAAGCGTAAAGGTCTTGTTCCAAATTGTTCGGGTGTCCCCGGTTTCGGTACATTCGATGGCGGCCACCGGACAGACTTTGGCACAGGCGCCGCAGCCGACGCAGTCCGCGGAAGGGGCGTCGTAGGGGGTGGAGACTTTTTTGGCGGTCCCCATCCCCACGGTGGAGATGGCGCCGTTCCCCAGAACGGCGCAGGCGGCGGCGCAGCGTCCGCATAACACGCAGTTTAGCTCAGGCGGCACAAATGCCCGCTTGGCTTCGGGAACAGCGTATTCGGCGCAAAGCTGTAGCAAGTACGGGTCATGGGGAGCGCGGTCGCGGAGCATCGAGATGATCATGCGGCGCAGGCGCTTTATTTTTTCACTTTTGGTAAAGATTTCGCACTTGCGTTTCAGCGGGTAGACGCAGGATGCGACTACCTTAGGTCCGCCGCCCTCGTCCACTTCGACCATGCAGAGGCGGCAAGTCCCCA
>JAISGE010000186.1 GCA_031263265.1 Treponema sp.
GTGTTGATACAGACGGGAGTGGCCGCAAGCCTAGAAGCCCGGGTCAGAGCAGAGGATGTGAAAGAAGTGCTGGCAATACTGAGAAACGGCACGTCGCTGGAGGAGATAGAGAACATGTACAAAGAGAAGGAGCGGCAGTTGACGGAGGCAATGAACAGCGGGTCTAAAGGTGGTAAGGGATCGAAGCGTCCCCGCTCGCATCATTAAAAAGCCCCATTCACCGATCCTGCGGACTCCCAGATGCCTGTAAAGGGTTCCCGGACGGCTTTGCCTCTCCTCTCTTACCTTTTCATCGAACGCAGGGTATACTGGTATTGCAGGGATTAGATATGAAAAAAGCAGGGGAATTGCTCTCATTTTTCTTTGATGAAAAGACCTTGGATAAAGCCCAGGGATATTCGGAACTGTTTGCGTTCTGGGCTTCGGCGGTTAAGACCCATAAAATTGCGTCTGCCGTGGATCATTCCCGGATTGTGGAATGTGAACGGCACGTGCTCCTTATCGAAGCGGATCATCCGGGGTGGATTCAGTTATTGCAGACCAAACAGCGGGAATTGCTCAGGACCTTTCGCGGTCGGTTTCCCGATATTACCGGCATTTCCTTTCGCTTGAGCCGGAAACCGATGCAGGCGGTTCAGGCTGAAGGGATCGAGGATCCCGTGGAGCCTAAAACCCTACCGGTACTGCAAGAAACCTACAGCCCCAAGGCGTCAGAGACCAGCCTGTATGATACCTTTGAGGATCCTGAACTTCAAGAAACCCTAAAACACTTAAAACAGGGTATTATCGCAAGAAATAAGCCCTGGTAAAGGCGGGTATGCAAACATCCTATACTCCCTGTAAGCTCTGCCCCAGGAACTGCGGTACAGACCGATTAGGCGGCAAAACAGGCTATTGTGGAGAAACCGCTGCGCTCCGTATTGCCGCAGCTTGTATTCACCGGGGAGAGGAACCCCCCATTACCGGATCCGGCGGATCAGGGACAATCTTCATAAGCGGCTGTAACCTGGGCTGCGGGTTCTGTCAGAATTATCAGATTTCTCAGGAAGGGATGGGCAAAGCTCTCACCAGTGAAGCCTTTGCCGGACTCTGCCTTGCCCTGCAACAGCAGCAGGCTGAGAACATCAACCTGGTTACCGGAAGTCATGCAGTGCCTGCCCTGGCCGCAGGCATTCGCCAGGCCCGATC
Source organism: Treponema sp. (assembly GCA_031263265.1). GTDB lineage: Bacteria > Spirochaetota > Spirochaetia > Treponematales > Breznakiellaceae > JAIRLU01. The sequence goes on from JAISGE010000186.1 coordinate 1,189, forward strand.
CCAGGGGCTGTCCCTTCCGGTGCTCTGGAATTCTTCAGCCTATGAACGCCCGGAAACCCTGGCCCTCATGGAATCAGAACTGGACGTGTATCTGCCGGACCTTAAAACCTTGGATCCGGTTCTGGGGAACCGGTTCTTCCATGCCCCGGATTATCCTGAACACGCGGAAAACGCGATCCTTTGGATGTTGGAAAAGCGCCGGCTCCGGTTTAATGCGGCTAAGAGCCTAGTTTCCGGGGTCATCATTCGACATTTAGTACTGCCCGATTACCTGGAATCTACCAAGGCAGTGCTTCGCTGGTTTGCAAAAAGAGCCCAGGGCAAGGCCCTCCTTTCGGTGATGATGCAGTATACCCCGATACCGAGGGATACGTGCCCAAAAAACCATGAAGAAAACCCCGGCCCAGGTAAACTGGACCGGTATGTGAATACAAGGGAATATGAACAGGTCTTGGGGTGGCTTGATGCCTTTGACATTACCGAGGGCTTTTACCAGGAACTGGTTCCCGATACCGGCTGGGTCCCGGATTTTAACCGGTTCCAGCCCTTTTCATCGGAACTTGCACACCCGGTGTGGCATTGGAAAACGGGATATGGGGCTATAGCAGATCCTTAAATAGGTTTTCTATGACCAGTTTCGTCTGGGCTCCGCTTTTTTGCCTGAGGAGTTCGCCGTGGTCATATAAGACCATGACCGGCACTGAGGCAATGCCGTGCCGTTCTACCAGAGACGGCTCTTCATCCGCATTGATCTTGGCCACCTTGATTCTACCTGCATATTCTTCCGCAAGCTCATCCAGCAACGGGGCCATCATTCTACAGGGACCGCACCATGTCGCCCAAAACTCCACCAAAACCGGAATAGGCGACTGTAAGACTTCAGCTTCAAAATTGGCCTCGGTTATCTGTATATCCTTACTCATGGAAACTCCTTAAAGCCGGTTTCAAAACTCGAGCGAGTTTTAAAACCGGCTTATTTTTTAAATATATAGAGAACAGGGGAAAAAAGCCACGCTTGCACTGACCCCTCTAGATGCTCTATAATAAACTTCTATATGCAAGTTGAATTACTCGCGCCGGCAGGTTCCCCTGAAGCCTTGGATGCGGCTATTGGCGAAGGGGCAGACGGGGTGTATCTGGGACTGAAGAGCTTCAATGCCCGAATGAAGAGCGCCAATTTTACCTATCCCCAGTTTGAAGGGGCGTTACAGAGCCTGCACCGCATGGGCCGTAAGGTCTATGTAACGGTTAACACGGTTTTTGAACAGCGGGAAGCGGATCGGCTCTACCAACTCCTGCATTATCTGGCTTCACTGGAGCCGGACGGCCTTATTGTCCAGGATTTGGGGCTTATTACCATGGTTCGCGAACATTTTCCTAGCCTAAAACTCCATGCCTCTACCCAGATGAATATTGCCTCAAGCCAGGGGATGCATGTTCTTTCTAAATACGGTGTTTCCCGGGTTGTCCTTGCCCGGGAATTGAGCCTTCATGAAATTCGGGATATCCGCAGCCATACTAACCTGGAATTAGAGGTTTTTGTCCACGGCGCGCTTTGTGTAAGCGCTTCAGGCCTCTGCTTGTTTTCGAGCTTTTTGGGGGGAAAGTCAGCGAACCGGGGACTTTGTACCCAGGGGTGTAGGCGGTATTTTAACCTCAGAGATCCCGGACCTAGCCCTGCTCCAGAGGGGTATTATTTCAGTCCTTCAGACCTCCAACTGTTTGAACAGGTTCCTGAGTTAGCGGCCGCGGGGATCAATGCGTTCAAGATCGAAGGCAGGATGAAAAGTGCGGACTATGTGGGTACCGTGGTTTCCGCGTACCGCCAGCTTATTGATGCGCTCTCTGGAAACGAGGAAACCCTGCAGCAGGCTATAACCCGAGGCGCCCAGATTTTGCGAAATGATTTTGCCCGGGAAAAAACAGTTTTCTATACTTTTTACGATCCAGTTCCTGGGGATCCTACCCAGGAAGGCCCGCTTGACTGGCTCAACGCGGATAGAAACGGAGGAACCGGTATTCCCTTGGGCAAGCTGCTCAAGGTGCAAGGTACTGGTCCTGAGCCGCAGGGCCTTATCCAGGCAAAGGACTTGATGCCTGGTCTGGGAGATTCAGTACGGCTCCAACGGGCAGATGATACAGACCGCCGCTCCCACAAGATAGGGTTTGTCCAAGATGCGCCCCAGGAAGGACCGGGTATGCGGTGGATTTCCATTCCCCAGGGGTTTAAACCAGGAGATGCGGTTTACCTCATCCAGACTAAGGATAGATCAAAGCGGTATGAACCAGTGATTCCCCAGGGCAGGGATGCTTCATCCCTTGCCCCTGGTTGGGAACGTGCCCCTCTGCTGAGCCTGCCCAAAGTCCCTAAAGAAAAAAGAAAAAAAGGAAAAAGCATGTTTCCCGAGGGTCTTTACATCGGGGTTTCCCGGCTGGAAGATCTGTATATCATCCAATCGGTAAGACCGGTGCGGGTCATGCTGGAGTATACCCGCAAGACCGCGGCCTATCTGCTGGGGAAGCCTAAGCCCCTGCCCTTCAGCCCTGGAGAGATTATCCTGGTCTTGGATCCCTATTTTCCCCAAGCCCTGGATCCGGTTCTCAGGGAAGAAATCCCCCAGCTTATCAGCCGGGGCTATGGTCAGTTTGTGGTAAACAACCTGGGGCATTACGCATACATCCGTGCTGCCTCTGGGGCGGTGATTGCCGGTCCCTATCTCTATAGCTTTAACCGCTGGGCAGCGGCCTTTCTTGCTGCCTTGGGAATAGATCATGTCATTACCCCGCTTGAGAATAACCGGCAAAACCTGGAACAGACCGTGGAACCTCACCGGCGTTCCTGCATGTTCATCACCCTGTTTGCCTACCCTGCGCTCTTCCGCATACGGGCAAACCTGGGGCCTACGTACCGGTTTCAGCATTTCTCTGACCGCCGGGATGAAACCTTTACCCTTATCAATAAGCCTGAAGGCTCTCTTGTTATCCCGGAAAAACCCTTTTGTATCATTGATAAAATGCCTTTTCTAGAAACCGCAGGGTTTACCCGTTT
>JAISGE010000001.1 GCA_031263265.1 Treponema sp.
ATCGCATTTGACCAATTTAAAGAACAGCCATAAATAACCAAGAAACGCAGAGGCGCCGGGAAACACAAAGGTTCCTGGCACCTTTTTTGGAAGACCGCTTCACGATCAATCAGAGAGGATAACGTAAAACGGGCTTGACACCGGGCGAGGCCATACATGAGACTTTTAGTCTCAGGCCTCGCTATTTTTTTGTCCGTAAATATTTTTTTCTCATTCGCGGACTCCATTCTTCTTTCCTTCTACAATCGTAAACCCAGGGGCGCCGCAGGCCCTTGATAAAACATATCAAATGATATACATTGTCTAGTAAGAGGCACAGATATGGCGCAAGTAAATATCCGTATAGACGACACTCTCAAGGAAGAGGCGGATCATCTTTTTGAAGAACTGGGGATGAATCTGTCAACAGCCTTCACCATCTTTATCCGTCAAGCCCTGAGACAGCGGGGCATTCCTTTCACGATTACCGCCGAACCCGATCCGTTCTATAATCCGGCCAATATGAAATGGCTGGAACAATCAATAGAACAGGGAAAACAGGGCCGTTACATCGTCAAAACAATGGAAGAGCTGGAACGAATGGCTGATGAGTAATATCACTTTTACCGAAAAGGCATGGGAAGATTATCTTTACTGGCAGGCTCAGGACAAAAAAACGTTGAAACGGATAAATCAGTTAATCAAGGATATTGAACGCTGTGGGTATGACGGAATAGGAAAACCTGAGCCATTACGGGATAATTTATCCGGATATTGGAGCCGCCATATTGATGAAAAGAACCGTCTTGTCTATCACATATTAGAAAATAATTTCATTGAGATCGACAGCTTACGTACCCACTATGGTGAAAAATAGCATATTGTAAACACAAAGACGCCAAAGCAAAACTCTGCCGAGGGAATCAAAAAGGTTTCCTCCTTTACGTTGTGTATGACCTATTCCGTAAACGACAATAGGATCACGTTCACCGGCGGTGATTTAAGCGGGGCGTAAGCCCTGAAGAGTTTTCGCTCCCTTGTAGAAAGCTGGCGGTATCAGTATCATACCTATTGGATGGCGCTACTTCTGCAGAAAGCCTTGCCGCCAAAGGATAAACCCATAGAATTTACTAATTCTTTGTTGTATAAGGAAATAAGAATTCTTATGGGTTTATCCTGGACTGTGCGCGATTTCCCTTGACAAAATGCCTTGCAATGGTATATATTATCCTACATGAATACACAAGGCGCAGGTCACACCATTAATTCGCCTAGGGATACATCTAACTGCGTTGATATGTTTGCAGTGAACGTTGTTTGCGGGGCTTCATGGTTCGTTAATACCCCCCCCCCCCCCCCCAATTAAAGTTTTATAACTGTTTATTCACCGGATATTCCCGTCTCTCAATAATCGTTAAATCAGGACTGCCTCCGCATAATTGCTGCGGGTGCGAGGGAGGTGGGTCGTGACATAGCTCAATCGAATGAACCGGGATAATCCATCTGGTGGTGAATGAGGCTTTTTCAAATTGAAACTGACTCGAATAAGAAAAACTTTAGTGCCAAGAGGAGTATAATATGGCAAAAAAGAGTTTAGTGGTATTGGTTATCACGGCCTTGGCCGTGGGTGGACTTTTTGCGCAGGAAGAGCCCAAAGGCTTTAGCATGAGCGCCGGCATAGGCGCCCTCATCGGCGGTGATTTTGGCGGTGGCTACAAAGTAGGTGACGCTAAAATGAAAACGCCGTATTTTGGCGGTGGCGGTTTTCTTTTCTTTGACGCAACTTACGCGGAACTGTCGTTCGGTGTTCTAGGCGGCGGTGGGAAGTGGGGTGATGAAAACACCGTTGATGCAAGCATGGTAAATCTGAACATCGGACTGCTGGGCAAATACCCATTGGTGATTAATGAAAAAATGTCCGTTTTCCCATTGCTGGGCATTGATTACCAAATCACGGTTTCCTCGAAAGTCAATGACGAAAAGAATGATGATGCCGGTGATCTCAGTGCGTTATGGTTCAAATTGGGCGGTGGCCTGGATTATGCCATAACCAGCAAGATGTACGCACGTCTTGAAGCCTTGTACGGATTACGGCTTGCGAACAAATTTGAAACGGATATGAAGGATGATACTGACGGAGAAACCCTGCTTGGACACGGGCTTACGGTTAAACTCGCGGTCGGGTACAAGTTTTAAGGAATGAAAACCCGTTTTCCTGCTATTCCGAGCCGGTGAGTTTTGCCCCGGAGGAGTTGGGCATGACAGCGTATTTCTGCTCCCGGTATGAGAACAGGAAAGGGGAAGCCAGGAACTGGGGGCTCAGTCTCTCATCTTCTAAGGTGGTTTTAAGCGGGGCGTAAGCCCTGATTACAAAGAGCAGTTGAGGGAGCCCGGAAACGGTGCATCGACCAAGACCAGCCGTGTCCGGGCCTGCAACTACATGCACTTGAGAGTATAGAGCAAACCCAGGCCCTGCCTCAAGCGCGTGTAGTCCTCTTTTTTTCTACGGCCTTTCCCGTAGGGGAAAGGGAAACTGGTAAGGAGGACTTTATGCGAAAGAAGTTCTTGATGGCAATGGCCGCTCTGCTGAGTGTCTCATTATTCTTTATGGGTTGCCCCACTGATAGCGGCGGTGATGATTATTCCCCTCCGGCAATAGATGTACAAGGAACATTCTCCTACGGCGGGCAGAACGTTGAATTTTACGCGGAAGACGGTGATTCACGCAGTATCCGGGCGGCAGCCAGCGATGGTTATACTATTACCGGCAAGCTGAGATACGGTTCAGCGGTATTAACTGTTGAAGGCACCTATATCCCTTGGGAAAAAGTGTTCAGGGCTTCTGCAGTTTCAGGAACGGTCAGTTTTGAGATCGAAGGCGAGTTGGACGACAACTATAATCTAAAAAGCGCCAAAGTAAGGATAGTAACCAAATCATCCGCATCCGGCAAATGGAATCAGGGGAGCGCAAGCACGGCCAATGTAACACCGGCGACTGATGTGGCCATTCCCGAAGAAGCCGAACCGTTCCCTACTGACGGCGTTGTACCCGCTGAATTTCGCGGCAAATGGGTCTTCAAAGAAATGGAAGATGCTATCAAACAGCAGTTACAGGAAAACGCTGCTGAAGAAGGTTACAGTATAAAGTTTAACCAGGTCAGTTCCTTTGTTATTATAACCCCCATGGCGATCCAGCAGAATGTAGTGGTCAACGTAACCGGCTCTTATCAAGGGGAATCACAGGACTATGAAGAATTGATTGATCGCACCCTTGATTTGGTTTCAGTAAGCCAGACAGATGGCGTAACGACCGCGACAGTACGGTTTGAAGAAGGGACCGAACTTCCGTATACCATGGAACTATCGGGTAATACCTTAACTATGGTTTCGACTGTAGAGACTGTCCATTTTGTGAAGTAAACTAAGAACCCGCGCAGAAATGACATGGCCATGTGGTCATGTCATTTCCTTATGCTATTTACCTAAGGAGTTTTTATGAAGAAGGCTAGATTATTCGTATTGGGAATGTTGGTTATGGCGCTGACATTCGGTATTGCAAGCGGCCTTTTTGCGCAGCAGGGCAATTATAATTTT
>JAISGE010000033.1 GCA_031263265.1 Treponema sp.
TGGGGTCTTCCTAAAAAAGTTATTGAATTTATTGAAAATACAAATTTAGACAATAATAGAGATATATATTATTATTCAATTACAACTTACGGCGGATCTGCCGGCAATGCCGTTTATCAATTGTATGAATTACTTAACAAACATGGTATAAAATTAAATTATGGACAAAAGCTACAAATGTTTTCAAATTATGTCATTATATATGACATGAGCGAAAAAATAGATGAAATTACAAATAAATCAAATGAAAAACTTGTTCCGATTATTGATTCAATAAAAATGGGGAAAAACAACCATGTAAATAAATTAACAAAAATATTTAAATTTATCAATAATAATTTCATAAAAAAAGTATCGGATATGGATAAAGATTATACAGTCAATAATAATTGTACCGGCTGTGGTATATGTAAAGAAGTATGCCCGGTAAAAAATATTGACATGGTAAACAATAAGCCACAATATAAACATCATTGTGAACAATGTGTTGCGTGTATTCAATATTGCCCGAAAAGAGCAATAAATTATAAAAATGTAACACAAGGCCGAAGGAGATATACAAACCCTGAAATAAATTATAAAAAATTATCTGAATATAATAATAAATAAAAATGGAGTATGCCCCAACTGCACATAACGAGGCTGTCGAATTAATCAATTTAAGGACAGCAATCTCCCCTCGCCAACAATCTTGAAAATTGTTTTCAACCCCTCAATTGTCCACAAACCATACCGTCCCCCTTACCTCCATTCGTCCACCACCCCGCTCCCCTCATCCCTCGGTTCCAGCCCCTACTCCGGACGCATTTGAGGGCAGCTTGCAGCCGTCAATAGCGAATAGGTCCCCGCCTATGAGGTTCAACGCATATCATTGGCACAGGACTTGCGCAAACAGATTCTTGACCGCCTCTGCCTGGCTTGAAATAAAATGCGCTATGGTGTCGGCATCGGCGTCCCAGGCAAGTGCTTTTACGATGCCATTGGTTTTACAGGCGTATTCCATAGGCCGGCTTGAGATAATGCCCCGGCAGTAACCATAGAAAATACTGTTAAGCATGACCTTTGGCGGATAGGCGGGGGCGCCTTTTTCATCGTGGTGAAACATTGGACGACGGAGGAGCTCTTGGCCGGGCGGCCGCTGACCAAAACCCAATTCGGCGCTATCGTTGACCGGTTGGGGATAGGGCTCATTTCCGCGCACACGCCTCAGGCCAAAGGCCGCATTGAACGCTTGAACCCTTAAGACCGTCTGCCGGTATGGTTCGCCCTTAACGGCATTACCGGCCTTTATCAGTGAAGATATCCGCCCGTTACAGTTTGATGGATGCGGCCTATGATTCAAAGGTCATAGATAAATTCATAAGGAGCCGGGAACGAAACACGAGCGCCGCTCGACCCTGCAAAGAAGGAACAGTTCAAGCTAAGGACAGAGGTAGAGAGGGCGAACAGCCTATTGAAGGACTGGCTATTACCCCGGAAACTGTATGAGAAAGGACATGCAAAAGTATCGTTTGTCTTGCTGCTCTGCGGATGATTCAGCACTTCATCCTTTAGCCGAGGAGGGGTTTGGGAAAGGCTCTATGGCATAAATTTATTGCCCAAGCCTTAAACCACTAGCTCTTCTTGATTGTTCTTTTTTTCTAGCGCTTTGTTTCATTTTAATTCGCAAATAAGGCGGTTCATCTCCACGATAATGTACAGAATAAAATTCGTTGCCATATTTTATGATACGATTAGAGTCATCATTATAAAGAATATAATATTTTTCCTCAGATCCTGTACGATATTGCCCAAACCATATAACAGGATTACCTTCATAATTTTCAAAGGCAATTTTTATTTCGTGTCCATCAAGCGGATTACCTTCACCGTCTTTTCGCGGCTGATAACCCCGCGTTAATCCAGGTAGACTTCCTGTAATTACTATAGTGCTACGTTCTGTTGAACTGCGACGAATAAGTTGACCATCTTCAATTATTGTTTCCCGCTTTTGTGCAACCAATCTCAAGGTAATGGTTTTTGAAACATAATATTGAAATTCAGGAGTATTATCAATACCTACTTCCTGAATAACATTTTTCGTAATTGGTATATTAGAGGCGCATCCCACAAAAACCATGAGTATACTTAAGGTCAAAACCATCAATAAGGCATTTTTCACGTTAATCACCCCCCTGATACAAACAAAATCTAAAACCACTCATTAAAATGATTTATCTGTTTTTTATCATATTTTAACTTCGCTGTCAATTACCCGCTCACCGCTTCCTCCACCGATGGCCACGACCCGTGGGGCATCCAATCACCCATATAGCCATTTACCTGCCGGTAACTAATCCATACATTTGCCGGAAAGGGCTTTTTGTATAAGGTAAGCTTACCGTTCATGGAGCCTAAACCGGTGGGAAAGCTCCTTAAGATGGCTGCCGATAAAAAGGGCGCCGTAACTCGTTACAATACCCCCAATCGTAAGCCCTAAAGGAAGCAAAAAAGACGAACCTGAAGATGCACTGACTTTTACCGCATCCATACCGAAAAAGGACATGGGCAAGGTAACGAGAATAATAAGCCCGCTGATCACCCAACCCCGGAAAGAAACCCCGGTAGCACGGTCTGTATCCAAGTCTGCTCTGTCCGGCCCTTCCCCATAGATCCGTTCCATGATTGAATCTTCCAGTTCCGGGGTCTCAGGAAAGAAATCGGTTTCCAGGAGTTCCTGAACCGCCTCTAGTTTTTTCAGTGCCTCATCACAGGGCCGGCAATATAAACGGTGCACACGCAGGTACAGTCTGTAGCGCAGAGGAAGGGGCCTTTCTCCCAGGGCCTCATACACCTTATCCATCATTTTTTCTTCAATAGGGCAATGCATGCTCATCTCCTTGAAGGCGTCACGCTTGAGTAATCAGGTACGCGGTGCAAAGCCTGTTACACCGGCCTTTTTACTGCTTTTTTAATACCGAAAATCCGCCAGTTTCTCCCGGAGTAATTTTTTGGCCCGGAATACATGGGATTTGATCGTATTAACCGGATACCCGGTGATGGCCTCAATTTCCTGATATGACCTATCATAGAAGAAGAAGAGATCCACACAAATCCGGTACCGTTCGGGAAGCTCCTTCACGGCTTCCCATACCGCTTCTTGTACCACCTGCCGGAACAAGGTATGTTCAGGAGTATCCCCGTCTTGGGCATACTCCGGGCTTGAAGGGTCTTCTGCCAAGCTCTGGTATTCTTTCTTGCGGACTACGCTATTCACCGCGGTATTATAGGCAACCCTATACAGCCAGGTAGAAAACCGGCACCGACCTTCAAAGCTGACAAGATTTCGGAATACTTTTAGGAACACCTCCTGGGTAAAATCTGCAGCATCTTCGGTGTTATGAAAAAAACTTAATCCCATACGGTAAACCGGCTTCTCGTGCCGGTTTACCAAAAGCCGGAACAATTCTTTCTGTCCCGAGACGACCTCTGCGACGATCATCTGATCATCAAAATCGTCTCCTTTGCTCATGTAGGTGCATCGCTTCGTTTAATCCCATAATAGACCAATAAGCCTATCCCGATAGATAAGGGGATGATCCCCCCTAAAAGACCAAAATTGACGCCTAACGCTATCACGAGAAAAACGGTTAAGCCTAATCCTACGCTCCCCAGGAGCAAACCCGCAAGCAAACTAAAGGACAGCAGATCAAAGTCAGGCCGCGCGTATTGCCCTGCCTGAATCAACAACGTCCTCCGCTTATGGTTCCATAAGAGATAGAAAAACACCACCACCGATCCCATCACGATCCCCACAATAGGGATGAGCGCAATGATGACTCGTGCGGCGTTTGACGTAGATTGCTCCATAGAACAGCTCCTTATTACCTTTTAACGCACGTTAACTCAAGTACAGGATTGCCTGCTTAAAAAGCTGCTTTTCTTGCTCTGCTTTGCTTATACCAGGACTCAAGTCGGCCGCTGCCTTAGTAAGGGCTTCTGCGGCTGCCCGCTTATCATACCCCATCTCTGCCAGGGCCTCCACGAGTTCCTTGTAAGGAGATGTTATCGGGTCGGCCCGGGATACATGGCTTAGCTTGCCTTTCAACGTGAGGATCATCTTCTGGGCGGTTTTCTTCCCCAAGCCAGGCACTCCTTCTAACCTGGCTATATCCTCAGTCTCTAGGGCGTTCTCTAGCTCCTCCTGGCCGATACCTCCCATGATTTTAAGGGCGCCCTTGGGGCCGATACCCTCCACCTTGAGGAGTTCCAGGAAGGTAGTACGCCGGGCCGTATCGGAAAAACCAAAGAGCCGCATCTGGTCATCTTTATGGTAGAGCCAGGTAAAAACCTGCCCCTTGTCCCCTACTGGAGGAAACTGGGCTATATCCGTAGCAGGTACGGCAATGTCCCATTCAATACCACCGCTTAGGAGCCGCAAGGTATCGCTCAGTTTTTCGGTAATGGTTCCCTGGATACTATTGAACATTTCTTCTTTTTTCCTTAATCAACTATAGAGGGGAAATCCGGGATTTTTCAAGAGGAAGCAAATCTGAGCTTATGGCTCAACACAGGTTTCTAATGCCTCAAGCCGTTTATCATCAAGTTTGATATGCAGGTTCTTCTCCTGGGTCGGAATCACCAGCCCTTTAGGTCCGTTTTTTGCCCGGCGCAAAAATTTAACCGGCGTATAGAACAGATCCGCTTCCCGGTTCTTCCTGCCTTTGGAATAGAACAGGGCCAGATTCCCCGCATCCAGGAGTATATCCAAGGGAACCGATTTACCTGCATGTTGTTTGATAAACACATAAGACCCGGAATAGTCCCGCACATGAAGCCAGAGATCATTCCCTTTCGCATAATACCTCAGGAGGAGATCGTTCTCCGTGCTGTTCCTGCCGACCAGGATGAGCCAGTCCTTACGCCGGAAGGAGAGTCCCGGCCGCTTTTTGTCCATCTGGCTTTGGGCGTGGGTATCCTTCAGAGGCCCTTGTATGGCTTTGGCGTTGAGGAGTTTATGCAGAACCAAGGGATTGGTCTCGGTCAATACCCGGGTCAGAGCAGCTTCCAGCCGTACCAGTTCCTGCTCTTCTGCAGTAATTTCTGCCTGTACCTGGGCTAAGCCGTTCTTTGCCTTCCGGTATTGCGCATAGTAGTGTTCCGCCTGAGCCGCAGGGCTTTTCAGGGGATCAAGCTTAATCCGCAGGATCCCCGTCCCCGGAGCATAGAAGTTCTCCGCCTCAAGCCAGGAATCCCCTGGTTTAATGGCGCTGATATGCGCGAGGATGAGGTCTCCGTATTCCTTGAGGCTAGGGGCGTCTCCAAAAATCCGCTCCTTTTCCCGAAGCCGTTCCAAGGCCCCCTCTAAACGATCTCTATGGGTCTCGAAGGTCTTCTGCGCTTGCGCCCGTAAGCTGTCCAGGGATAAGGCCCCCTCATGTTCCGCATACCAGGCGTCGATATAGGCGTTAAAACTTTCCCCGGAAAACGCTCGTAAGGTATATTCCCTTGGCAGACCGGTCTGTTTTGCCGCTCCCAGAGCCGCCTCCGGTACATACCGGCCCCCGCTTACCTCTCCTCGTTTAGGGAGGCGTCGCATGGCGTCAACTACCTTACTATCCTCATCGGTGAGCACGATGTTTGCCGCATTAGACCAGAGCCTGATGTAGAGCCGCCACCGGTGCAGTCCCAGCCGAACAATCAGCCGGACAATACGGTTATCCCCCAACTGAACCGCCTCTTCTATCCAGCCGTTCACCAGCCGGGAATTGATCAATTCCGCAAACCGCAAGGGGGTCTGGTTCTTGGGCATGGCCTGCCAGGTTTCATGGAACCGGCACGCCCGGGGACTCAAGGCAATGAGCAGGGTCTTGCTGCTACTCTGGGGAAATCCCCGGTGTAGTTTAAGGGAAAGCACCTCATAGGTACTTTGGACCGCTTTCTGTATCTGGAATCCCGGCAAATTAAGCTCTTCAAGAATGCGGTTTATTTCCACCCAGTTAAGGGACATGAACACCTCTCCTGATACATAGGTACTCCTTCGGGCGGTTAACCCGCGAACCAATTACCGGGCATATTTGAACCGGGAGAGGCTCTGGACCAAGACGGCTATACTCTCCTTGTTTTCAAGGGCAATCTCGGAAACCCGGGTAACCGCGGCGTCAATCTGGTTCATCCCCGTAACGATCTCATTGATTTCATTGATCACGTCCGTCGTAAGCGTTTCCAGATTTTTCCCCTCGGTGATCGCCATCTTGCTTCCCTGAAGCATTTCCTCAGACGCGGCGCACACATCTTGGCTCACATCCCGGGAATCCCGAATCATGCTCAACATCTCCTTGCACCCCGCGTCCTGCTGTTTCATCGTCTCCATAATCTGCTGCTCCTGATGTACGACCATGTTCACCCGGCGGTCTATGTCCTCAAAGTTGACGATGACCTGCCCGGTCGCCCCATGTACCCGTTCAATGGAGCGGGTGATGCGCTGCAAGATATGGGATATGGTCGCAACCTGCTCCGCCGAAGACTCGGCAAGACGGTGAATCTCTCCCGCCACCACCGCGAAGCCCAAACCCGCGTTTCCCGCGTGCGCCGCCTCTATTGCCGCGTTCATCGAAAGAAAGTTCGTCTGGCTCGCTATGTTCCGTATGACCGCGTTGATTTGCCACAGATTGGCGGACTCCTGGGATACTTCCTGCATATCATGGGAAACCGCCTGCAAGCTCACCTTGCCGCGCGCGGATGCGAGGGCGAGGTCTTGCGCGTTCCGTTCGTTCTGCAGCAGCGACTCGGTGATGGAGTTGATGTGCGCGGTCATCTGTTCAATCGCAGCCGCGGAATGGGAAACGCTGGTCAACTGAACTTCAATACGCTGGTTTATGGCCTGGATGTTCTGGACTATCTGCTGCATAACCGCGTTGGTTTGGTTCACTCCCGCGGCTTGAGTAAGGGTTTTGTCCTTCATGTGCTGGGTGTTGACGCTGATCTGACGCACTGACGAGGCGGATTGGGACATCATAGCCGAAAGCTCCACCCCCACTTCGTTGAGGGAGAGGGCTTTGTTGTCCACCGCCGCGATAAGGGAGCTTATGCTCCGTTGGGTCTCTTTAAGCAGGCTCATCATCTGGCCGATTTCGTCATTGCTGATACTTTCCGCGCGTGCTATCTCCTGGGTCAGGTCCCCTTTGGCAATGGCTTTGAGCAGTTCAAAGGCATTGCGCATCGGCTTTACCACCAGACCGGTGAACATAATCCCTAAGCCGATGGAGATGGCCACCCCGCTTACCATGACAATGAGCGTCATTGTGGCGATCTCTTTGCCCCGCGCCGCGTTCTCCGCGGTAACCAGACTCGCAAGACCGTGCAGTCCAAGCCCGCCTGCGGCAATGGTGATGATCGCGCAGGCAATAAAACCACCGGTCAGCTTCGCTCCCAAACTGAGGTTCTGGTTCGCGGTCTCAGGACTCATAACACGGCTCAGGAACCAGTAGGAAAAGAGGGAGACCCCAAGCCCGTTTATAGCGGGAATGAAAAAGGGGGCGATGGAACTGGTTATATAGGTGACCGACGCGCCCATGATATAGGCTATGACACCAGGAAGCCGTATATCTGCGGGGCGTTCCGACGATATGGCCCCCCCCCCCTGTACCTGCAAGCCAATAGGAGCCGATAACCACTCCCACAAGGGGTGGGATAAGGGAGGAGACCAGACTAAGGAATGAGGAGAAGAGGGAGAGGATACCCGACGCCCCCATAATCACGCCCACACCGCAGGCGACCCCTGCGGCGAGTTTGAACTGCCTCTCGTCCAGTCCCAGCATCTTCACCACGCCCAAGCCTCCTGAGTAGCCGTTCATGATGTTGATGCTGATAGTGGAAGCAATCAGCAGGAAAAGCCCCATGACCGGATGCCCCCATTGGCTGAGCAACGTGGACACATCTGATTGACCGGCTGCAACAACCCCCGCAGCGCCTAAACAGAACATGATGCACCCGGTGGGAAGAATGCCGCTCATGCCCTTGGCGACACCCATGCGGCTGCTCGTATGCCGGAAGTAGTCCCCAGCCATAACGCCCATAAGGGCATAGGAACTGACCGCCACACTGATCCCGCTCAGGAGGGGCGCGGGTTGAGCCGGGCGGTAGGTGAGGATCGCGGAGAGTCCCCCTTGTCCGCCCAATCGGTATAGCACGTACGTGACTATCAGCATGCACAGGGGCACCGCGGCGTAAGCGAAATAGGTAAGCCATTTATAACCCTGCATGACGATGAGTGCGGTAAGTCCTCCCCATACTATCGCGCCAAACGCCGGCGGTATGGTCATGCCGGTGATCCCCTGCCAACCCGCGCTGAACCCCGCGCCCAGCATGGCGGCTTGTATCCCGAACCATCCGATACTTGCCACCGCGATAGGAAGGCTAGCAAGCAGTTGGGCGGCAACAGTTCCCATCGCGGCTCCCGCAGTGTCATGAATGGAAAGCCCGGTGTCGCTGGCTTGCATGGCGATAAAGCCCATATAGACGCACACAATTCCATATCCAATGAGTATAACGAGGGCGACGCCTGCCACGGAAAAGCCGCTCTGAAGCATGCCTCCCACCATAGATGGGCCGGCGCCGAGAAGTGCGCCTATAAAGAGGCAGGTAAGTCCCAACGCCCCCTTCTCCTGGACGACGCCTTTCTTCAGGTTTGTATTCATAATCGCAACTCCTTTATAACATTGCCATAGTATATATTTTACTATGACAAATAAACAAGCGGTGTGGGGTGAATCGCCTCAGATCGTGAAACGCGGCTGTTCCATCCACGTTACCCATCCTACCCGGATTCCGGGACTTTTAAAAGGCTTGATCTTTTATGAGCCTATCCCCACACTAAGCTATGCAAGATACAAGCACGGCCTTTAAGGGCTTATATGATAACGTGGTACGGCTCAGATCCCCTGAGGGCTGTCCTTGGGATCAGGAACAGACCCCCCGCAGCCTCCGGGGGGATCTTATTGAAGAAACCTATGAATGTGTGGAAGCCATAGATGAACAGGCTCCCGCGCATATCCAGGAAGAATTAGGGGATATCTTTCTTTTGGTCACCATGCTTTCCTATATGCACCAGGAACAAGGGCTTTTCTCGGTGGCTGATGTACTCACCGGGGTCTCGGAGAAACTCGTCCGCCGGCACCCCCATGTATTTGGAGATGTGAAGGTCAAGGATAGCCATGAAGTGCTGGATAATTGGGCACGGATTAAAATAGAACAAGAGGGCAGGAAGCCTAAAGATTCGGTGTTGGATAAGGTTTCCCAAGCCCTGCCTCCGCTGGATAGGTCCTATAAGCTCCAAACGCAGGCTGCCAAAGTAGGCTTTGATTGGCCCTGTAAGGAGCAGGTGATCGATAAAATTCAGGAAGAACTGGGAGAAGTAATCGAAGCCGTGGATGTCTTTAAAAAGGCTGCTGAGGATAAGCCGCTTAACCCCAGTGCGCGTGCAGCAGCCCAAGAAAACATAGAAGCGGAACTGGGGGATCTGCTTTTTTCCGTCGTGAACCTCTGCCGTTTTTTGCAGGTGGAGCCTTCGGTGGCCCTGCAGCGAACCAATAGTACCTTTACCAAACGGTTCAAACAGGTGGAAAAAAGGATGCGCGAAGCAGCCAAGGAGATGAACCAGGAAAACCTTGCCCTTATGGATAGGTTTTGGGAAGAGGCCAAGCGTATTTGACAAGAGCACCGAAAGGGTATAAGATGATTCTACAGTTGCTTAATGCATTAAGTAAAATAAACGAATTAACGAGGTATAAAAGGTGAGTAGCTATTTGCTTAAAAATACCGGTTCCTTACCGAACATTCCCTGGGAAGCGCGTCCTTTGGGCAGCGACCCTAAGAAAGAAGTATTGTGGCGTTACTCCAGGAACCCGATCATTCCGCGTAACCTGACCATGTATTCCAACAGTATTTTTAACAGCGCGGTGGTACCCTACAAGGACGGGTTTGCCGGTGTGTTCCGGTGTGATGATACGTCCCGCCGCATGAACATTCACGCGGGCAAGAGCCAAGACGGCATAAGCTGGTCGATCAAGGATGAGGTGATTGAGTTTATCAAAACCGATCCTGGTCTGCCGGATGCGGAGTACAAGTACGATCCCCGGGTGGTGTTTGTGGAGGACCGATGGTACATCATCTGGTGCAACGGATACCACGGCCCCTGTATCGGCCTGGGGTATACCTTTGACTTTGAAACATTTTATCAGATGGAAAATCCCCTGATGTTTTTCAACCGGAACGGCGTGCTTTTTCCCCGCAAGATTGGCAAAAACTATGGGTTGTTGAGCCGTCCCAGTGATTCGGGACATACGCCTTTCGGGGATATTGTCTATTCTGAAAGCCCGGATCTTACGTTTTGGGGTAAACACCGGCATGTGATGGCGCCCCTAGGCTCTGAAAGCGGCTGGCAGAGTACGAAGATAGGCGCGGGCCCTGCTCCCCTAGAAACATCCGAGGGCTGGTTGCTCTTCTATCACGGGGTGCTGACTAGCTGCAACGGCTATGTCTATTCATTTGGCGCGGCCCTGCTTGATCTTGACGAACCCTGGAAGGTCATTGCCCGTGCCCGGCCCTATCTGATTAACCCCCGGGAATCTTACGAATGTGTTGGTGATGTACCGAATGTTACCTTCCCCTGCGCCTGCCTTGTGGACGGCGACACGGGCAGGCTGGCAATCTACTACGGCTGCGCGGACACGGTAACCGGCCTCGTGTTTGGCAAGGTCGATGAAGTGGTGGATTTTGTAAAGAAAAACGCGGTGTAGTACCTCTCATGGGCCCTTGCAAAACTTCAATTTTGCAAGGGCAGTTTTACCTATGACTTTACCGCGCCGGCAAGACCGTTGTAAATGTAGCGCTGGCAGAACAAAAACAGTATCAGCATGGGAATGGTCGCCAAAAGCACTGCGGCACTTACCACTTCAAAGGGAGTCGAAAGACCGCTGAAAAAACGGTAGAGGGCCACGGTCAGGGTTTGCGCCCCTCTGATAAGGTACAGATTGGGGATATAAAAATCATTGTAGATGCCGATGCCTTTTATCACCGCCAGGGTTACGATTGCCGGTTTGAGGAGCGGCAGGATGATGCTGAAATAGATGCGAAAATATCCCGCACCGTCCAGCAGGCCCGCTTCGTCCAGGGATTTTGGAATCGTGTTGAGAATATTCATGACAATGTAAATATCCACGATGCCGACCCCTGAATACAGAAGGATGATGGAACCGATGTTGTTTATCAATCCCATAGCATAGATGATGCGGAACACGACAACCTGGGTCGTTACGACCGGAATGAACATAGTCAGAAGATACGCGGCCATCACGAGCTTTTTTCCCCGGAACTCAAAACGCTGGAGTACAAAGGATACCATGCAGGAAAAATTCACGCTGAAAAACAGAGAAATCGCAAGGACAATAAGCGTGGTAAGCAGTGCGCCGAACAAGTTACCCACCCGTATGGCGTAGGCAAAGTTATACAGATTAAACCAGTTCGCGGGCGATTTGAAGACCGAAGTCTCCCGAAACTCAACACCGGTTTTGAAGGCCATAAACAGTATCGGTATCAACGGAATAATGACAAATGCCGCCGCCATGACGAGCAGAACATACCGCAATGTCTTGTACAATTTTGATTCTGACAACATTTAATCTTCCTCCTTAACAAAGAGCCGCTGTAAGCCGACGGAAATAACGACCACAAAAAAGACCACAATCGACATGGCCGCGGCAAAACCAATGCGGCCGTCGCCCATGCTCTGTTGGATTTGAATGACCGGAACCGAGGTGCCATTCGCGCCTCCCAGCATGATGTAGGGGATTTCAAATACCTGGATGGAACCGGAAATACTGAGCAGGACATTGATAAAAAGCACTTTTTTGATGAAGGGCACAGAGATGTGCTTGATTTCCTGCCATTTATTGCAGCCGTCAATCGCGGCAGATTCGTAGAGTTCCGACGGGATGGCTTGGAGTGAGCCGAAAAACATGATAAACGCCATGCCGTAATACCGCCAAATACTGATAGAAGCAATCGCGGGGTTTACGATTTTTAGGTCCTGGAGCCAGTTGTGGACAAGGGATTCAAGGCCCAATGTCCGCAGCATGGTGTTGAGGGTTCCGCTGCGGTTAAAAAAGGTGATGAAGATTGCCGCAACAATGATGCCGTTTAGCATATAGGGAAATATCAAGATACTTTTGAAAACACTCAAGCCGCGAAACTTTCCGTTCACCAGTACCGCCAGCACAAACGAAAGCAGCAGTTGGGGAATCGCGACGAGCATATACCAGAGGCAGTTTCTGAACAGCAAGAGGTACTGGGGATCCGAAAATATGCGCCGGTAATTCCGCAGTCCGGTCATTTTGATGTTCGTTACTCCGTCCCAGTCGGTGAATCCCAGAAATACGTTAAAAATAATCGGTATGTAGCTAAAAACAAAAAGCAGCACCAGCGGTACCGTCAAAAAAACAATGATAAGCAACCGTTTCTGCTTTTCCATATCTTGTAATTTTTGCATGTTTCCTCCAGGTGAAAGTATGAAATACGGCCCGGTTTCAAAAGTTCGTTTGGGGTTTGAAACCGGATCCCAAACAGGCGCTTAATTTGTATACGACACACCCCGTTCTTGCCGGTACTGGTTGTATAGATCGTTCTGCCGTTTTATTTGCGCGTTGTACGCGGTCCAGTCATTCGGCTTGGTGATGTCCAGTGCGTCAAAGGGAAGCCCCGCCCATTTGTTATCCGCAAGCAAATTCGCGTCTTTGAGAATCTCGTCATTGTCGATACTGTTCTGGGTAAGCGGCGCGGCAATGATCTGCTCAACTTCACCCCGTTCAACCCGGCCTTGTATCAGCGCAAAATGCGCCGGTGCAATGGGGGTAACGTCTCTGTGAATCGCGATGCAGCCAATCTGCGCAAGGTATGCAGGCTGGCGGGCAAGGAAATCGAGGTACTGTTTCGCCTCTTCAATATGTCTGCTCCCCGCATTGATCGCGTAAGGCTGGGCTGGATTCACGAGGATGTACCGGCCATTGCCAAAATCAGGGGCAGCGTCAAATTTGATCACTTCAGGCGAGGTTCCTGCAGGAACGCGGCTTATGATCTGCTGGACAACCCAGGAGCCAAAGAGCATCATCCCCGCCTTGCCGTAAGACACGGAATCCATGGCGATACCGAAATCAGGATACACTTCCTGTTCAAAATAGCCCTTGGACTTCCATTCCGTATATATTTTAATGGTTTTGCCTACGGGATAGGCTTCGCTAAACGGTTCCGGGTCTGCCAGCATCTTTACAAAGCTGTCGGTTCTGCCGCCCACATAGGTTGAAACATTGCCCAGGACACTCATGGGCCAGTTTTCTACTCGGTGCAGGGAAATGGGTGTGAGACCCGCATCCTTGATTTTCTGGAGCATCGCGTTAAATTCCGCAATAGTGGCGGGAATTTCATCATAACCCACAGACTTGATGACATTTTCGTTGTAAGTGAGGGCTTCGCCGAATTCTTTGGCAATATTCAACGCCCTTAAGGTCCCGTCAACCTGGGGCATGGCCGCGACAAGCTCTTTGCCGTAAAGCGCCTCGGCTTCCGCAACCGGCATAACCGGTGCCATGTACTTGGCGTATTCATCGTTGGTAATCGTGAAACCCACGCTGAACAAGTCCATGCCAGGATCCCGTACCTGTAAAAGCTGCTTGATCACGTTGCTGTCCGAGCCGTATCCCACGAATTCCACTTCAATGCCGGTTTCCGCGGTAAACTGCTCGGTCAAAATTTTCTGCCATGCGGTTGAGGGGTCCCGATAGGTATTACCGTTGGCGTCTTTTTTCTCGTCCCCCAAAATCAACTGGGTTTGATGGGTGTAGACCACCAGCTTTTTCGATCCATTCGCAGATGACTGCGTTTTGTTACATGCCGCAAACATCACCAGTACCGGCAAACCAATAAGCATAAGACCCGCCGCGGATCTTCCGTTAAGATTCTTCATGTTATGCTCCGAAAAGTAATTTTTACCTAATGCGTTAGGTTATTTATGTATCATTTTGTACATGCTTGTTTTCGGTTGTCAAGCAAATTTTTTCTGAATCATCCGCATACTGCCCCTATAATGAGGTATGCCGTATTTTCACGCCCACGGCCATTGACAAATCCTGGTAAAATACGGTAATGCATTAAGTAATCGGAAACTGTATGAAATCCACGGTAAAAATGAGCGATATTGCCAGGGAATTAGGGGTAAGCACCGTAACCGTCAGCAAAGCCCTGTCCGGTAAGGACGGGGTGAGCAGCGCGTTGCGGAAAACGATTATCCAGAAGGCGGAAGAATTGGGGTACGTATACAACAGCCTGCCCCGGAACATGCGGGAGGGCCGGCACTACCTTATCGGCATCCTGATCTCCTCGAAATTTATCGGCGAAAGTTCCTTTTATTGGGTTTTTTATCAGGAATTACTGACCGTAATAAAACGGACTGCGTATCTGGGGATTCTGGAAATTATCAGCGCTGAGGATGAGACGAGCTGCGCGGTGCCGTTGATTCTGAGCGCGAAGAAGATCGACGGCATAATCATACTGGGGCAAATGCAGGACCCCTACCTTGCCATGATTTCGTCCAAAATACCCCAGTGCGTCTTCCTTGACTTTTATTCCGGGATAGGTTCCCGGGATTGTGTGGCGTCAAACAACTTCCTCGGTTCCTACAGCCTGACCAACCTGCTTATTGCCGCGGGGCATAAAAACATTGGCTTTATCGGGTCAACCGCCGCGACTACCAGCATCTTGGACCGATACCTCGGTTTTTGCAAGGCCATGATGGAAGCCGGCCTCCCCTACCAAGCAGCTATTGAAGACCGGGATACCAAGGGGATCTACATTGAAATCATGCTTTGCCCGGACAAGTATACCGCCTATGTCTGCAACAACGATCAGATCGCAGGGATCGTCGTCAATCAGCTTAGGAAATCGGGTTTGGCTGTTCCCAAAGACATATCCCTTGTGGGGTTTGACAATGAAAGCGAAGTGGTTACCTCGGGAATCGGCGTTACCAGCCTTGCATTCAACATAGCGGTTATGAGCAAACTGGCGGTGGATCTGCTTATACAGCATATCGAATCGTCCGCTTATGTCCCCCGTGGCCATTCTTTTATTGACGGGCAGGTGATGGTAAAACACTCAATTGCCGCCCCAGCCTGGTAACAAGGAGCATATAATGGATTCAACGTTACGCGTTGCAGCGATTTTTTCGGACAATATGGTCTTACAGCGGGACAGGTATGTTCCGGTGTGGGGCAGCGGGAAGGATGGCGCGGTAGTCTCCCTTTCCTTTGGAACCACCCGGGTTTCCGCACGGGTCAAAAACCGCGTATGGGAAGTGCGTCTTCCGCCGCACGCGGCCGGGGAACAGGGGGATCTGGAAATCTCAAGCGGTGAGGAACGGCTCTGTTTTAAGCATGTCCTTTTCGGCGACGTGTGGTTTGCCGGCGGACAAAGCAACATGGAAATGGAACTGGTGAACTGCAAGGACGGCAAAGAAGAACTCGCCCGCGCGGATAAGCCCGGCATCCGCTTCTATCAGCCGGTAAAACGCGCGTTTGTGGACGAGGATTTCTTACATGCGGAGCAGGACTGTTGCTGGCAGGAATGTCTTCCCCATACCGCCGCTGCCCTGAGCGCGGTAGCGTATTTTTTCGCCCGGAAGGTGAACGCCGAGACAGGCGTCCCCATCGGCATCATAAACTGTTCCTGGGGCGGGACGAGCATAAGCACCTGGATGAGCCGGGAGCAGTTGGAAAAGACCGCCGCAGGGCAGCGCTGCCTTGACGACTATGAAGCCCAGGTCAATGGAAAGACCGACGAACAGTATGACGCGGAGATGAACGCCTACTTTGAGGAATGGCAGGCTTGGGACACGCGGGTCCGGGAACGGCAGGCAAAAGAGCCCGGTGTAACCTGGGAAATCCTTAACCACGAATGTGGGGAAAGTCCCTGGCCGCAGCCCGCGGGGAGGAAAAGCCCCTATCATCCGGCGAACCTCTATCATTCCATGATATGCCGTGTCGCGCCTTACGGTATAAAAGGGTTTTTGTATTACCAGGGTGAAGAGGACGAGAGCCGCGCAAAGGATTACGGGGAACTGATGGGTTACTTGATCGATCAATGGCGAAGGGATTGGCGTGACGATACCCTCCCGTTCCTGTTTGTGCAGCTTCCGATGTATGCGTCGAAAAAGGAAATTGATGACAGAACCGTAACGGAAAACTGGCCGGTCTTGCGGGAAAAACAGTATAAAATATCCCGCATTGTCGCACATACCGGTATGGCGGTCATCATCGACCGGGGCGAGTTTGACAATATTCATCCCTTGGACAAGCAAACCGTTGGTTTCCGGCTTTCCCTCCAGGCCCTGGAAAAGGTATACGGAAAACCCCTTGTTGCCGACGGGCCGGTGTTTTCCCACGCGGTCCGGGAGAAAGACGCACTGCGGGTGTATTTTGCAAATGCTGGGGACGGCCTTGAGGCGCGGGGAGAACTGAGCGGTTTTGAGGTTGCCGGAGAGGACGGTGTATACCATCCCGGGGCAGCAGCCATAGACGGGGCAACGGTACTGGTGTCTGCTGAGGGTGTAGCGGAACCGAAACACGTCCGCTATTGCTGGGTAAAATACGGGCCTACGCCGCTTTTTGCCAAAAACGGCCTTCCTGTCATGCCGTTCCGGAGTACTGGCGGGTAAGGGGGGCGCGGCAAGAAATCTTTCATCAGCCCAATAATGTATAGAAAACAGTGCCTCTCTCCTGAGTGGCATTTACATTCGAGCGTAAAGTATCCTATTATTTCGGTAGGTAAATTATAAGGAGAATAATATGAAGAATATCGGAATGGGAAAAAAACGCCTGTCTGGTTTGGTTTTAACGCTTGCCATTGGGGGAATCCTTTTCACCCTTGTTTCCTGTAGAGGCAAATCCAAAGACGGAAATGCCGGAGCGCCGGCTTACCGCAGCGAGATAAACGTTGCCATTACGGCGCAGCCGCCGACCCTGGATTCGGCGATGACCGTATCCCAGGTTGCGCTGCAAATCTCCAACCATATCTATGAACAGCTCTACAATCTTAACGCGGATTATACGCCGGTTCCCGATCTGGCGGAGTCCGTTTCCGTAAGCGGCGACGGCCTTGAATATACATTCACCCTGCGCCGGGGCGTCTACTTCCATAACGGTAAGGAGCTCAAGGCGGAAGACGTAAGCGCCTCCATGACCCGCTGGCTCAATAATTCTTCGCGGGCAAAGACCTTGCTGGCCAATTCCGTGTTTGAAGAGATCGATCCCTATACGGTAAAACTTACCGTGGAATACCCCTCATCGGACGTTCTTATCATCCTTGCTACCTGGGCGCAGTTCCCCGGGATCATGCCCAAGGAGATTATTGACGCCCTGGAGGACGGGCAGATGGTCAGCGAGTATATCGGTACCGGACCCTACCAATTCGGCGAATGGAAACAGGATCAGTACATCAGGCTTGACCGTTACGAAAATTACGCGAGCCGCGATGAAGAACCCAGCGGCTTTTCGGGCAGAAAATCCGCGCCCACCGGGAACCTGTACTTTTATTTTGTTACCGATCAGTCAACCAGGGTGGCGGGGCTCAAGACCGGTCAGTACGACGTTACCGCCATTCCGGCGGAAAATTATGAGGAGTTTGAAGCCGACCCCAATATTGCCATCCATCCTGTTCCGGGCGGCGTACTTTCGGCCTATTTCAATACCCAACAGGGGCCGCTGGCGAATCTGAAGCTCCGCCAGGCCGCGCTTGCGGTTTTCAATGACGCGGAGATTCTTCTTGCCAGTTTTTCAAACCCCAATCTCTACTTCTTGAATCCGGGTTTTACCAATCCGGCCCAGACCCAGTGGCTGGTTGACGCGGGAGCGGAACGTTACAACGAAGCCGGCCCTGAAAGGGCAAAACAGTTCATGGCCGAAGCCGGCTACCAGGGCGAGACGATCACGATCCTGGCTACTCCGGATTACGCGGAGATGTACAGCGCAAGCCTGGTCATTCAGGAAGAACTGCGGCAGGCGGGCTTTACGGTGAATCTGGTTTCCTACGATTTCCCCACCTGGCTTAAAACAAAATCCGACCTCGGTACCTGGGATATTTTTGTGGCAAGCACCGGGTATCAACTGACCCCACCCCAACTGCTTGTGGTAACTCCCGACTGGGCGGGACTGCGGGACGATACGCTTAGCAATGGGCTGAGGGCGATCCGGAGCGCTCCCAACGCGGACGCGGCAAAACAGGAATGGGCCAAGGTACAGCAGTTCATCTATGATTATGCGGCGGCCACTTCTATCGGCCATTACATAAGCTCCGTGGGAACCCAAAAAACCATTGAGGGCTTCGAGAGCTTCCTTGCCCCCGTGCTTTGGAACGCCCGGATGCCTCAATGAAACAAAAAGAGGGCGCGGCGTCTTGCTTGCCTATACGCTGAAAAGAATAGTTTCCCTGCTGCCGG
>JAISGE010000036.1 GCA_031263265.1 Treponema sp.
CAATTTCAGACTAACAAGGAGATTACCATGCCCTGTATTCATTTTGTAGGATATGCTCGTTCTATAGTTACCACCACTCTGCGTTACTCATGTTTATGCTACTATAGCAAGGTTACTCGTCATTACTTGTGAGGCTATGTATGACTGATCCTCAAGGAGAGATGAAGATATATCTCGAGTATACGGGATTGATTAAGCGTGTTGAAGAGGTATTTGCTAAAATAGCAATGAATCGTTTCATTGTAAAAGATCCGTTTTCAAGTATCGCAGAAAAAATTTATGAGGATGGCTCTCGGTTACTTAAGTTTATCGTCAGAAGTCCAAGGCAGGAATATGATTTGGCAAAAAATGCCGTAGATACCGCACTCTTGTCTACCGGTATTGCCAAAGCTATGGGTCTTGCAGATTTTACCATCAGGACCCTCCTTGTGGGTTCCTTGGTCCATGATGTGGGAATGTTCTCTATTCCCCAAAGTATCCTCAAAAAAAACAACGGGTTGGTAAAAGCCGAGCAGCGGTGTATTTTTGCTCACCCAATTCACGGGTATAATATAATTGTCAAAGAACTCCGCTATCATAACCAGATTGGCTTTGCTGCCCTGCAACATCATGAACATTGGGACAGTACTGGTTATCCGCAAGGTTTATCAGGAACTGATATGAGTATCACAAGCCGGATCATCGCCATTGGGGATGCTTTTTCTGCTATGACCTCACCCCGTTCTTATCGGCTTGCTATGACCGGTCATCAGGCTATGAACCATCTCGTACATGACATGGCCGGACATTTTGACCCGGAGATTTTCCAGGTTTTTGTTTCTTTGATGGGCAAGTATCCTCCTGGTTCTTTGGTACGTTTGAATACAGGGGCTACTGCCCTGGTTATTGAGCAGACTGATAGGGCCTTACAGCCTCGTATACGCATCCTCACGGATAAATCAGGAGAACCTTGTGGTGAAGAAGAAGAACTGAACTTGATAGAAAAATCGGATCTTTTTATTACCGGGGAAGCAGAAGTTGAGTATGTGATCTAAGCCTGATCGGGACCCCTTGCAAAAAGCCGGCGTATACGACAGAACATCTTAGGCTTTGCCCTTGAAGGTGACATCAGGCAAGACCGGGGTACAGCTCAAAACCCCCTGTTCATCCTGGCGTATCAGTACCTGGACCCCGTAGAGTTGGGCGATAAGCTCTGGGGTGATGACCTCGGCAGGGGGGCCTGCAGCAGCAATCCGGGTATTATGCAAGGCTACTACCCGATCGGTAAACAAAAAGGCATGATCCGGGTTGTGGGTACTGAGGATGATGCCATACCCATTGCGGCTGAGGGTTTTGACTTGAAAGAGTACCCGGATCTGGTTGCCATAATCCAGGTTCGCCGTAGGCTCATCCATAATGAGCAGGGTAGCTTTCTGGGCCAAGGCCCGGGCAATCAGTACCAACTGCTGTTCACCGCCGCTTAATTGGCGGAAGGAGCGCTGCCGTAAATGGCTTATGCCCACCTGTTCCAGAGCTTCTTCTGCTGCCTGCCGTTGAGCCGCTCCCGGGAGTGCCCATTCCCTTCCCTGAGCAGCGGTTCCCATTAACACCATGTTCAACGCAGAATAATTGAAGGAAGGATAATGGGTTTGGGGTACATAGGCGATCTGTTTGGCAAGGAGCGTCGGACTTCTGGTCTCGATTCCAGTCCCATCTAAGAGGACCTGGCCGGTATGGTTCTTTTCTAAGCCAAGAATACAGCGAAACAGGGTACTCTTACCTGCGCCGTTAGGTCCCAACATCCCCAAGAGTTCCCCGGGTTGCAGGGTAAAACCCACCTCCCGCAGGACCACCTGATTACCGTAGGCGAAACTGAGGTTCCGAACTTCTAAGCATGATCTTATAATCCCTGCAGGCATAGACGGTTTACCATAAATCACCCTTCCGGGTAATGAGCCAGAGGAAGAACGGAGCACCCACCAAGGCCGTGAGAATCCCCAGGGGAATTTCAGTGGCAAAGAGGTTACGGGATATATCATCAATGACCATGAGAAACAAGGCACCGAAAAGCATACTTGCCGGCATGAGCTGCCGGTAATCGTTCCCCACGAGACGCCTGGTCAAATGGGGGATAACCAAGCCTGCCCAACCAATGATACCGCTCACCGATACCGCAGCCGCAGTAATCAGGGTGGAACTGACGATAACCATGGCTCGGGTCCGTCTCACCGGAACCCCCATAGATTGAGCCTCATCTTCACTCAGGGTAAGGAGGTTGATACGCCAGCGGAAAATGAAAAGAGGCGCCAGCCCTAAGCTTATGGGGAGAAACACAAAGGAAATATCCGAAGGTTTGGTTTTTGCCAGCGAACCCATGAGCCAATAGACGATTTCAGGGAGCACTTTGTTAGGGTCTGCCACCAACTTCATAAAAGAAATACCGGCATTACACAGAGAGGAAATCATCAAGCCTGCGAGGATAAGGCCCAGTACCTTTTTACCCCTGGCCCGTTCTCCAATGAACATCACCAGGGCAATGGCCAGCAGGCTGGCGAAAAAAGCGAAAAGGGTGATCATAAATTGGGAGAGCTGTAAGAGAATGGCTAAGGTTGCGCCGGTAGCTGCTCCGCTGGAGGCACCCAAAATATCCGGGGCAGCCAGGGGATTTTGAAATACCCCCTGATACGCAGCGCCGGATGCGGCAAGAGAAGTCCCTACCAAACATGCCAGGATGATCCGGGGCAAACGCACGTTAAAGAAGACCGCCTCCATACGCATGGACTCAAAAGGGACCCCTAAGAGGCGGGCCAGGAGCATCCGAGGGGGAATGGGATACCGGCCCAGGGACAAGGATACCACTATAGCCGCCACCAAGAGGAGAGCTAAAGCAAATATTATATACGAAACCCTTGGGGAGGCGGACCTGGTTGTTGAACAGGATAGCCCCCTGAGTCCCTGCTTCATGCCCCTGGCCCTAAGCTGTTGGCGGTTAGTTTGTCAAAGCCTTCCCGGGAAAGTTCATAGTTGTAGAAGAGCCGGTAGTAGGTAGCGGTCTCCGTATATAGGTCAAATTGAGCTACCACTGGGTATTCAGGGTAGAGGATCTTCTCAAGCCAAATCAGCCCTAAATACCGGTTGATAGACGGGGGCATCCCCATCCAGTTGTGCGGGCCAAAGGGGATCTCATAGTAGGTTCTGTTACGGATGGCCTTGAGCTGCCTCCAGGTAGGATCCGAACCAACCGTCCCATACACACTCCCCGGACCAAAAATAATCACCTCAGGATCCCAGAGGAGTAGCTGTTCCAAATCCGTTTCATTACCAGTACCCCGGGACGCAGGATTAGCTACCACGGCCATATTAAGGGTTAGATAATCCAAGACTTCGGCATGAAAAGAACCACGGGCAATGACATTAAGTCCTGACTGACCCAAGCAATACAGCACCGGCTTCTTGTTATCCCCCACTTGGGCCATCAGTTCCTGAGATCCTGAGAGGGTCTTCTCACAAAAAGCCGCTAAGGCTTCACCTTGTTCCTCTCTGCCCAGGATCTTACCCAGGGTACGGAAGGCTTGCGGGGTGGATTGTAAGGTGGCGGTAATATGGATAGCGGGAATCGCAATGGCCGAGGAAATGGCGTCCATATCCTCGGCGATACTATCCTTGGGTTCCCCAATATCAATGACCAATTCCGGCCCAATCGCGGCGATTTCTTCAAGATTCAAGTTATCAGCCCCGTAAAACTGCCCAACCACAGGAAGTTGCAAAACATACTCCGGGATGAACTCCACCACATCCTCGGGATAGGCGCTTGAAATAGCGCAAAACAGATCCGGCGCAATAGCCAGCAGGAACATCTGGGCAAGGGTCCCCGAGGGAACCAGCCGGGTAATATGTGCGGGAATGGTTACTTCCCTACCCGCAGAATCGGTGAAGAGTACCGATGCTGGCCTTGCTTCAGTCGTGGATACACTCTGGACTTTGGGCTTACAGCTTACAAGGAGACTAAGGAGCACCAAGGCAGCCAGGAATACCCTTCCATACGAATTGTTTTTACTCATAAATCGATTGTATGACATCATCACCTTCCTTATGTTTCACCTACTATAGCATTGGTTCATATAAAAAACAAGTAGCATGTTGCCAGGGTGATACAGTTTTGTATTGTTTTGTCGTTTGAAGCGCTTTCAAAACTAACCGAGTGTTGAAAAGTGGTACAGACGCTTTCTATATTGTCAAATCCGGTATTTTCTATACTATGGTATATATATGACCTTAACTGATTTTGATATATGGTACCGGACTCGATATCGCCGGACAAGTTCTGCCTTTACTTCCGGGGCATTGATTATCTCTGATTTATTGGGGGTCATGCTTTCTTTTGGTACTGGTTTCTTTTGGGTGAATTTCTATGATATGGGTATCATTAACTTTAAGTCCTTTGTTACCTATTGGCCCTATTTACCGGTGTTTATCCTGGTTTTCCAGATCACTAATCTCTATCCAGGGGTTTCCTTGGCCCCTGCTGAAGAACTGCGGAATTTGACTATCGCTTCCATCATGGCTCATGGGGGGATCATCTTTTCCCGGTACATCGAAGACCAGGAATTCGACGCGATTTCCGTGGCGTTTATCATTAGTTTCTTTTTTTCTACGTTTATTTTACTCTGTGGCCGCAGCGTGATGCATACTATTCTCCGTAAAACCAGACTTGGGGGTATTCCCGCGGTAATTTATGGGGGAGGAAGCCTAGGCCGCCTCATCGTTGAGCACTTACTCCAAAGTAAGCGCTCAGGATATGTGCCGGTCCTTATCCTGGATGATACCTGTCCAGGGGAAGACACCTATCAGGATATCCCCATAATCCACGATACCCAGATCGGCTCTGAAATTGTCAAGCGTTTTAAAATTAGAATGGCCATTGTGGCCATGCCGGAACTGGACCAAAAAGCCCTCACCGAGTTGCTGAATTCCTCAGTCGCGGCCTTCCGCTATAATGTACTTATCCCTGATTTTTTTAATGTTACGAATATCTGGATGTCCATCCGGGATTTTGACGGTATCCTGGGTTTTGTAACCAGCAATAGACTTAAAATGCCCTGGAACTGGGCTATCAAACGGGTTATGGATGTGGGTATCGTTATCATCGGGGGGTTGTTGCTGTTGCCCTTATTCTTGGGAATTGCCCTGCTGGTCAAGCTCACGTCTCCAGGACCGGTTCTCTATGGTCATACTCGGCTGGGATTACAGGGCGTTCCTTTTAGGGCGTATAAATTCAGGTCTATGGTCATAGATGCAGACCAGCGTTTACAGATGCTCCTTGCTTCGGATCCCAAGATGATGGAAGAATGGGAGGCCTGCCATAAGCTCAAACATGATCCCCGGGTTACCTGGATAGGTAAATTCCTGCGGAGAACCAGCCTTGATGAATTCCCCCAGCTGCTCAATATTCTCAAAGGGGAGATGAGCCTCGTGGGACCCCGGCCCATTGTACAAGATGAAGTTAAAAAATACGGTGAAGATTTTGGCCGGATATTTTCGGTCAAACCGGGCTTGAGTGGACTATGGCAAGTTTCCGGGCGCTCTGATACAGACTATGTTGAACGGGTGGCCTTTGATACCTATTACCTGCAAAGCTGGTCTGTATGGCTTGATATATGGGTCTTATATAAAACCTTAGGCGCGGTGCTCAGGGGGAAAGGTGCATATTAAAGAGAGAAGGATACCCTATATGGTAACAGAGAAAAGAGAGAAAAAAATAATAAAAAGGATCGTATTCTTGGCTTGTACGTTTCTTGTGGGTACGGTACCGCTCATCGGTCAGAGCCGTTCTTTTGACCTGCTCTTTCCCCGGCTTGATAAAGCCACCAAAGAGCAGGTGTTTTCGCCGGATGGCTTTGTCATATCTACCCGTAGATCCACTGGTTTGGATTTATTAGCTGCCTCAGCATTGGACTCGACCCTTTCCGATTTCGTGCTCAAGCACGATCCTACATACCTCACCGAATCCTTACAGGTCATTCTCACGGATAAACCGGTTTCCTTTACCCAGATATACAATGCCATGGGCAATATCCGAGGTTTGAAAGGCCGGTTATACCATTCTTTTACCCGGAATCAGGAGACCCCGCTGTTTGAAGACGCAACCAGGCTTGTCAGTGCAAAGAAGCTGACTCCTATTCCGGATCCTCCGCCAGCCAGGTCAGTACCTGCATCGGAAACCATCTATATTCGCCTCAAAGATGTTAATTTTGGGAATTCCTATTATCGAGCTGATATTACCGGGAATGGCTGGGGTTTATTGTACACCTTATCCAATTTTAAGAATCTCACCTACCTGTTTATCCCGGTAATTAAAGAAGATAAATTCATTGCCCAACTGTATTTTGAACCCATTCCCGAGGGGGTCTTAGTGTATAGTCTTGCGGGCACCGATGTATCTGACTTTATCGCATCTCAGGTTGACATCCCTTCGGCTATCAGGAAACGGCTGGACGTCATCATCCAATGGGTAACCGATGGTATTACCGCAGCCCCTTAGCAATACCCCGTTCTTATAATAATAAATCGATATTTTTGTATTTTTTATAGAGAATACTCTTTTAATTAGATTATGAATGCAGTATCGTAAGGTACGAAATGTATAAGATAAAATTTCTAGGAATGAGATTCCTGGGATTCTGGCTATATCAGGGTTTGGTGATTGCTATGCTGGCTTATCTTGCCGGCTGTGGATCAGAAAAACCGCAGTATGCACAGGAAATTGTTCCGGTTTATGCTTCGTTCCGTGATATACCGGGAGTAACCCAAGAAGAAATTCATGCTATCGAGGACCTGCTTACCGAGTATGATGCTTTTAGTTACGGTATGACCTTGACTACGGAAACCTTTTATACAAGTACGAATGTCATAAGCGGGTACTCAGCCCAATTCTGCCAGTGGCTCACGGATCTTTTTGGTATTGAGTTCAAACCCCGAATCTATAACTGGGATGATTTACGGCCAGGGTTTGATTCTATGGTGATTGACTTTACCGGAGAACTGTCTGCCACTCCCGAGCGCCATCAGGTCTATTATATGACCGATAATATTGCCCAGCGGTCGATCAAGGTCTTATACCTGGCCCAGGCTGAGGAGTATTCCTCCTGGGATAGGATTCCTCCGAAACATTCCGGGAATCCCCAGTACGGCTTTCTCCAAGAAACCATTATAGAGAGTATTATCCGCTCCTTTTTACCGGATATCTATACTGCAGTGCCTATAAAAAATTATCACCACGCCTATGAAATGCTCAAAAACGGGGAAATAGATGCCTTTTTTGACCATGGGTCTATGGAAGCGGCTTTTGACCCCTACCCTGATGCAGTACTGGAAGATTTCTATCCCCATACCCCTAAACCGGTTTCCTTTTCAACCAGAAATCCCCAGCTTGCGCCTATTATTTCAGTACTCCAGAAGTACCTTGATCAGCGTGGGGCCTATTATTTGGCAGAACTATACAATCAGGGCCAGCACGCGTACCTGCGCCACAAATTTTTTGAACGCCTGAGTTCTGAGGAACAAAAATACGTTACGATCCATAGGAATCCTGCGTCCGTCATAACCGTAGCGATGCAGTCTGACAATTATCCCAACTGCTTTTACAATACCCAAGAACGGCAGTGGCAAGGTATTGCCGTGGATATCCTTAATGAGATTAACCGGTTAACCGGGATAAGTTTCCGCGCGGTCAACCGGATAACCGATGACCGGTCAACGCTTTTGGATATGCTGGTCCGGGGAGACGCCTCCATGATTGCGGACCTCACCCACTCATCCAATCGGGAGAACCGGTTCATCTGGACCAACGCCTCCTATGTAAGCGATTACTACGCCCTGCTCTCAAGAGTGGACCATAGGGATGTTACCATCAATGATATCCCTTATACCAGGGTAGGGTTGATTGCTAATACCCCTTATGCCGAAGTATTTGGAGACTGGTTTCCCGAGCATCCCAATACCGTAGTGTACAATACGCTTATGGAAGGGTTTGATGCCCTGGAACGCGGGGACCTCGATCTGTTCATGGCCACCAGAAATCTGCTCTTAACCATCACCAATTATCACGAGCGGCCTGGGTTCAAGGCGAATTTTGTGTTTGATCAGCCCTGCAATTCCGAGTTCGGGTTTAATAAGAATGAAAATATGCTCTGTTCCATAGTTGAGAAGGCCCAGAGCTTTATCAATACCGAGCAGATTTCCGACCGCTGGACCCGCCGGGTCTTTGATTACCGGGGGAAGCTGGCCCGGATGCAACTGCCTTACTTTGTCGGTCTTTCCATACTCCTGGTACTGATCTTAATATTGCTTACGATCTTCCATCTGCGCAGTAAGCAGATGGAAAAAATTCTAGAAAAAACCGTATCCAAACGAACCCAGGAACTGGAAGTGCAAACCCAACTGGCCCAGGCAGCATCCAAGGCCAAAAGTCAGTTCCTCGCCTCCATGAGCCACGAAATCCGTACTCCCATGAACGCCATCATCGGTATGAGCGACCTCATGCGTACCAATAACCTCGATAATGTCCAGTTGGGTTACTTTAACGATATTAAAAAAATGGCCAAAGCCCTCCTCCAGATCATCAA
>JAISGE010000052.1 GCA_031263265.1 Treponema sp.
TGACCAATAGTAAAGACAGACAAGCAAAAAAGAGTACTTGAAATAAAGGTGCCAATGATGGACAAATAAAAAAATGAATAAGGTGATTTTTGTTTCAGGAGGAGTCTGTTCGAGTTTGGGGAAGGGGGTAGCGGCTTCTTCCTTGGGAGCATTGCTTGAGGGCAGGGGACTTAACGTCTGTATGATAAAGTGCGATCCCTATCTTAATGTGGATGCAGGGACCATGAGTCCGTATCAGCATGGAGAGGTGTATGTTACGGACGATGGGGCGGAAACAGACCTGGATCTGGGAAATTATGCCCGCTTTACGTCTAGCCCCTTATCCCGGAGCAATTCCATTACCACAGGCCAGGTCTACGAAGCGGTAATCCGCAAGGAGCGGGAAGGACGTTACCTGGGACGCTGTGTTCAGGTGATTCCCCATATTACCGATGAAATCAAGAACCGGATCCTCTATGCAGCTCATGAGGATGATGATACGGATATAGTTATCGTGGAAATAGGGGGGACTGTAGGAGACATTGAATCCATCCCTTTTTTGGAAGCTGCCCGGCAGCTCATCCATGAGGCCGGGAGGAGCAACGCACTTTCGGTTCATCTTACCCTGATACCGGAGGTCGCGGCAGGGGAACTCAAAACCAAGCCTACCCAACATTCGGTGAAGGCCATGCAGGAACAGGGGATCCAGCCGGATTTGCTCATCTGCCGGGCTCCGGTTATCCTAGATGAAGCAACCCGGCAGAAGATTGCCCTGTTCACCAATATAGACCCTGATGCGGTGTTTACGTCGTATAATATAGATACCACGATTTATGAACTACCTTTGGTCTTTTTTGAGCAGAAGCTGGATCTGGTGGCATTGAAAAAAATGAGGATTGAAAGCCGCCATACTGACCTTACCTGTTGGTATACCATGATGGAAAAATTCAAGGCCCGGAAAGGCACGGTTCGGATCGGGATTGTAGGGAAGTATATGGACCTCCATGATGCCTATCAATCGGTGTACGAGGCCCTGTTCCACGGAGGACTTGAAACCGGCGTGGTGGTGGAACTGGTTAAGATCGATGCGGGGAGGCTTGAGGAATCGGACAACTTGGATGGTATCCTGGGGCCGGATGCTCCAGAGGGGAGGATTGATGGTATCCTGGTTCCCGGAGGATTCGGCCAACGGGGTACTAAGGGTATGGTCAAAGCCAGCGCCTGGGCGCGGATCCATAAGATACCGTACTTTGGGATCTGCTTAGGGATGCAGATCATGGTTATTGACTGGGGCCGGAATGTCCTGGGCTGGGGAGATGCGGATTCCACGGAATTTGACCCGAGTACCAAGCATCCGGTGATCAGCCTTTTGGATGAACAAGTGGATGTGAGAAATTACGGAGGGACTATGCGATTAGGGAAGAGTGCATCCCGGGTAGAACCGGGAACCCAGCTTTTTGCAAGCTACCAGAGGGACTTTATCTATGAGCGGCACCGGCACCGGTATGAATTTTCCAACACCTATCGTACTATTATGATCGAATCGGGCTTGCGTATCAGTGCGCTTACTCCAGATAAGAGTCTCGTGGAAGCCGTGGAATGGCCGGATCACCCCTGGGGTGTGGGTGTTCAATTTCACCCTGAATTCACGTCAAAACCCACTGCTGCAGGCCCCTTGTTCCGGGATTTTATCGCTGCGGCTCGGGATGGTAAATTAGCACAAGGATAACGTTTATGAAGGAACGTTCACGTCCCTGGGGGCAAATCTTAGGTATCCTCCTTTGGCTTTTGGGGGCTTGTTCTTTTGATTATGGAGATGCAGCCTCGGATAAAGGGGACCTGCCGGACATTGTGATGAAGGATGTGGAATATGTCCGGGTGAGAAATGGGAATCCTCTGGTACGGTTTACCGCAGAATCAGCAGAACGCTATGAAAAGCGGCAGATGATGGAGCTGAGGAATTTCTCGTTTGAACAGTTTGAGCACCAGGGGGAGGATATAAACGCGGTAGGCCAGGCAGGAACCGCTTCGGTCGAGCTTGATTCAGGTAACATACGCCTGCGGGACGGGGTTCTGCTGACCCTTGATTCTGAGGATGTTACCCTAGAAACCAAGGGCCTGGATTGGCAGGACAAGGAACGGCTCCTGTCCGGTGGAGAAACCGAACAGGTGGATATGCAGCGTTCAGACGGGACGAATTTTTCAGGCTGGGGATTTTCTGCGGATATCCGAAACAGAACCTGGGGCTTTGCTTCGGGTATTGAAGGAACCTATATCTGGGAAGATGATGAAGAGGAAGCAGCCGAAGCAGAGGAGGAAACAGAATGAGCAGTTATAAAGCGGTTTATTGGGTAGGTATCTTCTTCATACTGGGGCTTGCCCCGCTTCACGGAGATGTTTTCACCTTCAAAGCAAATAAGATGAATGGGAGCCGGGCTGCGGGTAAGGAAATCACCGTACTCATTGGGAATGCTGAAGTGCGTTCGGATAACCTGGTCCTGAAGGCCAGCCGGATTGAGATACACGGGGATGACAATCAGTTCGTTGATTGTTCAGGAGAGGTCTGGGGCAGGGAGGAAGCCAAGGACATCTTCTTTCAAACCGAGCGGCTGCGGTATGACCGGAAGCTCAAGATAGCCCGGCTGGAAGGCAACTCCACCTTAGAGGATAAGAAGAACGACATTGTGGCCAAAGGCCAGTTCATTGAATACGATGATCAGGCAGAAATTACGGTATTCCAGGTATCGGTTCGGCTCTTCAAAGATACCATGGTCTGCCGTTCTGAATACGCCATATACCGGCGTATAGAAAAATTGTTGGATCTTTCAGGGTTTCCCGTGGTATTTAAAAAGAACGATGAATTCAGAGCAGATCGGATTCGAGTAGACCTGGATACCGATGATGTTACCATGGAAGGGGCGGTTTCCGGCTCCATAAAGGACTAGCAGCAGTGGAAGAGGATACGCAGGCGAGTTTAGGTACTGAGACTGATGAGGCCGCGGATGGGGGTGGGGGTACTCGGCTTGATGAACAGGCCCCGCCCATCAAGCAAGACCTGCATGTACTGGGGGTTTCGGAGCTTCACAAGCGTTTCGGACGCAAGGAAGTGGTGCGGGGGGTCAATTTCTTCATGCACAACGGTACGGTGGCAGGTTTGTTAGGCCCTAATGGAGCAGGCAAAACCACTATTTTCTATATGATCGTGGGTTTTTACCGGCCCTCAGCAGGAAGCGTTACCATGGATGATGTGGATATCACCACTAAGCCCATGTATCAGCGCGCCCGGCAAGGTATCGCATACCTTCCTCAGGAAGCGTCGATTTTCCGTAAGCTCACGGTGGAACAAAACATCTGGGCCATTCTGGAAAGCCGCCGGGATATTCAGAAAGGGGAAAAAAAACAGCGCCTTGAATCCTTGCTGGAAGAATTTGGGATTGGCCGGATCCGTAAGCAATACGGGTTTACCCTTTCTGGAGGTGAACGGCGGCGTACTGAGATTGCCCGGGCCCTTGCCACAGAACCGAAATTTCTCCTTTTGGACGAGCCTTTTGCCGGTATAGACCCCATTGCGGTATATGAAATCAAGCAGATAATCCGGCAGCTTGCGACCAAAGGTATCGGCATCCTCATCACCGACCACAATGTGCGGGATACTCTGGAAATCACCACTGAAGCGTTTATTATAAACACCGGTACCATCGTGGCCCGAGGGGATCGGGATAGTATCCTTGCCAATGAAATGGTCAGGGAAGTGTATCTGGGTTCAGAATTCAGGATGTAGGGTGCAGCCCTACAGGTTCCCAAAAGGACAAACCGGATAGTGGCACTCTGCACAGCCCAGGCACAAACCGCCGTTCCCCAAAACCGTGAAATCCTGTTTGGTCATTCTGATACCTGCCGCGATACAGGGCAAGACCCGGTCAAAGATGGTGGACTTCATATACATGACACAGCCTGGAAGCCCTAGAATCGGCAGGCCCTCATCGTAGTAGCCTAAGAGAAACATGGCCCCCGGTATGACCGGTGCACCGTAGGTAATGATCTGGGCGCCGCTCTGTTTGATGGCTCCGGGGGTATTGTCGTCTGGATCAACGCTCATACCGCCGGTACAGAGGATAAGCTCTGGTTTTTCCCCGGTTTCTGGGTTAAGGGCCTGATTAATGGCCCCGGCCACTTCATCCAAACCATCACCTACTACCATGTGCCGGATCACCTTGATACCGTAGGCCTCCAGTTTCTTGATGATAAGCGGCGTAAACCTATCGTTGATCAAGCCCCCGGCCACCTCGCTTCCCGTAGTTATCACCCAGGCTTTTTTGAGGATATAGGGCAAAAGACTAAAAATCGGCATACTTCCTGCCGCAGCTTCAGCTTTGACCAGGGTTTTTTCGGGCACTACCAGGGGGATAACCTTCATACCCGCCAGTTTATCCCCGGCTTTTACCGGTGAGTAGGAACGCCGGGCCGCAATGATGATGTCAGAAATCCCGTTCACCTGGTTAAGCCGCGCCACATCAGTGCAAAAAAATCCTTCCTGGACGGCAAACAGTTCGATCTTACCCTCTGTCACCTTACCCATCCGTATATGGGTGTTGATGCACAGGGCTGCTAGCCGTTCAGCCGCCTCATCCTCATGGAGCATGCCTGGCTGTTTTTCCCAGACAAAAATGTGTTCCTTGCCCATGGAACGCAGCATGGGGATGTCCGCTTCCTGTATGATATGCCCTTTACGGAACTGAGGGCCTTTCATTTCACCGGGTACAATACGGGTCAGATCATGGCAAAGCACCTGGCCGACCGCATCCTCTACACGTAGTTTCTGCATACCTAAGCCTTCCTAATTACTCCACTATACTATACCCATTTCTATCAAACAATCAATTCTTGTAGATTTCATTAGGGGGATGTACATTTGTAATGTACCCGTATGCACGCAAGCCAAAAGTCTATGACATGGCTTTATTACATGGTATACTGGACTTGTCCGGGCAAAAATCCGGCACGTTTCGCACTAGTTAAGGAGAAAAGCAGCATCTATGGCAGGACACAACAGCGCTGAAATCGGCTTTGAAAAGGAAATTTGGGACGCCGCCTGCGTCCTGCGGGGGAACCTGGACGCCGCGGAATACAAGCACGTTGTCCTGGGCCTCATCTTTCTCAAGTACCTTTCGGATAAGTTCGAGGAACGCTACACTGCTCTTATAGACGAAGGCGAAGGTTTTGAAGAGGATAGGGATGCTTACATGGAAAAGCAGGTGTTCTACGTCCCTGCTCAGGCCCGCTGGAAAGAAATAGCCTCCAAAGCCCACAGTCCTGAAGTCGGCAAGACCATTGACAATGCGATGACGGCAATCGAAAAAGAGAACAAAAAACTAAAAGGGGTACTCCCCAAAAACTTCGCCCGGCCGGAACTGGACAAGCGCCGCCTGGGAGAGGTGGTGGATATTTTTACCAATATTTCCATGCACCAACACGGGGACAGTAAAGACATCCTGGGCCGGACCTACGAATACTGCCTGGGCAAATTCGCCGAGCAGGAAGGCAAGCTAGCTGGGGAATTCTACACCCCCGCCTCGGTGGTAAAAACCCTGGTGGAGGTAATCAAACCCTTCAACGGCCGGGTGTACGACCCTTGCTGCGGTTCCGGCGGTATGTTCGTCCAGTCAGCGCGGTTTGTGGAACACCACGCCGGCAGTATCAACAACCTCTCGGTCTTTGGGCAGGACTCCAACCCCACCACCTGGAAACTCTGCCGGATGAACCTCGCCATCCGCGGTATCGAGGCAAACCTGGGCGAAGCCGCGGCCGACACGTTTTTCAACGACTTGCACAAGGCTGAAAAGATGGACTTCATCCTGGCCAATCCGCCCTTTAATCTTTCCGGCTGGGGCGCGGACAAACTGCAAACCGATGTCCGCTGGAAGTATGGCATTCCCCCGGCGGGCAACGCCAACTTCGCCTGGCTCCAGCATATAATCTTCCACCTCACCACGAAGGGCCGTATGGGCATGGTCCTTGCCAATGGTTCCCTTTCGTCCCAGACCGGCGGCGAAGGCGCCATACGCCAGGCCATTGTCGAGGATGATTTAGTCGAGTGTATCATCGCCATGCCCGCCCAGTTGTTTTACACCACCCAGATCCCCGTGTCCCTGTGGTTCCTCAACAAAAAGAAACCGCAAAAGGGGCAAACCCTTTTCATTGACGCCCGGAACCGGGGAACCCTGGTAAACCGCCGCCTTAGGGAAAT
>JAISGE010000083.1 GCA_031263265.1 Treponema sp.
TACCCATTAATATACTAATATTATGGCAACTTGTCAATATTTTCTACAAAGAAAATGCCATTTCTGTGGGTGCGCCTGCGGCGGGCGAGGTGGGTACGGCGTTAGGTGAAAACCGGCGTGCGTCCCTTCGTTCCTACTTCTAACGAAGCCTGCTCTGTCATACTGCCAAACTGCAATGCCCCCGTATTGGATAGCACTCATCACAGGTATCAGGAACGAAGGGACGTCCACCCCATTTCCTACCACACGGAAATCACTTCGCCCACCGCAGGTGCGCCTGCGGCGGGCGAGGTGGGTACGGCGTTAGGTGAAAACCGTCCCTTCGTTCCTACTTCTAACGAAGCCTGCTCTGTCATACTGCCAAACAGCAATGCCCCCGTATTGGATAGCACTCATCACAGGTATCAAGAACGAAGGGACGTACACCCCCATTTCCTTACCACACGGAAATCACTTCGCCCACCGCAGGTGCGCCCACCGCAGGTGACCTTACTTTACCAGTAATGTTGCTAAGGAAGGAATGGAAATGAAGTTCCCCAAGGCGCCCCCTAAGGAAGAGAGAAAAAAGACCAACAGCGCCCGGGTGATGCGGTTCCGGTAGATTCCCTTGAGACTGGTAACGTCCTCGGAAATAGTCTGAGTATCTGAAACCCGGGGTTTTCGGAGGTTCACTTCGGTAAGTCCTGAAAAGAGTCCCACCCCGATGAAGGGGTTGATCGTGGCGATTGGAGCGCCAAAAAAGGAGACCACCATGGAGAGGGGATGCCCCAGCGCGAGGAGGGTGCCTAAAGCGGCCAGGGAACCGTTGAGTAAAGCCCAACGGAGGAGCATACTCAGGCTTACCCCCGCGCCGGCCTTGAAGAAACCCAGGATAATGAGGGCCCCAATGAGGACTGGTATGATCCACCCGGCGATCTTGGAGAAAACTTGCGGTTTCGGAATGGTTTCCAAGTCTGAAACATCCTCCGTTACCTTCCCGGAAGCTATCTTTTCCAGTTGGTCCTTGATTCCCTGGATGTGCCCAGCTCCCACAACCGCTACCTGTTTCTTGATGGTTCCGCCCTTACCCTTGGCCCATATATGGGCGGCTAAGTAGCGATCCCGTTCATCAATGAGGGTCTCTTTGACCGGGGGCAGGTATTCGGACAAGGCGGACATCATACCATCAAGTTCGCTCCGGGTTTTCAGGTTTTCAATCTCGGCTTCACTTAATTGTTCGGTTGAAAAGGCGCTGGATAAGAGGGCAGCCAAGAGCTTGCATTTGTTCCAGAGACCGCACCGGGCCCAGGCCCGGCGGAGGGTTACCTGTACTTCCCGGTCACATAAAGCATAGGGGATACCCAAGGTAAGTGCGGTTTCCACTGCGGTTTTCATTTCCTCTCCAGGTTTAACCCCTAGTTCAGCGCCCATGCGACGCTGAAAACTGGATAAGACCAGATTGGCGATAAGGAGAAACCCCTTACCTTCTTTAAAGATCTTGGCCACATCCAATTGCTCCCAGGTTTCCTTTTCGCTAATGGACTGGTACCTTCCTGTATCCAGTTCAACGCAGACCATATCAGGCCGCACCTCCTGGATTATCTGGCTTACTTCATCAATGCTATCCCGTGAAACATGCGCGGTTCCGATAAGGATAATTTCCCGTTCCTTGAACTTGAGGGTCATACAGGTATCGTTCATAGTTTTTTCCTTTTTGTCGCTTGATTGGGATACTCAAACCTTACGCATTATCCTTCAGGGTAAGGTTTCGCTGTTCAAAGGCCCATTCATTCAAACGCCATTCAATCTGCTTAAGCCGGTTGAGTTTCTTAACCTGTATAAAATAGGTATCTGCTAAGGTTTTACTGCCCCGAATATCGTAGTAATTGGCCAGGTAGTAACTCATCTGAGCCTTGGTATCCTCGTCTTTTTCTTTTTCCAGCCTGACCATGAAGTCCTTATCCCCGGAGAGATCGTGGTACAACCGGAGCATATACCATGCGGTAGCCTCCCGTGGGACCCCTCGCATAGCCTTTTGCAAAAATTGTTTCAATTCAGGATCCGTTAATTTCCCTGCCCGCATCCAGTTCATAGCAGCCAGGAGAGCATAGTTTGCTTCTTTGGGAGCCCGTTTATAGGCTTCAAGAAAGGCATCCCGAGCCGTTGCCCATTGACCCTTTCTCATATTGAGGATTCCCAGGCTTTCAAAGGCAAAGTAGTAATCCGGCTTGAGCTGTGCAACAGCCATATATGCCTGTTCCGCCCCTTCATAATCCTTAAGCTCATCCTTAATGCCCGCGATGTACACATAGGCAAAGAAATTCCCAGGATCAAGACTGATGGCCCGCTCATATTCCTCCAGGGCTTCGGGTTTTCTGTCTAAATCCATCAACACTGCAGCCCGGTCCACGGCTATCCAGTAATCGGTTCCATCAAGCTGTTTGGCCACATCCAGGTCTGCCAAGGCCCGGGTAAAAAACCGGGCATTCCGGTACAGCCTGGCCCGCTCGACCAGAGGGCTTATCCACTGGGGGAAGCGGGCGATGGCCTTGTTAAGCAGGGCTTCGGCGCTTTGGCTATCCTCGGTATACCGGAAAGCCTGGGCTCTCCCTACCAGGGCATCCCCATTTTCCGGTTCTACTGCCAAAACCCGGTCGAAATAGGAGGCTGCGGTCCGCCATGACCGGCTTTGTAGGCTTATGGTACCCAAGGATACAAGGGCTTGCACATGAACCGGATCGATCTTAAGAATCCGGTCCAGAAGGTTCCGTTGTTCCCGTCCCCTGCCTGCAGCGGATTCAATGGCAGCAAGGACGAAAAGGGCTTCGGTATTCGTCCTTTCCGCGGCAATGATCTGTTCGGCGATGACCCGGGCCTCGTTTGTCCGGCCTGCGGAATTCAAGATCGATGCCTGTAAGAGCCGGATCCCCGAGGATTCCTGTTCCGCAATAGGAAGCTCCTCAAACAAGGCCATAGCCCCGGCATAATCCTGAACCAGTAAACGGTCGGTAACCCTTGTAAGGACCGCTTCAGTACTGGGCGGTTCACCGGTATCTGCAAAGACCCCAAGGCTGTACTTGCCCAGCAAAAGCAGCACCCAGAGGACCAAGCATAAGTGCTTATGTTTCCCCTTCTTTTTTCTCGCATGTATAGTTT
This sequence comes from Treponema sp., assembly GCA_031263265.1. Taxonomy (GTDB): domain Bacteria; phylum Spirochaetota; class Spirochaetia; order Treponematales; family Breznakiellaceae; genus JAIRLU01. The sequence goes on from JAISGE010000083.1 coordinate 3,136, forward strand.
TTATCGTAATCACTGTGAACCCCCTCAAGATACTATATCCATTCTTTTCTATATCGGCAAGCATATCTCCCGCATGTAACCGTATATTTCATTATGTTACAAGGAATTAAAAAGTAAATGACGCCGCCTTGGGCTGCTATTCCCCTTGACTTTTTTCAAAGACCGATGATACTATTATCCGAAATTAATCTCAATTCCATTCTTCGGAATAGGGCCTTTCATTTTTACATCTCTTCTAAAAAGTAAATGCAGGACCTCTGGGTGTACCGGAAAGTTGATACGGGGGATACATTAGTACTATGCTTAAAGGAGATATATTAGTACTATGCTAAATTAGAACAAAATGAAAAAACCGATATTTCCTCGAGTGATTATAACTCTCCTCTTTTACGGAATGATATTGGTGGTACTTGGAACCTTGCAGTTTGCCCAGAAAGAGACTTTTACCTGGCAGTTGGGGAATTTGGTGGTAAGCGGCCGGTATCGTTCCGCTGAGTATGCCAAGGCGGCCGAGTCCTACCCTCTGTCAGGGGACTTGTTGATTTCCTTTGAAGGCATGGGATTCAATATCACTAACCGGAATAATGGATTCAGTCTGATAACGGCTTCAGGAACCAAAGAGGCGGTGCTTCCTGAAGCTATGATTATAGCCGATGATACCTTGAGGATCCAGATTCCAGGGGGTACGGAACTCCTTTTTATCGTCCAGGATGCCAAGGAAAACCAAGAACTGGTGATACAGGCCCTTTTAGGGGAGGATATTGTGGGCTTGGAGCTTCCCTATAAACCGCTCAGGAGCTCTCGAGCCCATGATAGGGGTAAAGGGATCGAAGTGCTCACGGATACGGGAATAACCTATGGGTTTGGTCGACCCTTGTTGGATTCAGAACGCCAAATTCTGATACTCCGCCAAGAAGTTCCCTTTATTTCCTATCGGCCCGTCCTGGAAGATAAGTCTTTTAGCGTACAGGACTTTAGCATTACCCCTGCTGAGGATACACAAGCCTATACTGAAATCATAAACCGCTGGCGGAATCAGAGTTTTACGCTTTGGGGCAGGACCATTTCTAGCAGTAATAATGAAGATCTGGTAGTGGCCTATGGGGGAGAAGCAGCAAGCCGGGGAACCTATCGGCAGGCTATTGCAGCGGTTTCTTCTGCTTTTCTCAATGGAAATCAGAGAACCTATGAGTCTACGGTGTTTCTGGGTCAATTGGATCAAGGGGTTCGCTCTCTTGCGGCCTTTGAACGGAATACTTTGAACCGTCTTTCCGGGATGCTCAACGATCAACCCTTGGAATTATTAAAAGAACCCCATGTTTTTGAATACCTTGCGGTTCGAGGGTATCTTACGGTACTCGAGGGCGCGGTGAAGATGGTAAATTCCCTGGATCCGGTTACGGTATCTCTAGAGCTTATCCCCGGCATGTTCGAGGGATATACTGATTGGAGGCAGTACCGTTCTATTGTAGGAAATATAGGAAATACGGAAAATCCTTTTGTACGATTTATCGATCAAATGTATTTCATTATTTCCCAGGATCTTAAAAAGTCCCCTGAAGGAGACCAGGCCTTTGTGTTTTCTGACAGTATGGCGGATATGGAATTCAACCTGCGTCTGGGGAAAGCCCTCATGGTATACGCGGAAAACGCCGGTGCTCTGGATTGGGCGGCCATAGGCCGTTCCCTCATTTTATCGGTACTCTCCTTGGTGAATGATGCAGGAACCGTTCCTGCAAGACTCCTCCTCTCAGAAACCGGAAGCTTCAGCGAAGATACCGCTACTGCCCGGCTCAGTTCTGCCCAGATCTACCGTATCTTGACCCCTAGTGAAAATTACCCACGGGCGGTAAGTATCAGTAGCGCGGCCAATGCGATCTGGGCCTGGACCGGCGCTTCTGACATCTCGGTAAGCCAAGGAAATACGATGCTGGATATTGCGGTATCATTTCCCGTAGATGAAATCCATTATATGCTCATCCGCGGGATCTCCCGGCCAAACCGAATTCAGATCTACGATATAGATTATCGAACCGCTCCTGACTTTGAACGGTATAATTCCTCTGGCTGGGTTTACTCAGCATCAGAACGGACATTGCTGCTTAAGATGCGACACCGCAACCCGGTAGAGCATATCAGGATATTTTACTAATTTGAGGCTGTTTCAAAAGGTTCCCGGGTTGTGAAACTGGCTCAGGGAACCGTACCATAGCAGGATAAACGCACAGAAAAGCAATGAGCCGAGAAAAGATCGAACAGCCTATTCGGTGCTTAAATACTGAAAGACCGTGCCGAGCGGTAGCTCAAGGGCTTTAGCTATCTGTAGGGGATCCATTCCATATTTTTGCAACTTTCTCACATCCTCCCCGTGGGCTTCGTCCCAGCCTTTAGCTTCCCACTTTGCCGTCAAGCCAAACTCTTCCAACACTTCCTCAAACGATGCTTCTGACATCCTCAGTACCTCCTTGAACCCAGGGCTATTCGCCTGTAATACTACGTACATATATGCCGATAACGGCGCCCCTTTCGGCATCCCTTTCCCTCTCTCTAATATCGCCCGTAATCCCTCCCCGTTCAACCCGCTACGCAGCCCTTGGAGCCAGACCCCTGCTTCCCCATCTAAGCGCTTGCTCTCCACTAGCTGGATCCCCACAATGTCTCCCCTCACCCGGTATATCCCGGCCCTTTCTTCCACTACCTCGTACCGGTACGCCTCCTGTAAATAATGGACCAGTTCTCTCGGATACGCCTCTGCCACAAAACTGATGGTCATGTCCCGGATGTCCACTCCGTTCAAGACACTGTACAGCCTCGCGTAGGCCCCTACCTGGTGAAAATCTGCTATCGAAACATGATCCTTGGGGCTTTTGTACTCGATAAGGTTTACCGTCCTGAAGATAGCCCCGATGGGCTGTTCTATGGTTACGCCCGGTTTTTTCTTGATGATAAGCACGTCTATTCTCAGTGGCTGGCTGTTCAGGGGGTGCTCAAACTCAAAACTCAGGACATCCCGGTAGGGGTAGAGTTCCAGCCTGATGGCATCAAAGAAGGCGGTATGCCAGGCTATGGGCTTGGGTGGTTCTGGGTTTTCTTGTGTTGCTGCGATGGCTGCGTTCTCCTCTTAACCGGAACTATATCTAGGAATACCGGCATTGGCAAGAAACAG
>JAISGE010000023.1 GCA_031263265.1 Treponema sp.
GGCGTATATGCCTCGGCAAGCTCTTCAAGCAACATTACCGTATCCTGGTCTGAAGTTTCAGGCGCTTCTGGTTATAGAATATACCGTGCGCTCGATATAGATGATCTATTTTCTTACCAGGGAAATACATCTGATACCTATTATAGCGATACAGGATTAAGTCAGGGTACGACGTACTATTATAAAATAGCTGCCTATAATAATTATGGAGAAAGTCAACCATCAACAGCCACTCCTGCCAAAACCTATGAGAGCATACCTTCTCCTCCTTCAAGCATATATGCCTCGGCAAACTCTTCAAGCAGTATTACCGTATACTGGTCTGAGGTTTACGGTGTTACCAGTTATAAGGTTTACCGGAGTCAAAGCTCCTATGGTAACTATTATAGTATTGCCACGGTAGATGATCCGTCTACCTCGTATATCGATACAGGATTATCGGCAAGTACTACCTATTATTATAAGGTAAGTACTTCTAACCGTGCTGGTGAAAGCCAGCAATCAACATCTGTTGGTTATGCCACAACCTGGCCTTCTAGTGGAAGCAGCGGTTCTCTTCTTCCTGCACCGACTGGTATATATGCATACAAATTATCATCAGATGAGATATATGTTTGGTGGGATTCGGTGAGCAGTGCTGAGGAGTATGTTGTCTATTGGAGTACCTCTGAAACAGGGACGTATTATTACGATGGTACGACGGATGACACTTCATTTATCAGTACGGGTTGGGATGGTATTAGGAATGCATATTTCAAAATAGCCACCGTCAACCGCGCAGGTTATGAAGGCGCACTATCAGTACCTGTTTCTGTTTATTTGGGAGGGTCCTATTCAGTAGGGACCGTGCCGGTAGAAAAGATGGGAAAGATGGAAAAGATAAGGAGAACTGAATGAAACGGCTACTTTTTGCCGCAGCAGTGATGCTACTCTTGAGCAGGGGTTTCGGATTTTCTCAGGAAGACCTGGCGATAAGCAGAGACATGGAAAAGAACGGCCTCTTACTGGGCCTTGCCGGTTCTGGTGCTTCCCTGTCTAGTACCCAAGAGGAGAAGATGACCGTGGCGGTCCTTGATTTTCTTAATGTGGACGGAAGCCAAAGTGTTTTGGGTCGTTATTTTGCGGAACAGACAGGCCATTATCTTACGAAGCGCCCCAACATCACCTTGGTTGAACGCACCCAGATAAACCGGCTCGCGGCAGAATTTGATTTTAATGCATCAGGCTACGTAAGCGACAAATCCGCGATAGAGCTGGGGGGCATGCTCGGCGCGTCTGCGGTGGTCTTGGGTACCTTGATCAAGGTGGGCCGAAAGATCGAGGTCCATATTAAAACCATTGATACCCGGACCGCCGCGGTCTTGACCAGCGGAACTACGGAACTTTCCGGCGGCAAGTACCTCACGATGTATAACCAGATCTTGTACCCCTAAGGAGTTGGAATATGCGTAAAAATATGATGGTGATCCTGGCGCTCATTGTAGAAACCGGGATCGTGGCTGCGGGGCCTGAGCCCCGGTGGGTCCGCTTCCGGGACCAAGAATACCCGGACGCCCGGTTCATAAGCAGCTTGGGTATGGGGACAAGCCAGAAAGATGCAGAGAACGCGGCTATGAACGGTCTGTCCCTCTATTTTAAAAGCACTGTGGCCGTAGAACAGAAAATGCTTTCTCAGTACAACGAAGTCGTTTCCGGCGATAGAAAAGGAGTTGACCGGCAGACGCGTATGAATACCACGTCGGTTATCCGCTCTGCAGCGGAATTCCGGGGAGCCCATTTTACCGATCCTTGGTACAACGAGCAGAACCGGAACTGGTATGTTTTGGCCTACATCAACAAACAGGAAGCCGCGGAACTCTATCAAAACCGCATCACCGCGAACCTGATCATGCTGGAGACCGCGCTTATGGAAATCGGCGAACCCCTGCAGCAATACCAGGCGTTTAAACGCGCGGCTTCCATCGCCCAATTCATCGAAGAGGATATCCGGGGCTTGGGGGAACTATCCGATGCAGTAAGCCAGTACCGGGAAACTTTGGAGTATACCCGGAAAATTATGGCCAATAGTATGACGTTTCGTTCCCAGTTGCGGTTTAGCGCCGCGATTGAAAAGGACCGGCAAGGCCGGATTCAGCGCAAACTGTTGGATGTACTGGAAAAAAACGGTTATGTAGCGGTACGGAACCAGGGAGACTACGCCATTACCGGGGAGATATTTTGTGCTGAGGAGACTCTCTCCGCAGGTGTTTTCATCCATTCAGGGATCAGTTTGCAGATCAACAACGGCGCCGGGAACCTCCTCTTTTCCTACACCAAGAATTACCCCCGCTATGGAGCCAGGAATCAGGACATGGCCTACAATATCGCGTTCCGGGAAATAGAAAAGGACCTGGAAGCCAACTTTATTACTGAATTTAACGCCTTTTTAGGTGATTAAATTATAGTTCTCTTTGGTATCAATCTTTAAGGAGGATTGAAGATGAAAAAGCGGATGTTTTCTTTCGCAACCGTAGTAGGAGCTTTGGCAGGAGCAGCGTTACTGCTGAGCTGTGTCAGCGCTCCTCCCCCCGAGCAGGCCCCAAGCCAACCGCAAGGCGGACCGCCTCCTGAAGTCTCCCAGTGGATACAGCAGCATCAGAATGATGATGATGTGTATTACGGGATGGGGATTTCTGAGTTTCAGAACGAGTCGGATGCCTTACAGCAGGCCACCATGCTGGCACGGGAGAACTTGGCGGGGAGCCTTGAGACCGAAGTAGCGGCCATAGGGGAGAATGCGGTGCGCCGTGCTGAGGCCCAAGGGGAGACCGACCGGATAGCCCGGTTCCAGGATGCGACCAAGCAAATCGTTACCCAAACCCTGCGGAAGGTAAAGACCTTCGGCCCGTACATGAACGGCCGGGGCAACACCTACGTGGTGACCTACTTGGACAAGAACAGTTTCAAGAAAGACATCAATGAGTATGTGGACGCGGTGTTTGAGAAGACCGACGCAGAGCTGAACCAACTGCTGGGCTTGTAGTCTTACCGAAGCGGTGATAGACGGCGTATAGGATCGCGGTCTATCACCGTATGCGCCATAGAGGAGTAACGAAAACATGAATAGAAAAAAGGGGAAAATAGTAGGTTTATTGTGGGGCCTGGTCCTGACCGCAGCCTTGTATCCTCAATCAAGGCTGGCGCCACCCAATGCTCCCAATGCGGTGGCACATCAGGGAGAATCGGAAATCGTCATTAACGCGACCAATGTAGAAAAGGATGTGGCGGTATGGCTTAATGATCGAATCGTCGCCCATGTATTCCCCAAAACCACTGAAAAGATCATCGTCCCAGACGGACGCCATGTTGTCCATTTAGCGGAAACCACTGCACGGGGGGGCGTGTGGAATATCGGGGACAAGAAACAAGTGGTACTTGATTCCTCCTCAAACCGAATTACTATCGGGATCCTCATGCGCTACGGAAGGCTCATCAACGGCCAGATCCAGCAAACTATCGGTATAAGCCCCCAGGGAAGAAACCCTACCCAAAGTTCCTTGGCTGATGCCAGGGCATTGCCGGTCCCTGAACCAACCAGGACTCCTGAACCTGCGCGGAATCCTGAGCCGGTACGCACGCCCCGGCCCCAGGTCAACAATGATACTACCATAGAAGGGGCGGTTAACCGGGCTGCAGAGGAATTAATATTTTCACTGCCGGTTGGCTCGACCATAGCAATCATAAACATTGCTACCACGACCCGGGATGCCCGGGACATGGCAGAGTTTGTTATTGATGAACTGGCCTATTTGCTCGTGGACACCAGAAAATTCAAAATCGTGGATAGAAAAAGCCTTGACGCGATACGAGCAGAACAGGATTTCCAATTTTCAGGGGAAGTAGATGATAATTCCGCGGTGTCCATCGGAAAAATGCTGGGTGCGTCTATTGTCATCACCGGAAGTATCAGCGGAAGCGGCTCAACCAGGCGGCTGCGGGTAAAAGCCTTGGATGTCATGACCGCAGAAATCATGGGTATGGCATCTGAACGGTTTTAGCCGGTACACCGAATTCAAGCATGGAAGTTTTCCATGCATATAAATCTTTTATAAAATTTTCTAATGAAGAGGGTATGTGATGAAGAAAGGTATTATTGCTGTTTTGTGCCTGCTGCTCATAGGGAGCGCGGCATTTACCTTGGATAAGGCCGCAGGTGCGGGCCTCCTTATCGGTGAAACCTTCCAGGGAGGGAGCATTACGGAGAACTATTACGATTATTATAGTTATACCGTTGATTGGACCTTCAACCGGACATCTTTTGGGGCCTTTGCCTTTTTCGGCTTGAGCCAGTATCTTGAGTTCAATTTTGCCTTCATGCATAAAGCCGGGGAAGCCAGCGTAAGCACATCAGATGGGGAAAACTACACAGGGGGAGGGCCAGAACCTACCAGTGCCGTTGGTTTGGGCATATACGGGAAATATCCCATTCCCCTTTCAGACCGGTTTGTGTTCTTCCCCACCGCGGGTTTGGATTTTGAATTCAATTTTGAAGAAAACTGGTGGGATGATCTTTGGATCCGAGGCGGCGTCGGCATTGATTATTTCCTGGGGGATACCATCTTCTTGAGAGGCCATTTCATCTACGGCGCGGCGATTCCTGTGGGTGAGGACGAGTTAAAACCCGATGTAGGCCACGGTCTGCTTGCAAAGGTCGGTATAGGGTTCATGTTCTAGGAAATCTTGGGTACCCGCTGCTCAGACAGTAAAGCGGCGGGTAGTGTTTCTGGTGCTCCGGTACGTATGTCTTGGCTTACTTGTTTATGAGTCAAGACCCTGTATTGCACATGCCTCTCTGTTACTCTACACTAAAATCTATGAATACCAAGGAACAGCTTACTACCTTAGCATCACAACGGATCCTTATCTTGGATGGAGCTATGGGTTCCCTGATCCAGGGATACCACTTGAGCGAAGCGGATTTTCGGGGCAGCCGTTTCGCCTCACATACGATCGATCTGATAGGGTGTAATGATTTACTCTGTCTTACCAAGCCGGAGGTTATTTCCGCCATCCACACCGCGTATCTGCAAGCAGGGGCAGATATTATTGAGACCTGTAGCTTTAACGCCACCTCGGTATCTCTAGCGGATTATGGGATAGGGGACCTGGCCTATGAGATAAGCCTTGCCGCGGCTTCTTTAGCGCGACATGCCGCGGATACCCTTTCTACCCCTGATAAACCCCGGTTTGTCGCGGGAAGCATGGGCCCTACCGCAAAAAGCGCGAGTATCTCCCCGGATATAAGCGATCCCGGTACACGGGGCATATCCTGGGACGAATTGGAAGCTGCCTATTATGATAATGCCCGAGGACTGGTGGACGGCGGTGCAGACATCCTCATCATTGAAACCATCTTCGATACCCTCAATGCTAAGGCCGCCATCTTTGCGGTCTCCCGGCTTATGGAAGAGCGGGGCATAGACCTGCCCCTCATGATCTCCGCCACCATCTCCGATGCCGCAGGAAGGCTCCTTGCCGGTCAGACCCTCAAGGCATTCTGCATTTCAGTACTCCACGCCAAGCCCTGGTCCATTGGGCTTAACTGTTCGTTTGGTGCAGAGCGGCTCAAGGTTTACAGCCAGGAACTGTCCGGGATCGCCCCGTGCTTTACCAGCGTACACCCTAATGCAGGGATGCCCAATGAATTAGGGGCCTATGATGCAAGCCCTGAATCTATGGCGTCATGCCTTGAAACCTATATGCAAGCAGGGCTGTTGAACATCGTGGGAGGCTGCTGCGGTACCACCCCGGCCTACATCGCGGCCCTGGCTGCCAAGGCCCAAGGGTATCGGCCTCGCAGCATCCCAGCTCTCCCGCGGAAAACGGTTTTTGCCGGGCTTGAGCCTTTGGAAGTAAACCCCCAGGGGCTTACTAAAATAGGTGAACGCACCAATGTGTCCGGGAGCCGTCAATTTCTCAAGCTCATTCAACAGGAAGCCTACCATCAAGCCCTGGGTATAGCCCGGTCAATGATCGAAAAGGGTGCCCATAGCATCAATGTCAGCATGGATGATCCCCTTTTGGACGCCAAAGCCGCCATGACCCAGTTCCTCAACCTTGCCCTCTCAGACCCAGACATAGCCAGAGTACCCATTACCCTGGATAGTTCCCGTTGGGAAGTCATCGAGACCGGGCTTAAGCTGCTTCAGGGAAAGGGCCTGGTGAATTCCCTAAGCCTCAAAGATGGGGAAGGGGAGTTTCTCAGGAGGAGCCGTTTAGCCAGGCGTTATGGGGCTGCGGTGGTGGTGATGCTCTTTGATGAGCAGGGTCAGGCGGCAACGTATGAACGCAAGATTGAGGTGGCTCATCGGGCATATACGCTCTTGGTGCAAGATGGTTTCCCACCGGAAGACATGGTGTTTGATGGGGTGGTGCTTACCATTGCCACGGGTATTCCTGAACATGATCGGTATGCCTTGGACTTCATTCAGGCTTGTGAGTGGATACACACCCACTGCCCCTATGCCCAGGTTTCTGGGGGTATCGCCAACCTTTCTTTCTGTTTTCAAGGTAATGATCCGGTCAGAAATGCCATGCATGGGGTTTTGCTGAAACATGCCCAGGCCGCAGGTCTTTCCCTGGCTATTGTGAATCCAGGAACTATGGTTTCCTACGAAGACATCGATCCAGAACTCCGGGAGGCTGCAGAAGGGGCGATCCTCTGTAAGCAGCCGGATGCAACCGAGACCCTACTCCGGGTGGCTTTGGCACGAAAAGACGCCAAGACCAAGACTACAGCCCAGGAACCTATCGAGTCGTGGCGTTCCTGGGACCCAGAAGCCCAGATCCTCCATGCCATGCTCACCGGTATTGATGATTACCTTGAAGCGGATGTACTGGCGCTGAGAGCCAAATACCCTCATGCCTTGGAGATCCTGGAAGGGCCTCTGATGAAGAGTATGCAGGAGGTAGGCGATCGGTTTAGCGCAGGTCAGATGTTCCTTCCCCAGGTTATCCGCAGCGCCCGGGTGCTGAAAAAGGCGGTTGCCGCGTTGGAGCCTTTTATTACCCAGGAAAAAGCCCCAGGAACCCTCAGCAGCAGCGCTAAGATCCTCCTGGCCACGGTTAAAGGGGATGTGCATGATATTGGCAAGAATATCGTTGGGGTAGTGTTGGGTTGTAACGGCTATGAGATCCTGGATCTAGGGGTGATGGTTTCTTCGGATCAGATCATTGAAACCGCCTTACGAGAACAGGTAGCGATCATCGGGCTGTCAGGACTCATTACCCCTTCCCTGGACGAAATGATCCGTACTGCCCAGGAAATGGAGAAACGCGGACTTAAGATCCCCCTGATTATCGGAGGAGCCACCACTAACCTGGCCCATACCGCGCTCAAGATTGCTCCTGAGTATTCAGGGCCTGTGGTGTATGTTCCTGATGCAAGCCGTTCCGCGGAGATTGTCCGCGCCCTTTGTTCTGAAACCGAACGTCCCCGCTTTCTTGAAGCCCTGGATAATGCCTATCGGACTGCGGCAGAACGGCACGAGGCGCTTCAGGCAAAGCGTCGTTTGATCCCGCTGCAAAACGCCCGGGAAAACAAGGTGCAGATTTCCTGGTCATCCCTGCTGCCAGAACCTAAAACCAAGGGTGTCTTTGAATGTTATAATTATCCCCTCAGTTGGGTTACCCCCTACATTGACTGGAAGGGGTTTCTCCGGGCCTGGGATATGACCGGGGTGAATACCCCGGGACCAAAACAAGCGGCCCAGGAAACCCTATTGGAAGATGCCAAGGCCCTTTTGGCTCCTATTGTAGCAAGAGGCTTGCTGAAGCTCCGGGGCGTGGTGGGTTTGTTCCCTGCGCTTGCTGCAGGGGATGATGTGCTCATATACGATCCTGGGGATCCGGAACGGGAAATTGCCCGCTTTGCGTTCCTGCGGAATCAGGAGTACAAGCGCTCAGGTGGGTTTAACCCCTGTCTTGCGGACTTCATCCTTCCCAAGGAGCATCCTGCCCATACTGCTCAAGGGCTTACCGGCTGGATTGGGCTGTTTGTATTGGGCGCGGGGTTCGGCCTCAAGGAATTGCAGGTTCCCTACCAGGAGCAGCAAGATACCTATAAAAGCCTCCTCTTGGCAAGTCTGGCCAATAGTCTAGCCGAGGCCTTTACCGAGGTACTGCACCTGCGCGTTAGACGGGAATGGTGGGCCTATGTACCGGAAGAGGAGCAGCTTTCCATGGAAGATATTGCCTCAGGCAGGTATGCGGGTCTACGGCCTTGCTTTGGGTATCCTATTTGTCCGGATCATAGCGATAAACGCATTGTCTTTGACCTTTTGGAAGCCCGGGAACGTTGCGGATTTACATTAACCGAATCTGCCATGATCATCCCGGCAGCTTCGGTATGCGGCATGTACCTTACCCATCCGAGCGCGTATTATTTCAGTCTTGGTTCTATTGGGGAGGATCAAGTAACTGATTGGGCAAGCCGAAAAGGAATCAGCCCTCAAGACGCCCGTAAACGGATAGGGAGGCTGTAACCGCCATAAACGCAGATAGGGAACCTGCCAGTCCCCTATCTGCGCTGCCTCTTTGGTCAGTTGGTTTGACTACTTTTTGCCTTCGGCTTGTCGTTCCTTTATTATCTGCTTGAAAAGCGCATTGGCATCGATTTTCTCATCGACCCCAAACTGGGGTATACTCCCTGCACCATCCACGCTCCGGAAGAGGATCTCATCATCATGCTCATAAGCCCAACTGTTGTAATCATTCACCAAATGATCCAGCACCGTGGCAACCGCTAAGGTAAAGTATATAAGGGATGCGTTGTTCCTTTTCTTCTTCCCCAACAGCATATTAAGCCGCATAGAAAGGGGATTAGATACCTGAAAAACATATTCCGACCAGGGATTTTCGATCCCTTCGCAGGGGGGGGCATCAAGTTCCGCGGTCCTTTGTTTGGCACTCAGGTCTATTTTCGCTGCCAGCGTGCTCAGACAACGACGCAATCTTCGAACCTCAGGATACACGGCGGTTATGCTGCTTTTCTTAAAAGGCGAAGATGATTTGTTTTCAAATTTATAATAGGGAAGATAATACAGCCGCTTGATCCATTGTAATTCGTTATATATACGTTTTCCATAAGGGGATGTCCTCGCTTCCACCGAGGTATCTAAAAGCCGGCAATACTCTTGTAAACGATCCAGGTATTCCTTATTAAAGGTCACCTCAAAATCACGCCAATGCTCTAAGATGTCTTCCATAATTTGCCCAATCGGATCGGTAGCCTCGCCGGATCCAAGAATCGAGGTAAAGGTTACGTACCTAAGCCCAAAAAACAATTCCTCTAAAATACGCATTAATATCACCACCTGCAGGAGCGGATCCGTAGGGGCAATCAGTTCATACCCTTTTCCTAAATCAAAGGTTTTGGCGAAATACGCATACAGATCAGGATACGTCGAAAGTCTATCCCAACCTGCCTTGGGAAACAGGGATTCCAAGGTCTTGAGGCCCCGCTCAACCGCTTTCTGCTCCGCTTCATCCGCAGCGCGCTGGGTAGCGGCTTCCCGCTCCTGTTTTTCGGTCTGCTTCTCATCTGCTTCTGAGCCCGATTTTTTTGTCTTATCTTCATTGTTCTTTTCATCATCCTGGGGGCTATCGGGAGAAATACAGTCTTCTTCCTTTACGTTAAGAAAGGCCATAATGCGGTTTCTTCGTTTTGAAAAGAAGAGATTATAGGGTATCCAGGTACTGGATACTAATTTCAGAAAGAGGGGATATAAAAGGTACTGTATATCCTTGCGTATGATCTGATACGCATCCAGGGCAGCACGGATAAGGTTCTGATACTTATCCTTCGCTTCTATAGGACTTTCGATGTATAAGAATTTATAGAGTAACTTATAGGCTTCTTTAATATGAAAGTCTACGGATAATTTTTCCAAAATAAAAAGGGGTCTATAAACATCCCGCACTATATCTGCACAATCAACGGTTCGGACCCTACGGGGGTTGACCTGTATTCTGGCCATGATGCTGGTAATCCGTTCAATGTTCCAGTAACGGATGGTATCTAACACGGAGAATACAAACAGAGACATTTTCTTGATCTGTTCATTACGGCGAAGATTATTCCGGGGAAACATGGTACGTGTAGAGAGCACCAAGATCTCGATCTGTTTATAATATTCGTTCAACCTTTTCGTAACAAAGAGCGGGCTTACAAAATCAGGAGCTTCCTTGATAAAACCGAACATAGACGCTAAAACCTGACTCACGGATTTTATATCAAATTCCGCTTGAGCGGCATATCGGTCCATCTTGAGCCGCTCATTATAGCTTGGCTTAACCGGTACTTGCGGATCATCCTCTATGTCCTGGTTTTTATGTTTACGTCCTTTTTTGCGGATAATCGACTGTGCAACTTGAGACCTGGAACCCGGGTCCAGTTGACTCTGCCTTTGGTGCTGAACCGTAGTATCCGGGGTAAGTGAGCCTGCCTGCCTGCGTTCACGACGGACCGTGCTTGTCTTGCTTGAAGGCTTTTCGGTCCCCACTTGTCCACCCAGCAATTTAGCCATCCGTTTTGCCTCATTGTCATCAACCACCCCTAACTTGTTCCGAACCCGATCCAATTCACCTGGTGCATATACCGCTTTCTCTTGTTTTGCCATACTCTATATTATAATATCTTCTTTTGCTTTTCAAGGAAGACTTGTCCCCTATTTTCGGCCTATACCCGTAGGTATAGATGCTCCCCTAAACCCCAGAGATTATGCACCGAGATCGGGTTTCCTTCCCCATCCAGGACCGTACCGTTATAAAAGCCTAGGGGGGTATCAAACTCGGTCTTAACGAGCAATACATTTAGTTCATTGTGGATAAATTCCTTAGGACTAAAAACCAGATCCACCATCCCCTCCATATCCTGGATTATCCAATCCGATTGGATCCCGTGGGGCATGGTAATGTACACAGGGGGCAGGGGGCTTAAACGGCCATTTACCCAGAGGGCATTTTCGTTGTTCTTAAAGGTCTCTTTTGCCTGATTCTCCGCGATACTGAAGCCAAAGTAGCGGTTCCCGGTATCAAACCCAAAACCAGTACACCATACCGAATGCATACGATAGGGATAGTAGCCCTTAAAATCACCAAAAAACCCCAGGGTCTTGGCAGGATCCAGGGATAGGTGTCTACCTCCAAACACCATATCCCCCCTGACCGGGGCAAGTACCTTATACGCATACATACAGCGCCGTTCGGCGAACAGCAGGTTCACCACCAGAGGGCTAATCCGGCTTCTATCCACATCGTACTCCAGATGGGCCGTAAAAGAAGGGTGTTTACGGGTCGCCCCAATATCCATATCCACCCTGATGGTATCGGTATCAAGCCAATTATGTATCCTGAAGAAAAACCCATAAGACCGGCTGTCAATAGACGTGTTCGCAAGGCTCCGGGGCATCCGCCAGCCATTGAAGGGCATGATCTTTCTAAACTGGAGCCGTTCCTTGGTAGTTTTATCATATAAAACCACCTGAACCCACCGGTAACATTTAACATTACTGAACATCGCTTCAAGACAAAACCGGTCATCCTGAATCACAAAGGACTCCCATTCTTTGATTCGGTAGTCCAGCAACCATCGGGGCAAGGGACAGGGAAAAGGCCGGTGTATGGTCATAAGATCCACTTCATCAAACGCCTCGATCCAGGTCCCTTGAAGGGGTTTTCCTTGTTCAATGGGACTAGCCCTCATGGCTTGTATTTCCCTTGTATACATACTATTTCCTTAGCTGAAGATACGGTAACACACTTTTTTCTATAAAGTATACCTATTTGATAGATCGCTTGTATTTCCCATGAACTTGAGCGGAACTAGGCTAAACCATGAGGAAGCGCCCCTAAACCTCTCGGGGCATGATAAAGAAAAAATGGCTAAAGCGTCTCACGTTTTGAGTTAAGCAAAAATTTGCATGAAAACTTCCCACGCCTTTCGACGGTGCGGTTAAAAAATGCGGGGGGTCAAGAATAGCCCTAAGCCATTCCCAGGGCCTCGACCTGTTTTAGGGTTAGACCCGTATCCTCGGCTATTTGTCCCGCCGCGACACCCCGGCTTTTCATCTTCCGGGCTATTTCCAACTTCTCTTCCTGTCTGCCTTCCTTCCTGCCTTCCCGGTGTCCTTCCTCCAGTCCTTCCTGGCGAGCACCTTGCATACGGGAATAATCATCCCGCTGCGCTTTTAACCGTGCTTCATAAAGTATCCGGGTTGCCTCGTCTTCACTCATCGCTTGCAGTTTGCAATATGCCTCTTTTATCATCGGGTTCTTCCTTGCTAACATCGTAAACTCCTCCTCCCGTTCCGCCTTCAAAAACCTCAGCCAGTCCATCAACTTGCTGTCTTCATCCTCAGAAAGCCGGACCAGATTCAATACGTTTATCTCCATAAGCTCATTGAACAGAAAGTGTTCCTCCTGCTCCCTCATCCCAAATACCGTATGGTACCGTTCAGTCTCAGGAATAAAATCGTAATCCGTGATGACGATGGAAATCGCCTGTTTCAACTCCTGGTAATACCCGCCTATCCCTATCTGCTCGGTTATCATGTTTGAAAGGTAATAGCTTATTCGGGACCGCATCTCAGGCAGAGCGGAGATTTGTATCTCTATATCAATGGATTTTCCGTGGGCGGTACGTAGTTTTACGTCCAGGATTTCCAGCTTGTCGCCGCAGAACTCCCGCTTGAGCTGGGGGTCCACGATGGT
>JAISGE010000153.1 GCA_031263265.1 Treponema sp.
TACCCAGAGGATGTGGAGGTCCCGGATTTCAGTACCCCCGGGACTAGGACGATTACCGTGAACCTGGACGAAAAGCCCCCTTTGACTACCACGGTGAAGGTGTTCGATATGGAACCGGAAGTGTATTTTGATTACGGGTACTGGCGTCATTCTCTTGAGCCTAATGGGTGGGGAAAAAACATGACCGGCGACAGCCTGGGGGATGGGACCTACACCGTATCCCTGGGCCGTTCCCTGGTACTGGCCCCGGTACGGGTCCTCATTGGGTACAATCAGAACCATGAAAACGTCCCGGTAACTTATACCTGGACTGTTTCAGGAGGTTCCTACGATACAGCCGCGGCAAGAGACAACGAATTTTTTACCTTCACACCGACAGAGGCCGGAAAAACCTACACGGTTTCGGTTGCCGCAAGCGGCCTCACCTATCTGGGGACAACTGTAAGCAAGACTGCGGAAACTAAGGTGCAATGCTTCGCCCTGCCTGCTACGCCCCCTCCGGTTGTGGATTCCCCCAGGTTTTCCATGGAAAACACTACCGCGCCCATTAGAAATTTCGGCCCCGGTCAGTTTAACCTGCCGGGTACTAGCGGCTATATGTGGAGCCTGGGCTCCGCGCTGGGCTACGAGACCTGGAAGCTGCGGAAAACCCGTGAACAGGATAGTTTTCAGATCCGGGGGAACCCCTTCGGCGGCTGGAGCGAACCAGGGATAGTCTGGGTCTCTATGGATGAAAATGGGGACGGTCTGCCCAACGACACCTGGTACGAACTCAAGGGTAGTGATGACGAAGACCCCAAGTACCAGGACCTGGTAACCCGCCGCTATGCCATACGTCACGAGGGTGGTTACTGGGCCGACAATAAGGGAAGGACCGGAAAGACTCCAGGTACCTTCACCTTCGCCATCGGGTTGCCCGATGGCGTAAAGTGGGTTACCTATACCGGTACCCTGATCAAGGACAATGGCAATTTTACCAACGGGTACAACGAGATTGAAACGGTCTGGGGTTATGTGGATACCGCATACACAGATTTTCATATCAGCCACGCCAGGCAGCAGGACGGCACCCCTGCCAACCTGCCTTGGATAGACTTTGTAAAAGTCCAGACCGCGATCTTCCGCTACGGTGGTGTCTTCGGGGAAGTTTCCACCGAGCTCTACGATGCGGATGGCCTTGGCAAACAGACCGACTTCCCCCTGCCCGAAGAATCCTAGCTAGTGTACAAACAGTGCCCGGTATGCATCTCCTCCAAATTCCGGGCACTTTCTTTATTACGGCCTTATCGAAGGCCGCATCCGCACCTAGGGCAGACGAGAACTCAAAGCCTTTGCAGATAGTTTTGATAGGATCTTATCCCAGCTCATCCGGGAAAATTCGTCCCTGGGCATGTCCGGTTAATGCAATACCTGGGATTTCAAGACCCCATAAAATTGCAGATCGATCTCATTTTTAATCGTCTGCTGTAAGGTTAATAATATTTCCGCCGAGGAAGGAATACGCATCTCTTTTTCTTCGATCTTGTTGCCTGTTGCTTGCTTATCTTGTATGGCAGGGAGCAACAGTTGGTACACCTCCACCTGAAGGACCCCGGCGAGTTTCACCATGGTCTTGTCACTCACCCATATACGGCAACCCTCAATATCGTTCACGGTTTGCGTGGAAAGTTCTGCAGCTTTGGCTAGTTTCTCTTGGGATATACCCAGGACTTTTCGCCGGTGTTTGATATTCATAGACAAGATGCTCCGTAATGATTCCGCTTCTTTATTCATGGTTGTTCTAAACCCCTTATATTGATTGCACTGTTTGCTTAATACGGTACTCGGCAAGCATAAGAGTTGACAACTTGTTAAAAACAATAATATCGTTGTTTTTAGCAAGGTTTCATTGGTATGAACAAGGGCTTACCCGTGGGATATCGGGTTCATTTTCGGAAGCTTAACGCCATAGGCTGGTTCTGAGGACTTCATCAATTTGCTTGTCAATTTGTTTCTTAATATTATGCTGGAGCGTAAGTAAGATTTCTGCCGGGGAATGAACAGATTCCGGGGTTTCTTCGAGATTGTTTTCTTCGATGATGGGAAGAAAAAGCTGGTACGCCTCTACCTGAAGGGCTTTGGCGAGTTTCACGATAGTCTTGTCGCTTACCCACATACGGCAGCCTTCAATATCGTTCACGGTCTGAGCCGAGAGGTCTGCTGCTTCCGCAAGTTTCTCCTGAGATATGCCTAAAAGCCTCCGGCGGCTTTTGATATTCAGAGATAACTGCCTGCGCAATTTTTCCGGTCCTGAACTCGCCGTTTCCTTATTTCCCATGATTCCGTCATGATATGGCTCTACCATCTATTGACAACTAGGTATTAACAAGTGCATACTGTACTAATACCATGATTGGTAATAGCAAGTAATTATACGGGAATACCAATACCCTTTAAGGGATGGTGATGAGATGCATGAAAGAGCCTTCTCTTACTATGGTACATCCGGTTACGCGTTGGGTTTGGTAGTTCATTTAGATGTTATGCAGCATCTTAAGGAAAAAGGAGGTACTTATATGAAAAAGTATCAGGTACTTGTGACGGGAATATGCAGTCTTATGCTGGTATTCGGAGTAGCCATAACCGCGTGCAAGCATGATACCGGTAGCAGCGGCGGGGGGATATTAGACACAGTCAAGAAGGGCCGAGGGGACGGCGACAGCAGCGTTAAACCCAGTGCTCCTGGAAGCATCGTTGCATCAGTAGCATCTGAAAGTAGCATTACCATAACATGGTCTCCGGTTTCTGGTGCTTCCGGTTATAAGGTGCACCGGGCGAATGATAGTTCCGGCTCCTATGATGTCCAGGGGGAAACTTCCAACTCTACCTATACCGATACGGGAGTATCGCCGGGCACTCCCTATTTTTATAAAGTAAGTGCGTATAATAACGTTGGAGAAAGCCCCCAATCATCATCATTTGCATCTGCAGTAATCATCGGTTCAAACGGAAGCAGTGGCTCTCCTCCTAATGCGCCGACCGGTGTAACGGCAACCCGTTTATCCTCAGATGAGGTATATGTTACCTGGAATCCGGTGAGCGGCGTTACGACCTATATCGTTTATTGGGCAGAGGAAGCAGCAGGGCCCTATGCTTTAGAAGATACGGCTAATACCCCTTCGCATACCAGTAAGGACTGGGAAGGGTATGACTATGGATATTTCAAAGTAAGCGCAGTCAATGCCGCAGGTGAGAGCCCTTTGTCTGACTATGCTCGGTTTGGTTCCTATTCAAACGGCAGTTGGTCCGTTCCTTCTGCTCCTTCAGGCGTATATGCCTCGGCAAGCTCTTCAAGCAACATTACCGTATCCTGGTCTGAAGTTTCAGGCGCTTCTGGTTATAGAATATACCGTGCGCTCGATATAGATGATCTATTTTCTTACCA
>JAISGE010000122.1 GCA_031263265.1 Treponema sp.
GCATTGAGTCTTTCGCCTCGACTGCTTATAGCTGACGAAGCGACCTCTATGCTTGATTTGTCAGTACAGGCGCAGATTATTGAATTGTTCAAAGAGATACATAAAAAACATGGGGTATCAATCATGATGATTTCCCATGACAAAAGTGTTGTAGAACATTTTTGTGACCGGGTGATCGTTATGGAAAAAGGGAGAATCCTTAAGGATTATAACTGCAAAAAACTGATGCGCAGCGCGTAAATGTGGAAGCGAGCGGTATATTCAGGACGCAAGACAGTTCGGGTGATCATAAAGGTAAAAGCGGAAAACGCAGTAATCAAACAATTGTAAAAATACAAACCAAAATCAACGGAGGACATTATGCCATCATACCGCTACCATCTGGGAGCCTACGGACGCCTTGTGCGCTACATCGGCGCAATCAAAACAGAAGTGGCGCTCAAAGTCATCAACAGTCTGGGTGTCAACGCCACCTACACAGCGCAGGCCGTCCTCATGGCCCGGGCCGTATCTCTGGTATTCTCCCGGAGCCCCTTATCGGCGCTTATCCCCTATATCCTTGGGGCGCTGGGAGCGGTGGCGCTTCGAGGCGTCCTTTCCCGAAGCTTCGAGATATACACCAAAATCATGGCCGCCAAGGTAAAAACAAAGATACGTTTTCTGGTGTTTGACAAGATCCTGCGGTTAGGACCGGGATACATGCACCACCAACGGAGCGGCAGAATACAATCCATGGTACTCGACGGTATCGAATCCCTCGAACCCTTTCTCGTCAACTATGTCCCCCATATCATCAGTATTGCCATAACCGGTATCGCAATCGGCGCTTATCTTTTCCATCTCGATTGGCTTACCAGCCTCGTTGTCATCATAGCTATGATCCTCTGTGTGGGAGTCCCCTATCTTACCGTTCCTTTGGTGAGCCGCGGTATCGTCAGCTACTGGCGCAGTTATGCGTCATTAAGCGCCCAGTATGTGGACTCCCTCCAAGGCATGAATACCCTCAAAGCCTTTAACGCCGGAGAGAAGAAGGGAACCGAACTGGCCGCCGACGCGCTGGATTTTTACCAGAAACAAATCCGTAATACCGCCCTTTCCCTCATTGATTCCGGGCTTATGACCCTGCTCATGGGCGTAGCCTCTTGCATCACGGCTGCCCTTGCCGCATACCGTACCGATTTAGGGCTCATTACCACCGGCTCCGTAGCGGTCTTCCTGTTTCTGGGGATTGAGTGCGCCCGGCCCATGGCGGACCTCAACATGTACTGGCATACCAGCTTCCTCGGTCTCTCGGTGGCGGAGGGGTTGTTCGAGATTATTGACCGGGAGCTTTCTATTACGGAGAAGGAAGAACCCGATACCCTGTCCCTTGACCGGCAGCTTCCTGAAGTCAATCTTCACGGCATTACTTTTGCCTACCGGACCAATGTCAAAAACGCCCTCCAGCGGGTGGACATGGCTATCGGTGCGGGCCGGACCGCCGCGATAGTGGGCCCTTCCGGTTCAGGAAAATCAACGCTGGTAAACCTGCTGCTGCGGTTTTATGACCCCGGCGCGGGAGAAATCCGTATCGGCGGAGTGGACATCCGGGATTATTCCCTGGACTACCTGCAAAGCAAGATTGCGGTGGTGTTTCAGGAAACGTACCTGTTTAGCGGAACCATTGGCGACAATATCAGAATGGCCCGGCCTGAAGCGGACGATGAAGCGGTGGTACGGGCCTCCAAAGCCGCCAATGCCCATGAGTTTATCATGGCCCTGCCCCAGGGATACCAAACCGTTATCAGCGAGCGGGGCGCTACCCTGTCCGGGGGTGAACGGCAGCGGATCGCCATTGCGCGGGCGGTCTTGAAGGACGCTCCCCTTCTGATTCTAGACGAAGCCACCTCCAGCGTGGACGCCCGGAGCGAGGCCCTGATTCAGGACGCACTGGAGGGGATCATGAAGAATCGTACCACCATCGTGATTGCCCACCGGCTTTCGACCGTCAAAAACGCGGACAAGATATTTGTTCTTGACGAGGGCCGTCTGGTTGAAGAAGGAACCCATGAACAGTTATTGGTCCGAAACGACGTGTACGCCCGTCTGGTAAACGCGCAAAGACAGGCAACCCAGTCTTAGCAAAGGAGAAAAGAATGAAAAACGGCAAACAACCCAACACCGGTAATACCGGAGGACAACGGCTGAAAAATGTCCTGCGCCTTGTCGCCTCGATGAAACCCTATGCGGCTGAGATGCTAGGGACTATCTTCAGTACTTTTTTGAAACACGCAGCCAACATCGCCTCGGCGGGGATTGTCGCGTATATGGTGGCCTTGGCAATGGAAGGGCGGCTGCGGGACCGGTTCGGCCTGCTGTTCGGCTGGCTCTGCGTCTGCCTTGGCGCTAAGGCCCTCATGTATTACGGCGAGATGTGGTTCGGCCATGATGTGGCCTATCGGGTGCTCAAGGATTTTCGTATCAGACTGTACGATAAGGTCGAGCAAATATCCCCCGCGTTCCTGTTGGAAAAACATTCAGGACAGATAGGCGCGACCCTGATGGGGGACGTGGAAATCCTTGAATGGTTTCTTGCCCATACTTTTGGCTCCGCAATCGTAGCGGTACTGGTTACCCTGCTGCTGCTCGCCGCCCTGGGATGGATACACGGGGCCCTGTCGATACTGATGCTGGCCTTTGCCGTGTTCGTGAGCGCAACCTCATTTATCTTTCAAAAACGGGCGGACACCCAGGGCCGGGAAGTGCGGGAAAAACTGGCAGAGGCGAACGCGGTAACCATAGAAGGCATCCACGGCCTCCGGGAACTCCTTACCCTGAATTTTCTTGAGCATTACAAGGAGAAAAACCGGGAAGCCATGCAGAGCCTGTACCGGGCGCAGATAACATACAGCCGTCGTCAGGGGGTGGAAACCATGCTGATGCAGCTCTGTGTCGGAGTATTTACGGTCATCGTCATGGGACTGGCTGCGGTCTTTGTCGCACAAGGGCTCATTCCCTTCGCGTTATACCCGGTCGTCGTCATGTTGTCGGCACTCCTGTTTTCCCCGCTGATTGAAGTATGCGGCGCGGCCCGCAATCTGGGGCTGGTATTTGCCGCGGCAAACCGTCTCCAAATCGTGTTTGACACTCAACCAGCCGTGCGGGACGAAGAACTCGCGGTCGAGGCAGGAACGCTCGCAAAAGGTGGCTTGAGTTTTGATAAGGTTACTTTCAGTTACCGGCCTGAACTGTCCCCGGTATTGCGCGAGGTGAGTTTTGAGGTAAAACCCGGGGAAACCGCCGCGCTGGTTGGCCCTTCAGGAGCGGGCAAATCCACCTGTGTAAACCTGCTGCTCCGGTACTGGGACCCTCAGTCCGGGAGCATCCACCTTGACAACCGGAACATCCGCGCGGTCCCCCTTAAAAACCTACACGATATGACCTGCGCGGTACTCCAGGATGTGTACCTGTTTAACATTTCCGTGCGGGAGAATATCCGTTTGGGCAATATGGAAGCCGATGACGAGGCGGTAACGGCCGCGGCAAAAGCGGCTTATGCCCATGATTTTATCCTGACCCTGCCCAAGGGTTATGACACCGTTACCGGCGAGCGGGGAGTGCGGCTTTCCGGCGGCCAGCGCCAGCGGGTTGCCATTGCCCGCGCGATACTCAAAAACGCGCCGGTTCTCATCTTTGATGAGGCCGTTGCGAACCTTGACACCGAAAGCGAGCGGTACATCCGCCTTGCCCTGCGGGAACAGCTTAAAGGCCGCACCATTCTGATGGTAGCCCACCGCCTGTCAACCATTATGTCCGCGGATAAACTCATCGTTCTCAACAATGGCCGGGTGGTGCAGACCGGATCCCACAAGGAGTTAATTAACCGTGAAGGCTTTTACAGAGACCTCGTTGCGGGGCAGTTTGACACTGCGGGCGTTCTAATTTGACAACACGGACCACAAACTGCAGTATCTGCGCCGTGGTATGTTTCTAGTGAGGGAAAACCTTTTGGGTATTAAGGAACCACTTGACCGGAAAGTTCCTCAAGCCAAAGGCGAATGGTAGCGGCAAGCGTCCCCGTATCCTGTTTCACGGGGTTGATAAAGACCATTTCTCCCACAAAGGTGTTACCCGAAAGACTTCTCCTCAACTTATCAAAGACCTTGCCTTTACCTCCTGCACAGCAACAAAAAAGGGCAATCTGTTTACCGGTAATCCGGGTTTGTTCAAGAAAGGTATCCAGCGCAGGAGCCGGAGACCCTGCCCAGACCGGGGTGCCGATGAAGAGTAGATCATAGGCTGCACTATCAAAGGTATAGGGTTTGAGAGCCGGTCTTCGATTCAGTACTACCTGACGTCCTCCCCAGAGGTATTTTGCCATGCCCTTCCGTGTTTTGGCGTCTTCCAATTGTAGAGCCACCATATCCCCTGGGATCGATGCGTTAATTTGTTCCGCTATCAGCTTGCAATTACCTTCATAAGAAAAATAAATCACTGCGGTTTTCATGGTTTCCCCCTTAAATTTAGAATTTTAAGAGAAAAAGTGAACTTTAGGCTAGACCATTCCACAGGTCCGCACTAACGGAGTTTTGCAAGAGGCTCAATCACCTCCCCTGTTCCTTATTCTCTTACATTGAGGGTTCGCATGGCGTTCGCGATAGCGATCAGGGCGACACCCACATCTCCGAATACCGCGGTCCACATGGTTGCGATACCTAAGGCACCCAGAGCAAGGATAATCCCTTTAACTCCCAGGGCAAAGATGATGTTCTGCCAAACAATAGTTTTGGTCTTTCGGGCGATTCGGATAGCACCGGCCAGCTTCGACGGTTCATCGGTCATTAACACCACATCCGCTGCCTCAATCGCCGCGTCAGAACCAAGTCCACCCATAGCAATGCCTATATCACTGCGGGCAAGCGCGGGGGCATCGTTGATGCCATCTCCCACAAAGGCCAGGCTTCCCCCGGTTTGCGCTTCCAATGCTTCCAGCGCTTCCAATTGAGCAACTTTATCCTGGGGCAGGAGTTCTGCATACACCGCGTCTAAACCAAGTTCCCGGCCTATAAGCTCCCCGGCAATTTTACTGTCTCCGGTCAACATAACCACGGTTTTTACCCCGACTGCCTTGAGGCTTTGTACCGCTTGGATGCTGTCTGGTTTCAGTTCATCAGAAATGACAAGACAGCCGGCATACACCCGGTCGATGGCGAGATGTACCAGACTTCCAG
The DNA here is from genome assembly GCA_031263265.1 of Treponema sp. GTDB lineage: Bacteria > Spirochaetota > Spirochaetia > Treponematales > Breznakiellaceae > JAIRLU01. The sequence goes on from JAISGE010000122.1 coordinate 5,211, forward strand.
GAAGATTGGGCCGCTGATAGGCTATGCCTTCCCCGGTAAGCAAGGAATCGTTTCCAAGCAGCATTTCTTTGCCGTCGATCCAGGCCCGGATACCCTTTCCCGCTATTTCATCAGGCGCACTGACTCGGTTAGGTTCTAGGTCTCTGCCGCTTGCCTGACCGTAAGCCTGACAAATGGAAAGGGCAATGGGATGATTGGAGTACTGTTCTCCATGAGCCGCGTATAAGAGCAGTTCTGCTTCGGTAAATCCATCGGATGGTATAATTCGGGTAACCTTGAAGACCCCACTCGTGAGGGTTCCTGTCTTGTCGAAAACCACCGTATCTACCTTGGCAAGGGCGTCAAGGTAAGCAGACCCTTTGATCAGTATGCCTTTTTTCGACGCGCCGCCGATGCCTCCGAAGAAGCTCAAGGGTATGGATATTACCAGGGCGCAGGGACAGGACACGACGAGGAAAACTAAACCCCGGTTTATCCAGTCCGCAAACGTTGCGCCTGAAATGATGAGGGGAGGAATCAGCGCCAATGCTGCAGCGGCGAATACCACAATAGGGGTATAGTACCGGGCAAATTTGGTGATGAAGTTCTCTGCCGGGGATTGTTTGCTCCCCGCGCTTTCCACCAACTGGAGAATTTTCGATACCGTGGATTCTCCGAATTCCCGGCTTACTTCGATAATCAAAAGGCCGTTTTTGTTGATCGAACCTGAAAGAATCTCGCTGCCCGGACCTACATCCCGGGGTAGTGCCTCACCGGTCAGGGCTGAAGTATCCAGGGCAGAATACCCCTCCCTGACCCAGCCGTCCAAGGGAACCTTTTCACCGGCTTTGACCAGGATAAGGTCTCCGGGAACCACCTCTTCCGGGGGCACGGTACAGATTTCTTCCCCTTTTTTTACATGGGCAAAGTCGGGTTTGATGTCCATAAGCGCAGCTATAGATGCCCGGGACCGGTTTACCGCCCGATCCTGAAAGTATTCCCCAACCTGATAGAACAGCATCACTGCCGCGCCTTCGGGGTATTCGCCTATGGCAAAGGCTCCAATAGTAGCGATACACATGAGAAAATTTTCATCAAATACCTGTCCCCGGGAGATGTTCTTGATCGCTCGGACCAGTACATCCCAGCCGATAAAAAGGTAGCTTATCAGAAACACCCCCAGATCCCAGGGAGCATCAAGTCCTGCGGCAAGACCTACGATAAACATCCCCACTCCCGCAGCCTGAAACGCACGATACACTATCGTTTTCCAACCGGGTAGGTTCAGTCTGGGCTTTTCTTTCTCCTCTTTTCCCTCTTTCTTCTCTTTTTCCAAGGATATCTGAATGACCGGTTCGATCCTTTGCACAATCCCAGAAGCCTCCTGGATAATCGCCGGCAGCCGGGTTTTATCTGCCGTCCTGATGGTTATTTTTTGCGCAACAAAATCAAGCATGGCCGCGGTAACTCCTTCAATACGGCCAACTTCACACTCGATCTTTCCTGCACAATGCGGGCACTCAAGTCCCGAAAGATACAGCACCCCTTGTCCGGGAATAGTTTGTTCCATAGCATCGTCCTCTCATACCTTCGTTCAAGCCACAAACTCATTCACATACATGAAGAAGTCCCTGATCAAAAATACCTTTTACGTGGTCGTCGTCGAGGGAGTAGTAAACCACCTTTCCGTCCCGGCGGTATTTCACCAGTTTAGTCTGCCTAAGCGCCCTGAGTTGATGGGAAATCGCTGATTTACTCATGCCCAAAAGGGACGCAATATCACATACGCACATCTCCGAATGTAACAGCGCGCAGAGGATCTTAACCCGAGTCGAATCACCGAACATCTTGAAAAGGTCTGCCAAATCCAGGAGGGTTTCCTCCTCAGGCATGTTCTCTCGAACGTGCTCCACTACTTCCACATGGATGATATTGCAGTCGCAGCGATCATTATCAGTGGTATAGTCTCCCATCTCGTACTCCTCATAATTTTATAAGTTAATGTTGAACAATTGATTATATATTCAACTATATTGATAAAAATGAATCGTGTCAAGAACTAATTCATTATTTTATCATGATTCGGGAATAGGGCTTGCTGCGTAGGTTAAGGGGGAGCATCCTGTGGCAGGGGAGATACCGCTCGCCCCTGCCTTTCACCATAAGGTTACGAAACTTTAAACTGGGAAACCTCCCGGATGAGGGTCTCAATCTGTTTCTTGTTCTCGCCGCTTATATCGTTCACCCGGTTAACCGCCGTATCGATCTGCTCTGCCCCACAGGCCATCTCTTGCATACCGTTGCTAATATCTCCACTTATCTGCTCAAGGATATGGCTTTCCCGGATTACCTCCTGGCTTCCTGCATGCATCTCTTGGGCGCTCCGTTTCACTTCACCGGTTATCTCGTTCAGGATGCTTATCGACTCAAGTATGCCCTTGCTCTCCAGCTCCTGTTTCTCCATGGCCTTGCAGATATTCGTTTCCTGTTCCGTTACCTGCTGCATTCCATTGCTTATGGCCTCGAACCTCAACAGTACCCCTTCGGTTGACTGGGTTATATTGTCAATCGCATCTTTTATTTTCTGTAAAACCGCGCTTATCGTCGTGGATTGCTCTGAAGAGGACTCCGCCAGCTTTCTAATTTCATCCGCAACCACCGCAAAGCCCTTTCCCGCCTCTCCTGCATGAGCCGCCTCAATCGCCGCGTTCATGCTTAACAGACTCGTCTGACTGGCAATATTTTCCATCACCCCGTTGATCTCCAAAAGTCCCGCAGATTCCCGGGCGATATTCTGAATATCCGCAGAGACTTCCTCTAAGCTGCTGCGTCCTAGTTCTGCAGCGTCCGCAAGATCCCTGACCGTTTCCCCATTATGGATAAGGCTTTGCGTGAGGTTCTGGATATTGCCTAACATCAGTTCCACCGCAGAAGAGGAGCGGCTTACACACTCGTTCTGCTTCTGAATCTGCACATTTATGGTTTCGATATTCTCCACCATCTGTTCCATGACGACCGCGGTACTTTTGACACTGTCCACTTGGTTGCCGGTCTGAGTCTTGATACTCTGGATGGTGGCGGTGATTTCGTTGATAGAAGCGGCGGTTTCAGTCATATCCGTGGCAAGGTCGGTACCGGTTTGGGAAAGGGTAGTCGCATCTCTTTTGATCACGGTAATAAGCCCCTTGATTTTATTTATCGTGAAGTTTAAGTAGCGGACCATATCCCCCAGTTCGTCGTTTGAGGAAACCTCAATCTGACGGGTGAGGTCTCCATCGGCTACATCTTTGAAAATGGACATGGTATGGACGATGGGGAGGCTGAATGAACGGGCCAGCATAAAAGCCCCGATTAACACGATACCCCCTATAAGGGCAAGCATAAGCAGGCTCACCAGCAGACTCTGGTACAGCGGTGCAGAGATAATCGAACTGGGGATACCGAGCATAACGTACCAAGGCTCGGTAGGATCACCCACAAAAAAGGGAACCCCGATAAATATCATCTCAGTGTTGAGATGGGGAACGTACTGGGTAAACGTAAGCTCGCGACCGTTTTGTATGGCTTGGGTAAGTTCAGCCAGATGAGGGCCTGCCAGATCCTGTTCGGTTTCCGCGAGGGGCTTACCAAGCCGGCTCGTATCAAAATGCCCGGTTACGATGCCACTGTGGCTGTACACTGCCGCCACTGATCCCGGGTAGGGCTTTATTTTCTCCACCTGTTCCTGAATGACGTTAACATCCATATCCCTGGTTATGATACCGATAAACCGGCCGTTGTTTTTGATAGGCGCGGTAACCGTGCCCATAAACTTATCCACTCCATCAATGGGGTAGAAAAAAGGTCCGGTAAGCACCTCTTTTCCGGTTTGCTTGGGGATAAGGTAATACTCCCCCTCTCCAGGAACATCATAGCCCTCAAGGGTCTCCACAACTACCCCTTGTCTGGTTCTGGACCAGTAAGGCGTGAATCTACCCTGGTGATCTGCTCCCGGAGTATCGATATATGCTGCATCAAGACCATCCAGGGCATTCGGTTCCCAGACCATGGATGCCCCTATGACATCCTCATTGGATTCAACCATACTCTTAACCATAAGACCGAATAGAGCGCGTCTTTCATCCACGGCTATCTGTTCATAGCGCTCCATAACATACGCGAGGGCCCGGATCTCAGAGAGGTGGATTTCAAACCAGGTTTTAATGCTGAGGGCCTCTTCAGTACACAACGTCCTGATTTCAGTAGTGATAAGATTAGTCACGCGGCGGTGATTCAAATACAACATGATTCCCAAGGGTACCAAGGTTCCAATCAGTGTTAACGCCCCAATCATGAGTAATAGTTTTCGCCCTATTTTCATCGAAATTACTCCTTATTGTTTTTGTTTATGATTATGTAATCAAGCCATTATACCGTTACCTAAGAAGTAAAAGTCAATAGACTTTTAGCTGGCCATACCGGATTGTTCAGCCCAGAGCGAACAAAATATGACGCGCCTTGATGGGAACAGTGCCTTCATGGGACACCAAAAGTTAAAAACAGTGAGATTTCATCAACATTCCGTACAATTTTACCAAGAGATCAGCAATCTTCACTAAGAGATCAGCAATTTTTTACCAAAAGATCGGTGAGATGTTCTGAACATGCATGAGAGAAGGCTCTTTTACCCGCGTTTTGAAACCAGCTCAATGAACAAGCAAAACCAAGAACTGAGGAAACCCCCGCTTAAAACAACACGCAAAGGTGGACAACCAAAAAACTAAGAAATTAAGGAGGCGAGTTTTTCCCGGATGAACTCGCTCTTTTCTTTAAGGCCAATGGTTCCGGCGGCCAGGACCAGGACATTATGCGCGCGGGGATCGAACTTCACCCTTCCGTTGCTCTCCCGCATAAGCCGGAGGAGTCGTTCCACATTCACCTTGGACACTTTCCCAAACTCAACCCGGACCAGTCCGTTCCGTTCTTTGAGGGAAGCAACGGCAAGCTCCCGGCAGATGATACGGATCTCCGCCAGGGCCAGCAAGGACGCGGCTTCTTCAGGCAGCGGCCCAAAACGATCCTGCAGCTCTGCGTACACCTGTTCCAGATCATCCTTGTCCCGTACCGCGGCAATCTTCTTGTAGACCTCCATTTTTTCCTGGGCCGAATCAATGTAGGTGTCGGGAATAAACCCGGAATATTCCAGTTCTAACAGGGTCTCGGTATCAGCTTCGTACTGGGCGTCTTTTAGGCGGTTTACCGCCTCATCCAAGAGCTTGAGATACAGATCAAAGCCCACCGAATAGATGTCCCCGGATTGTTCCCGGCCTAGCAGGTTCCCCGCACCCCGGATCTCCATGTCCTTCATGGCGATCTTAAACCCTGAACCCAGCTCGGTAAAATCAGAAATCACCTGAAGCCGCTTCATGGCCACCTCCGACAAAGAACGGCCTTGGGGATAAAAGAAATACGCGTATGCCACCCGGTCGGATCGGCCCACCCGGCCCCGGAGCTGATACAACTGGGAAACCCCGTACATGTCCGCCCGGTCAATGATGATGGTGTTCACATTGGGAATATCAATACCGTTTTCAATGATCGTGGTGGATACCAGCACATGAAACCCACCGTGAATAAAGCGGTGCATGACATCTTCCAGGTCTTGAGGATCCATCTGGCCGTGGGCAGTGTCCACCAGCATTTCCGGTACCAGCCGCTCGATCCTGCGCCGGGTATCCGCAAGGCTTTCGATCTGGTTGTGCAGAAAAAAGACCTGTCCCCCCCGCTCCACCTCCCATCGAATAGCCGTGGCAAGCCGGGTTTCATTGTATTCTTCGATTACCGTTTCAATGGGATGCCGGTTTTGAGGTGCCGTGGCCAGGATGCTCATGTCCCGGATTTTGAGGAGGCTCATGTGCAGGGTTCGGGGTATGGGAGTGGCGCTGAGGCTGAGGCAGTCTACGTTGGTTTTCAGTTCCTTAAGGCGTTCCTTGTCCTTCACCCCAAACCGTTGTTCCTCATCAATGACCAAAAGCCCCAGGTTTTTGAAGGCCACGTCTTTCTGGATGAGCCTGTGGGTTCCTACGATAAGGTCGATGGTTCCTGCTTTGATCCCTTGTAGGCTCTTCTTCACCGCGCCCCGTTCTACCAAACGGGAGAGCATGGCAAGCCGCACCGGAAACTGGGAGAACCGTTCTTGGAAGTTCTCAAAGTGTTGTTCCGCCAGGATCGTGGTAGGCGCGAGAAACGCCACCTGCTTCCCCCCCATGATGGCCTTGAAGCATGCTCTGACCGCTACTTCGGTCTTACCGTAGCCCACATCCCCGCAAACCAGTCTATCCATAGGATGCGGGCTTTCCATGTCCGCCTTGATCTCCTCTACACAACGGATCTGATCCTCGGTTTCCTCAAAGGGAAAAGCTGCTTCAAACATGGTCTGCCATTCCGAGTCTGCGGGAAAGGAGAACCCCTGAACCGCTTTGCGTTTGGAATAGAGGGCAATGAGTTTTTGGGCAATGTCTTCCACCGCTTGTTTGACCCTGCCCTTCCGGTTTTCCCAGGATTTGGAACCAAGTTTATCCAATCGAGGAGGGCTTCCCGCGTTCCCGATGTACCGTTGCACCAGATTCACCTGCTCAATCGGGACAAAGACGAACTCTTCACCGGCATATTCCAGTTTGATATAGTCCCGCTCATGACCCAGCGCCCGGATCCGCTCGATCCCCTTAAAGAGGCCGATACCATAGTTCACATGTACTACAAAGTCTTCGGGGTTGAGTTCCACGAACGTGTCGATAGCCACACTGCGGACGGTTTTCAATGACCGAGGGGGCCGCTTCCGCCTGCTGAAGATCTCGTTTTCCTGTACCACCATGAGCTTGATATCCGGTAAAGCAAAACCTGAGGAAAGGGGCAGGGATCGTATTGAAACATGGGCCACCTCCTTTAAAAGCTCCTGTATGCGTTTTGCCTGTACATCCGATTCTGCTGCCACGAGGATCTTCCAGCCCTCTTGTGCCAGGGCTGCAAATTCTTCTTTTAGATAATTGACATTGCCGAAAAAACTCCGGGGCGGTTCCCCAGCCAGGGAAAGGCGCAGCGCGCCTGGCTCTCCTCCTCCTTTCATGCTCATAAAAGAAAAGCGCCGGGGGCTGCTCTGGAAGAGTTCCTTAAAATTAAAGAGGATCTCCTCTGGTTTGGGAACATCCCGTTCCCGGCATACCTTGGCATACAAGCTCCTGCATTCCCGTTCCAGCGACTCCTGGGCATTCTCCAGCCGCTCCCTATCAACAAAACAAACCGCCCCCCCCTCAAAATATTCTTTTAGTTGTCCATTTTTTTGCTTGTCCATTAGGGGCCGCGTAGATTCGTGTGGGGTTTCCTTGGCAGGTCTACCCTCGATCACCTTAAACCGGAAACCCGCGCGAGAACCCTCGTTTATACTAAAAGGACTGAGGAAAACATGGGTGAGGGGGATTTGGCTGGTTTGGGTGAGGGGGTCGAAGCGTTTTATGGATTCTATTTGGTTAAAATTGAACAGGATACGGCAGGCGGTCTCATCTCCTCCCATGAGGATGTCCAGTACTTCCCCGCGGAGGGCAAATTCGCCCTGAACCTGGACTTTGGAGACCCGGGTATAGCCGTAGCTGACCAAGGTTGCTGCAAGAGAACCAGTGTCCAGGGTGTCCCCTCGTTTCAGCCGGATGAGGAGGCTTCTCATATACTCAGGGGAGGGAACCGGGCTGAGGAATCCCCGTTGGGAGCTAATGACCATACGGCACGATTCCAACGTATCTTCCCCTGCAACCAAAAGACTGAGGACTTTGATCCGTTCTCCAAACACCGCAGCATGAGGGGATAGGTCCTGGTAGGGTAAGGCTCCCCACCAGGGAAACACCAGCGCAGGGGTTCCGAGGCTTTGCAGGTCTGCGGCTAACTTGGCCGCGTCGGTTTCGGTGGGAACCACTACCAGGAAAGGAGCAACACTGGTTTCTGAGAGCAGGGAGAGGAGGATAGCCGCAAGGGATCCTTCTACCGCTTCAATTTCTAGGGGGAACCGTCCTTGCTTAAACGCTGAAACCACCTGCCGTATGCCTTGGGAAGCAGTAACTTGACTCAGCAATGAAGGAAAGGATAAGGTATTCATAATAACGTACCGATTACTATAATATATATTGAACCATCATGGGCAGTATACCTTATGAACCACGGAGTTTCACGATGAAACAATTCTATAGTATCATCTTTTTTATAGCGGTTCTATTTTTGGGAGTCCTCTCCGCGGCTTCCGCTGAAATTGCATTGAGTATACGGTATTTTGATAAGCGCATCTACTATATTCAAGGTACTGCAGACCTTTCAGGGAGTATAGATCCTATTTATGTACAAGTAACCATCACCAATAACAGCCCTGCTCCCTTCCATTTTAAATTGGCGGATGAACGGGCTTTTTCCATTGATTTTTCGGTGAGAACCATGACGAACCGGCTTTTGGAACCGGCCCAATTCCTCGTGCGTAAACGAAACCAGTATCAACAGGTTTATTTCCGGGAGATTACCGTGGAGAGCGGGGAATCCTTTTCATTTGTAGAAGATCTCCGGAACTATGCGGATTTACAGCAGAGCGGGTCCTTCATTGTACAGGCAAAGATGTACCCTAATTTATATCGGATGGTAGTAGAGGGAAATGTCGCTATCCGTCCTCTGGAATCAAATCGGCTCTCTTTGACCCTTAGGCCGCCTTCAATCATAGGTCCCGATGGGATACCCCTGGAAATGGATGTGGAAACCAATGCGGTCTTGGTACGGGAAAAACTGCCCCCTGACGAGGTGGTCAAATATCTGTTAAGCGCACGGCAAAAGTCTCAATGGGAAAAGTTTTTCCTCTACCTTGATCTGGAAACCATGCTTGCCCGGGATGGGGTGCGGCAGCGGCAATGGTTGGCAGAATCTGAAGAGGGCCGTCAGCGGTTGGTAGCCCAGTATCGAAGGGATCTGCAAAACCAAGTGGTGGACGGGGATATTGTAACCATCCCCATGGAATTCCAGATTGAACAGACCAACTACAATGAATTAGAAGGTATGGTAGTGGCTTTAGAGAAATTTAAAGTTGGACCTAGTATTACGGAAAAGAAACGGTATACCTATTATGTACGCCGCAAATATGATATATGGACCATTGTGGATTATTCGGTTATCAATTTAGGAACTGAATGATCCGGAGACTAGATGAAGCTTCTGCTGGTCATTGGGTCTGATGATACCTTTGATCGGGTTTCTTACTATACTGAATCTATGGGATTCGATCTCATTCGTTATCGTTATATACTTAAAAGTATGGACAACCTTGATGAAGTGGAGCCTCAGGGGATCATTATCAGTGCCCAGGATTTTCCCTGGCATTGGAAGGTTTTGCTGCAATTCATTAGGAGCCAATGGTCCAAAGAACAGCGTCCTATTATCATCCTCAAAGGCAGCCAATTCCCTTTGGAAGCAGCCTCAAAAGCGTTTTATCTGGGTGTGAATGGTCTGGTTATGGAAGCCTTGGATGATCCTCGAGAAATCAAGCGGCTGCAAGCTATTTTACGGGAGAGTATTCCAGCCCAGGAACAATACCGGGTTCGCCGGTACTTTGAGGCGTCATGGAACCGCTTTGGCTTGGTCATTTCCCACCCGGTTACGCAGGTGCTCATCACCGGAAGGGTTATCAGTATTTCAGCTTGGGGGATTTCTTTTTATCCTGATTATCTTACTTCCATGAAAGACATACCGGTGAACATGGAAGTACCCGGCTGTTCCCTCCGGGCTGGGGAAAACCTGCTTTCTCCGGTCTGCAAGCTGATCTACCCAGGCCGGGTTGTTATCCTGGAATTCTGCTCCTTTCAAGGCAATGAACAGGCTATGCTGGAAGCCTATCTCCAGGGACGGGAGTTTTCCTCAAGCCAGGAATGAATCTTGGACGTATTACGATTTAGCTTTAATGCCATTGCTCCCTTATTATGCGCCGTAGCCCTGGGGTGGTTTATTGCCCTGCGCCAGGATATTAAAGAAGCGGATATTGAAGTCCTTAACAAACTATGCTTTCGATACCTCCTTTCCCTGCATATATTTAATAGCACCCTGTCTATTGATTATTATGCTGAATTTAATCCCAAGCTCCTGGTCTTCACCACCGTGAGTATCTTCCTTACCGCACTCCTCGCGTGGCTTATCTACACAAAGACGATCAAAGCCCCTTCCCGGCGTTGCATCTTCATCGTTACCGCATTCCGTTCAAACAACCTCATTTATGCATTACCCCTTGCGGCAAACCTTTTCGGGGAATCCGGCGTCAAGGCTGCGGCCATGCTGGTACCGGTTACGATTATCCTGTTTAATTTCTTCACCGTGATCGCTATGGTCTATCATGCCCAGTTGCTCCGCAGTACAGAGGAGCCTTCCCCGTTGGCCGGGGCGCTCAAACGTACTGCCCTGGATATTGGGAAAAATCCCCTCATTATCAGTTCAGTGCTGGGGATCATCCTTTCGGTATGCCGTATCAACCTGCCGGTTTTCCTGAAAAATGGGGTCCGGTCAATAGCCGTCACCGGAACCCCGATTTCGCTGCTCCTGCTTGGGGCACAGATTGACCTCAAGAAACTGGCCCACAACATCGGTCCGGTGCTCATCGCCTGTATGGTACGCTTAGTGATTATTCCCGGAATACTGCTGCCCATAATCATTGGGATGGGCTTTCGGGGGCCAGAATTGGGAGCATTGGTGGTGGCCTTTGGAGCACCCTGTGCAGTTGGTAATCTCGTAATGGCGCGAAACTACCAGTTGGATCCGGAATTCGCGGCTCAGACCGTGTATCTTTCCACCGTACTGTCCATGTTTACCATGTTTGGCATCATATCTGCCCTGCGAGCCATGAGCTTGTTTTAATGTATCTGCCCTGTTCTTTACAAGAACGCTCAATCTACCTTGAACTTAGACACCGCACCAGTCAAGCCCGCGATGGTTTCGTTGTTCTGAAGGCTCTGCGCATTGACCTGTACCGCAGCCGCGGCAATCTGTTCCGATCCTGAAGCCATTTCCCGCATACCATTATTGATTTCTCCGCTTATCTTGAGGAGGGTTTCGATTTCCCCGATAATCCCCCGACCCTCGTCTTCCATTGCTCCAGCGCTCTGTTTGGACATGCCGCTCAAATCCTTGAGCCGGGCAATTCGGTTCAGAATCTGAGTACTGCTGGAATGTTGCTCCTCCATAACCGTACGGATCTGTTCTTCTTGACGGGCAACCGTTTTTACCCCTCCATCAATCGCGTTAAAACGATTCTGCAACTCATGGGTCGAAGCGGTGATCGTATCAATGGAAGCCTTGATCTTTTTCAACATCACCGCAGTACTCTTCGACTGTTCTCCCGCAGATTCCGCAAGTTTGCGGATTTCATCGGACACCACGGAAAACCCTTTACCCGCATCCCCTGCGTGAGCCGCCTCAATAGCGGCATTCATCGAAAGGAGATTGGTCTGGTTGGCGATGCTCTTCATTAACGCGTTGATTTCCAGCAGACCTTCAGAATCCTGGGCAATGGTCTGCATATCCGTAGTAACCGTACTCAGTCCTGTTCTCACGAACTCCACTGCTTCGGTAAGGCTGGTAACACTTCTGATGTTCTGTTCCAGGATACTTACCACCGACCGGATCTGGGCAATCATGCTGTCGATGGCCGTGGAAGAAGAGGACACACTCGTGGACTGTTCCTCTACATAGGAGTTAACGGTTTGGATGGTCTTCATGATGTGGTCTATGGCCGCGGAGATGCCGTGTATACTGGAGGACTGAAGGTCAATCCGGTTGGTCATGTTCTGGATATTCGTACTGATGGTATTGACTGCCGCGGCAGTCTCATTGGTATGGACCGTCAGAATATCGCCGCTTTTGGTCAGATTACTGGTCCGTTCCCGGATGTCTTTAACCAGATCCATCATGCAGTCAAAGATTGTATTGACCCTGGCGCTCATTTCGCCGATTTCGTCCTTACTTTCTAACGAGAGCCGTCTGGTCAAATCTCCTTCCATGGTGTTAAGAGTACCCAGGGCATCGGTCATCAGGGTGATGGGCTTGATTATGGAAAAATAGATGGAGACGCTTAATATAAGCACCAGTATGATGACCGAAAATGCGATAATAAGCAGGATTACCATATTAGAATGGATCGCATGATTCGACTGGACTTCTATGGTTTCATAGTTTTTCTGAGCCAAGGCGACCAACCGATCAACGTAGGTTCGGTGTTCTTGGTACTGCCCCTTGAGGTCCTGCAAGAGCACGGTTGCCTTTGGACGGTCGCCCTGCTGCAATGCGGGGATAAACTGGTTAAAGGTGATGTCGTAAAACCGGCGCGCCGGCTCATAGATTTTTTCCAGCATGATGGTCCGCATCTCACCCGGCACAAGCAGAGGATGAACCACCCATGCTTGATGCCGGGCATCGTACTCCGCCTTGAGTCGTTTCAACTGAGAAACAGCCTGTTCCAGTTCCATGGGGTTGGTTTCAGTCTCCATCTGTAACACGTATAGATAGGATTCAATGATATATTCAGGCGGCGGGAGAACATCGGCAATCAGATCTTTACTCATAATGATTTGATTGTAGAGGTTACCGTGGCGCAGACTATCCAAGGTGTGAAACGAATACAAGGCGAATCCCGCGTATCCTACGATAAATACGCTGATGAGGCCTATCAATTTTTTGCCAATACTTACCTTTTGAAGAGGGTTCATGCTCTTATACTCCTTCCCTATAACATATGTCGCTCAAGTTCTACGGGCATCCTCAGAGGTATAGCCTAGGTGATTCCCTGTTCCGGCCTATCAACCAAAATAGGAGGTGGTGTGTGCAGGTGTGTATGGGGGGATCCAAATGTTCTTTATCATAAAGAACCCCCACAATGATATTCAGTCAGCCAAGCTCACTGATGAGCCGAATTTTGGGTTTTTAATCAATCCTCAAAACGACCACTTAAAAAGTAAGTTGGTACTAATATATAT
>JAISGE010000134.1 GCA_031263265.1 Treponema sp.
TATCAGGAACGAAGGGACGTGCCCCGCACTTAGTAACTACGCCGTACTCACTTCGCCCACCGCAGGTGCTGGTGAAAGAAGGATTTGATGAGGTTTTGTTTTAAGTCACGGAGCCGTTCGGTGATGGATACTTTGTAAATATGGGGGTTGAGTAGACGTTTGTAACTGGCGTCAAAGGAGCTAAGCCCGGAATGGACAAGGCCGCGGATTGCTTCCAGAGAAGGATTGGGACCAAGGACCTGACCCTGGTCCATGCGGAGCTTGAGCAGGGGTTCAATGCTTCCGTCAAGGGTGTGGGCAAAATGCCGGTAATCCCCGGAGGTATGCCAGAAGACGTACTGGCCGTGCTTTTCAAGTATATCAGGATTGACCGGATCATCCAGACTGAGCACATCCGCCACAGCCATACCCTGGGGATCGGCGATCCGCCAGACCTGTTTTACCCCAGGATTGGTGGTCTTCTCCGGGTTATCGGAAAGTTTCATCACCGGCAGGAACGTGCCGTGGCTGTCTTCCCTAAGGGTCAGTTTATACACACCGGTAAAGGCCGCTTCACTGCCTCCGGTTACCATCTGGGTTCCTACCCCCCAACTGTTGATCGGCGCGCCTTGGTCGGTGAGGGCCTGGATGATGGTTTCATCCAGATCATTAGACACGGCAATGGTGGCCTTGGTGAGTCCTGCCGCATCAAAGAGCTTGCGGACCTCCATGGAAAGATAATGCATATCCCCGGAATCCAGGCGTACCCCGAAATTCTGCCCCCGTGCGGCAAGACGTTTTCCTACTTTGACCGCGTTGGGTGCGCCGCTCTTGAGAGTATCATACGTGTCGATGAGAAACACCGGATGGTTTGGATACAGATCCGCGTAGGCTTGAAACGCCTCTTCCTCAGAAGCGTGGGCCATGATCCAGGAATGGGCCATGGTTCCCATCACCGGAATACCAAATTCCTTTCCTGCCAAGACATTGGACGTTCCTGCCGCGCCCCCAATAAACGCGGCCCGGGAAGCGGACATAGCGCCGTCAAAGCCCTGGGCCCGGCGCAGGCCGAATTCCATAATCGTCCCATTACCTGAGGCAAGCACGGTTCGTGCGGTTTTGGTGGCAATGAGGCTCTGAAAATTAATGGTATTGAGGATCATCCCTTCGATGATCTGACATTCGATGAGTCTTCCGGTGATACGGACCAAGGGTTCTTGGGGGAAGATCACGGTTCCCTCATCCATAGCCCATACCGAGCCGGTAAAGCGAAAACCTTTGAGGTAGTCGAGAAAGGCTTCTTCAAAAAGCCCCAGCCCCCGAAGATAGACCAGGTCATCCGCGGAAAAGAAGAAGTTCTGGAGCTTGTCAAGCAAGGTTCCCAAGCCGGCAAATACGGAGAAACCCCCTTCAAAGGGCTGACGGCGGAAGAACATTTCAAATACCACCTGCCGGTTCAGGTTATTTTTCCAGTACCCTTGGGCCATGGTAAGGGCATAAAAGTCGGTAAAAAGCGCGGATGATTTATTCATAGGGTTCCCCTGATCTCCTTGGAATCTACTAAGCTAATCCCTGCATCTTCCATAGCCTTGAAAGCCCGTTCCACCGAGCCTTCAGGGTACCCTACCCCGCGGATCCCATCGGCGAGTACCAGGGTCGTGTATCCGAGCCGGACCGCATCAAGGACACTGTAGAGCACACAATAATCCGTGGCAAGCCCCCCTACTACCAGGGTCTTAATCGCAAGTCCCCGCAAGAAGCCGTCAAGGCCGGTGGGGGTTTTCCGGTCGTTCTCAAAAAAGGCGGAATAAGAGTCAAGCCCTGGGCGAAAGCCCTTGCGCAAGATGAGGCTGACCCGGTTAAGGGTAAACCGCTCATGGAAGCAGGCCCCCAGACTCCCTTGGACCGCGTGATCCGGCCACAGGATCTGATCCGGGACCCCAGGCAGATCCAGGGTATCCCCGGCTTGCTTTCCCCGGTGGGCTGATGCAAAGGAAACATGACCCTGGGGGTGCCAATCCTGGGTGGCGATCAGTCTGCCTCCTGATTGGACAAACCGTTCTCCCAGGGTATTAAGCGGGCCGATTACCGCATCCCCCTTGCTGACCGCCAAGGCGCCTTCAGGCCGTTTTTCCCCGGATACCGCGGTATAGGCGGGACAGAAATCATTTTGCACATCAATGGCCAGCAGCGCTGAAGTGCTAAAATCGATCGTCATAGGATACTCCTCGAATCTAATATACCCCTGTCTAAGCAGGGTGCTGCATGATCTTCTTGAGTACGGTATTCTCTATTTCCCTGAGTTGGGCACGGTACAACTGGGCAATCGTAGCCCCATAGTTAGCGATAAGCTGAATAATATTCCGCTGATAATTACCCTCCCGTCCGCTGATCCTATCCCCTGCATCCCCCAAACCGGGCATGATATAGGCGGCATCATTCAGCACCGGATCCATCCACAGGGTAAAGACCTGACAATGTTCCAAAGCTCGAACCGCCCGCAGCGCCCCTTTCAGTGCGGCAATCACATTGAAAAACCGGATAGACCGGGGTTTAATACCGGTTTCCAAGAGGTATTGTACCACGGTTACGAGACTCCCGCCGGTGGCATTCATCGGGTCTGCGAAGATAAGATCCTTGCCGTCCAAGGTTTCCCGGTTAAAATAGGAATTGTCCAGGTCAAGCATGTACTCCATATTATGCTCGCGTTTGGTATCGTCCCGGCTGATTTTAAACAAGGCAAAGGGGGTTACATATCCGTGGGAGGAATACTCCTGGATTTCCTTGGACATGATCATGGAGGGCAGCAAAGCCCCCCGGAGCATGACGCACATAACCGTATGCTCAATGAACTCGTCAATATTGGTGATTTTATGCACCGCATAGTTCTGAACCGGTCGAGTTACCGGTGTTTTGACGATCAGGTAGTTCTTATTGCTCCCCGGCATTCCACCGTAGGCGAGTTTGAAGAGCATTTCATAGGCCCGCTGGATGTAATAGACAAATTCCTGGTTTTCCGTCTGTATATCCCGGAGCTTCGCGATGAGCCGGGATGCTTCAGGGTGGCTCTCTTGGGGGGTAACAAAGGAATATACCCGGATAGCAGATTCATAGCCGCACAGTTCTTGCATCAGGGAACCCATCTCATTATAAAGCCGGATGAGGGTAAGCTCTTCTTGACCTTGTTCATCCTG
Organism: Treponema sp.; assembly: GCA_031263265.1. Lineage (GTDB taxonomy): Bacteria > Spirochaetota > Spirochaetia > Treponematales > Breznakiellaceae > JAIRLU01. The sequence goes on from JAISGE010000134.1 coordinate 3,174, forward strand.
ACTACGGCACTGGGAAAGCCTGGTGAAACAACTCGTCACTTGACTGTATAATCCGTCCATTCGGGAGATATACCGCTTATCAGATTCGGTAAGATACCCGTCAAGGTCTTCGGCCTTCAGTATGATCTTGCTCATATACCTATCAGCATAATGAGCAGGCGTAAAAATTGCAATCAGCGTCCAAAGACCCTCGCTGAATCTCAAAACTCAATGCTAAACAGGCATTTTTATGCCTTTAGAGTAGACTAAAAGATTTTTGTAGCATTGTGTCCTTCCGGTGATATGCTATGGAAGGTCTATATATTTTTCCATTTCACTATATGCTTTTTTACCGTCTAATTCTAAAAATACACGAGAAGGTTTACCTTCAGAATCATAATCCCATTTTATTATTTTTCGGGGTATAATTTCTATTAACCTAGAACATTCCAATGCTGAATATTTTTTATATGAATCTTCATGATTCTTTTTATAACGTTCTATGAAATCATTAAATTCCGTTGTTTTGCCTTTTATATTGGCAATTCCTTCTATTTGGAGATTAAAAATACACAATGCTACATTTTTATTTTCGGAAATTTGTTTATATTTCAAATAATCTGTACTTGTTTGGCAGTATATTTTTCCGTCAAAAAATACAATACTCATTGTTCTCACGGTAGGTATATTGTGGCTAGAAGTTGCTAATACAGCCAATTTTGCCTCTCCAATTTGTCTAAATACTTTTTCCAGTTCAAGGTCAAAATTCAATTGTTTCATTATATTCTCCTTATTTCAAATATTCTTTATCTTTTCCAATGGAATAAATTGTTTTATATATTCTATTACGTTTTTTCCATATTGCGGACACTCATATTTTAATTCATTGGTAACAAATAATGTTGTTTCATTAAATATATTACAACTGCTTATTAGTGAATCCCACAACCCGTCCAATGAATTATAGCGGTAAGATTGTTGTATTGATTTCCATAAATTTTCCGATACATATTTATCCAAATATTTATATGCCTTTCCTACACTTAATGAAAACGATGTTTCAATTCCTACCTTCCATGCAATCATAATTAACATTTGTTCTTTCATTAATTCTAGGTGTCTTATCGCATATAAATATTCTTTCCGGCATAATCCCTTTGTTACATACGTTGAAAGATGCCAGAATTCATTGCAACAATCATCAACAAATTCAGAACTTGGTTTTTGTATATGAAAATTTATGTCCGATGCCTCTTTCATTGGAGGGCAAATAGTGTCTTTATCCAGTACTATTTTTAATAACGAATCCGTCCATGAAAAATATTTATCCAGTTCATTTATAGGTACTAATTTTAGATCAATTCTATTTCCATCCTCAAATGTCATCAAATAGGTAAACCAATTCCCAAGCGTTGGAGGAAACATAGCCATATTTTCCGGTTTTTGCATGATTATTCTTTTTCCAAAAATGTCAAGCCAACTATCATTTTCCTTATACGATTCCATGTCCGTTACAATATAGGTTATATCAAAATCCTGAAACCTGTCTTTTGGAACATTTGTATTTAGCCTTGATCCTTCCATTGTTACAATTCTAATACGTTCATCATTTTTTGCAAAATTGAGAATTATATCCATCATTTCTTTTTCATTTCTCATTATGTTATGTACCATGTAGGTATTATATTTTTTTCAATAATTTTGTCAATCAGTTTAAGGGGTATTCCTATTTGCTGGTATTTCTGAATCTTCACCATGAACCAGTCAAGATTCATCAGGATTGATTGGTATATACTCTAGAAATGACGATGCACATGTGGCCTTCCCTGGCAGCCCTGGGCAAGGTGTTGCCCATACAAGGAGAGGAAGAAACCCTCTTTTATTATGATACCCAAGAGCCGGACAAACCGGCTATGATACTGATCCACGGT